>NZ_MBLN01000096.1:0-48980 GCF_001854645.1 Pseudofrankia sp. EUN1h | reverse complement strand
GCTTCCTCAACAGCCGTGCCGAGACCATCTACGGCGGTGCCAACGAGATCCAGCGCACCATCCTCGCCGAACGCGTCCTCGCCCTCCCCAAGGAAGCCACCTGAGCTCTGACCCGGCGGGGTCAGAAGGACCAGTGCCAGGTGAGTAACGCGCCGAGCGCGCCGGCGGCCGCAACTTGGGCCAGTGGCTCCTCGACGGGAGGGAACGGTCATCGGCGATTCTGTCTGCTCCGCTAACCCGGCGGCACGGGCGCGGCTTTGTCGGGCTCAGGGCCAGCAGCGGTGGACGCGTAGGAGGGCGGACACGGCGGCGGTGACGGTCTCATCCTGAAGGCCGGCGTTGAGGGCGATCTGGACTACCTGGGTGACGGCCGGATCCGGTTTCCTTTCTTGCCGGGTGTTTGGTGAGGTTTCGGGACGGTCGTCGTGCTGGCGGGTGTGAGACGTTCGAGGACCCTGCCATGGAGTACCTGTCGACGGCTTCCACATGGATCTTCCMGGCAGCCGCCGCGGGCCTGCCTCCGGACGGACACCTTCTCGCCGCCGCAGTGCCGACCGGGTGATTGGCTATACCGTTCGGAGCGCGGCGACTGATTCCACGAGGCCGTCGCGTTCCAGCTGGTCGAGGACGTCGTCGATGGACTCCGGTGGGTTGGTCCGAGAATCGGCGATCTGACGGACGGATGCGGCGACTGCGCGCCCCTTGACGCCGATCTGGTTCAGCACGAAGGTGTCGGGCGACTGGGCGTCGATGTTCCACGGTTCCAGGTCGGTGGCGGGGAAGTGCTTCAGGTTGCGGGTGACGATGACCTGGGCGCCGGTCTTGACCGCCGCGGCGAGGACATGCCGGTCGTCAGGATCCGGGAGTTTAAGCCCGTCGATCAGCGGCTCGTGGCCGGACACCAGAGCGTCTCGGACAGCTGCGTTCATGAGGTCACGGAGACGGTCGAGGCGCGTGGGCGGAATGTCAGGCCGGTTGCGGCGGAGCGCGGTGACCATCTCGTCGAGGATCTGGCTGGTCCACTTGGCCTGGACCAGGCCCGACTGGGCGATTCTGATCAGCAGGTCGCGCAACGTGTTCGGGTAGAGCACATTGGCGTCGTAGACCACCGTGAAGGTCATCGGTCAGTACAACCCCAGTTCCTGGGTCAGCTGGGTCAGTTCATCGGCTGCGCGCCGCCGGGCCAGGTCGTCACGGCTCTTGTAGGCGCGCAGGTCCTGGAACCTGACTCGGCGGTGGGTGCCGACCAGTCGGAACGGGATCTCGCCGGATTCCAGGAGTTTGATCAGGTAGGGGCGGGAGACGTTGAGGAACTCGGCGGCCTGCTGTGTCGTCAGCTCGGCGGAGTCGGGGATCACATGGACGCCCTCGCCGTTGGCGAGAAAACTGAGGATCTTCGCGAGCAGGACGGCCGCTTCGCGTGGGACAACCAGCGCGTCGTCACCCGCGAGCTCACCGTTGATCGTGACCGGGCCCTCGCCGGGGTGAGTCGTCAGGTACTCGCCGATGCGTCGCGCCGCCCGCAGGGCAAGCTCTCTCTCGGCGCCCTGCTGCCTGGCCGCGCCGTCAACCTGGCCGGGCATCGCCGTCACCTCCACCATCGCGCACGGTCTTCTAATCGAAGTATCCGCAACAATCGCAACATCTGCAAGCCGGCTGACGCCACACGACCGGCACCTTGAAAGGGGGCGAGCACCTGACGGCCGTGGGCCGCAGCTCGTCCTCGGTCAGCGCGGACGTCTGGATCGGCCTCGAGGTGGTCCGCTACACCAACCTGCGGATGATCGGCACGCTCACTCGGACGGGCGACCTCGGCTCCGAGTCGTCCGTCTCCAAGCTGCAGTGGGCCACCTGGCATCAGCGGCTCGGCGAGCTCTCGATGCAGTTGCTCGGCCCGTCGGCGGAGATCGTCGGCGACGGCTACGCCCTCGACGGCTTCCAGCGAGGCTTCCTCAACAGCCGTGCCGAGACCATCTACGGCGGTGCCAACGAGATCCAGCGCACCATCCTCGCCGAACGCGTCCTCGCCCTCCCCAAGGAACCCGCCTGAGCCCCGGCTGGGGCGAAGCCCATCAGGAGGCTGGCATCCGCGGCCGTGAGGCGATGAAGGGGCGGGCCTCCGCTCCTGGTGACGCCCCGGGTGTGGGGAGGTCCTCGGGGTTGCTCACGGCCCGGCCACCGAGCGGGGGGTGGCCGGGCCGGCATACTTGTTGATGACCCAGTGGGCGACGATGAGATTGGGCACCCAGCAAAGAAACGGCACCACCTGGTATGCGCGGTCGAACGCGAGATCGGACTCGGTGCCAGCGATGCCGCTCTGCGCCGCGATCAGCACGCCCAGCCACAGGCGGAGGGTCACCGCGGCGTAGGTCATGGCGAACGTCCGGATCGCCCAGCGCCGGTGCGCGCGGATGTCCCGCCGGACGCCCGCCCGTGCCGCCGCCACGGCGAACACCACCCACAGCACGGCCAGGAGGCCGAAGCCGGCCGTGCCGACGCCGCCCGCGAGGCTGACCGGCGCCAGCACCGCGCCCGCGGTGCCCGCGACGCAGATGGCCGCGATCGTGATCCGTCCGACGACCCGGTGTAGCCCGGCCGCGCGGGCGCGCACCCTGGCCGAGAGCTGGATGGGTGACAGGAGCAGGGCCGTCCCGCCGAACACGACGTGCAGGTAGAACGCGGTCCGCAGCGGCAGCGAACGGTCGACGTAGTTGGCGGCCAGCCGGCTCTGGTCATCGGCCAGACTGCTCAGCGACGAGGTCAGGTACGGCAGCGGGGCGAACATCGCGATGGCCACCGCGCTGAGCGCGAACCACCAGAATGCCGCAGTGCGGGTGCGGCTCGGCGCGGCGGGCCGGTCGATCGTTGACATGGCGCCAACACTGGATCTCCCGCCCGATCCGGATCGACCCCCAGGCGGGTGGATTCCGGCTGCCCGCCCGGGGATGCCGCATCACCCGCACGGGTGACCCGAGGCTGCCCTGACCGGGGGTCGCGCGGGCGGACCGACGACCGTCACCATGACCTATGTCATCCACAGCCGTGGCCGGCCCGGCCGCCCGCCGCTCGACCCGAAAGGTGCGCGGGGACCGCCATGTTCGGGCGGCGTTCGTCACCTTGACGAGCCGCCCCGCGCGCTCCGACGTCTGGTTGGCCGTGGGCTTGGCGGCCGTGACCGTCACCGCGACGGTGCTCTCGCCGGGTGACCCGCCACACCGCCCCGCCGGCCTGCTCGGCGCGGCTCTCGTCGCTTGCGCGGCGTGGTCATTGGTATGGCGGCACTCAGCACCCCTCGCCGCGAGCGCGGTGACGTCGGTGGCCGTGGTGGTCAACTCCGCGGCCGGCTTCGCCACGGGCGCCGTGCAGTGGCCGGCCTGGCTGGCGCTGTTCGGCGTCTTCGCCGCCGGCGGGCTCGTGCCGCGTCTCGCGGGATCGGCACTGGCCGCGGCCGCGGTGGGCGGCTATGCGCTGTTCGACCGTGACGTACCGACGGCTGGAACGTTCAGCGGCATCGCGATGTGCTTCCTGATCTCAGTGATCGCTGGCGATGCCGCTCGGGCTCGCCGTGCCTACGCAACAGAACAGCGGGCCCGGCTGCTGGGTGAAGCGAGGGAACGGGAGCTGGCCGTGGAACAGGCGCAGTTCGACGAGCGTGCCCGCCTCGCGGGCGAGTTGCACGACGCGCTCGGGCACGCGGTCAACGTCGTGGTGCTGCAGGCGGGTGTCGCCCGCCGGGTCTTCGCCGACAATCCCGGTTTTGCGCGCCAGGCCCTCGCCGACATMGAGAACGTCGGCCGCGAGGCGCTGGGTGAACTGGATATGCTGCTGCGGCTGCTGCACCCGCGGGACGAAAAGCGGATGAGCGCGCACGGCGACGGTGGGGGCCTGGGCGTCGAGCTGGCCGGCCTCGTCGACCGGATCCGGGCGCTCGGCAGAGTGGTGGAGCTGGAGCTGGAGCCGATCGACCCCGCCCTGTCCGCCGATGTCGCCCGCACCGTCTACCGCGTGGTGCGGGAGGCGTTGACAAATGCCGTGCGCCACAGCAGCACCGGGCGCATCGAGGTACGAATGCGGGCCGACCCCGGCCGCGTCACGGTCGAAGTGTTCAATGAAGGTGACGGGTTCGCCGGCCCGGTGCTGGGCCGGGGTCTAGCCGGAATGCGGGAACGGGTACGGATCGAGGGCGGGTCCTTCGAGGCCGGCCCGGTCGAGGGCGGGTTCCGGGTCTTCGTCACGCTTCCGCTCCGCGCCGACGATGCCATCTCATGATCAATGTGCTACTGGCCGACGACGACGTTCTTGTGCGTAGTGGACTTCGCGCGCTTCTCGACGCGGAGCCCGGGATCAGGGTGGTGGGCGAAGCGGCGACCGGTGAGGACGCGGTGCGTCTGGCCCGCCGCGAGTGCCCCGACGTCGTCCTGATGGACGTGCGGATGCCGCGGCGGGACGGGGTCTGGGCAACCCGCCAGATCGCCAGCTGGCCCCTTCCTCGGCCGAGAATCCTCGTTCTGACCACGTTCGACCTCGACGAGATCGTCGAGGATGCGTTGACGGCCGGCGCGGACGGCTTCCTCCTCAAGCGGGCCACCCCGGACCAGTTGGTGGACGGGGTGCGGACGGTAGCCGCGGGCGACGCTCTGGTCGCGCCAGCGGTCACCCGCCGCCTGCTGGAGAAGTTCGCTCGCCGCCGCCCACCGGACCGGGAGCGACTGATACAGGCCGACCAGCTCACCGAACGCGAGAAGCAGGTGCTGCTCACACTGGCCGACGGACTGTCGAACCAGGAGATCGCCGAACGGCTGAACCTCTCCGTGGAGACGGTACGGACCCATCTCAAGCGGATTCTCGGCAAGCTCGGGGTCAGGGACCGCACCCAGGCGGTGGTATGGGCATACCGGACCGGCTTTGTCGACGCGGTATCTCACGACTAATTCGCGCCCGAGTAGATCGCGACGGGCGGGACATCGATGTCGACGACGCCATCGTCGGCGTCGAGAACGCAACACCGCCTGCCCAACAGCCTCGCCGACCCCACCCGTACACCCTGTGCGCCCGACGTGGCGTCGACGAAAACGTCTGGCCATCGCTGACATATGTCATGGGTGAACCCGGGTGCGGCTCATTGAATCTGGTGACGACGTCACCGTTCGTGATGCCGATGTTGCCGGATGCTAAATGCTGTGGACGAAGACACCAATGTCATCACCGTCACGGAGCTCTGGCGCCGCTATGGCCCGGTGGGAAGGCGCGGCTACGACGCGGTCCAGGGGGTGGAGTTCTCGGTACGTCGAGGCGAGCTGTTCGCGTTGCTCGGGACCAACGGCGCCGGCAAGACCTCCACCCTGGAGGTGCTCGAGGGTCTGGCCAGGCCGAGTGCCGGCACCGTCAGGGTGCTCGGGTGTGACCCGTTCCGGGACCGGCGCCTGGTACGCCCCAGAATCGGGATCATGCTCCAGGCCGGGGCGTTTCCCGCCGATCTGACGGTCACGGAGGCAGCCTGGGCGTGGGCCGGCACGCTGACGTCGCCGCGCCCGGTCGCCGAGGCGCTCGACATCGCCGGTGTGCGCGACCGGGCGACGGTCCGCATCCGGCAGCTGTCCGGAGGTGAGCGGCGCCGGCTCGACCTCGCCATGGCCATCCTCGGCCGGCCCGAGGTGCTGTTCCTCGACGAGCCGACAACCGGTCTGGACCCGGAGAGTCGCCGTGCGACCTGGGACGGGATCGGGAAGTTGCTCGCGGCGGGAACCACCGTGGTGCTCACCACCCATTACCTCGAGGAGGCCGAAGTGCTGGCGAACCATTTGGCAATCATGCATCGGGGCCGCCTCGTGCGGACCGGCACGCCGGCTGAGGTGGTCGCGTCGCAACCCGCCCGCATCTCGTTCGAACTGGACGCCGAACTCCCCGTCGAGCTACCGGAACTGCCCGGCACGCGGCTGCACCTGGCCGAGGCGTGGCTCGGCCGCCGGAAAGGCAAGGGCAAGGGAGGCAGCGGGAGCGGCGGAGGTGACGGCGGCGGCAGTGACAGCGGCGGAGGTGACGGCGGCGGTGACGGCGGCGGGGGTGGGGGCGGCTGCGCGGTCCTGCTGACCACCGCGGACCTCCAGCAGACGCTCGCGGTGCTTCTGGCTTGGGGGGACCGGCACGGGATACGCCTGCACAACCTCAACGCCCGGTCCGCGTCGCTGGAGGAGGCCTTTCTCGCCGTGGCCCAGGCCGAGGAGACCCTCGCCGGCGAGTTCGAACGCCCTGGGCGAGCAGTGCGGTCAGCCCAGGCGGCGCGGGCAACGCGGATGCGGCAACCGGACAGGATGTCGGTGTGAGCCGCGAAACCGGGCTGGCGCGCCTGCTGCCAGGAGTGGTCGGCGCCGGCGCGGCGCGTCGGATCAGGTCTCTGGGGCGGGCCGAAGCAGTGCTGCTCCGGCGGAACGTCGTGGCGCTGCTCATCGCTCTCGGAACCCCGGTGAGCCTGCTGCCGCTGGCCATGTCGGCCTCGGACCCGGACCGCCGGTTCGCCGGGCTCGGCGCGGCCGCGATCACCGCGCTGACGGCGATCGTGCTCCTGGCTGCCGTGTACTACAACCTCGTCACCACGCTGGTTGCTCGGCGTGAGGCCCTGGTGCTCAAGCGGCTGCGGGCCGGTGAGGCCAGTGACCTCGAAATCCTGGCCGGGACGGCGGCGCCGGCCATCGTGGTGGCCTGGGCGCAGATCGTGGTGGCCGCCGTGGCCACGGCGGCGCTGTTCGACCTGGCCGCGCCGGTGAACCCGCTGCTCGTGGTGGCCGCCGTCGGACTCGGYACGGTCGTGTTCGTGCTGCTGGCCGCGCTCAGCACCGCGGTGACCCCCAGTGTCGAGCTGGCACAGGTGACGACCATGCCGGTGCTGCTGGTGCCGCTGGCTCTGTGCGGGCTGTTCATCCCCCTGGACGACCTGGCCGCGCCGTGGCAGTCCGTCGCCCGGGTGCTGCCACTCACCCCGGTGGTCGACCTGATGCGACTTGGCCTGACCGGAACCGCCACCGACGGGCGCATCGTCGACTTCGCCGGGTCGTTCGGCGCGGCAGCGGTGCCGACCCTGGTACTGGTGTCGTGGGCGGGCGCGGCTGRCTGGGCGGCGCGGCAGTGGTTCCGGTGGGAACCGCGCCAGTGACCAACCGCCGGGCCGGGACGCGGGAAGATCGCGCTCGACCGTCCGAGGCGTGGTGGTCGTGACAGTGTGGACCGCATGACCAGGTGGTGGCGGTGGTGGCGCGCGCGGAGCAGCGCCGAGCGCATGGACGCCATGGTCCGGTGGCCGCTCTATCTGTTCTCCGCCGCCGAGCCGGGGCTGGCGCTGCTCGCGGTCAACTCCCGGGCGGGGGCCTGGGGATCGCTGGCCGCCGGTTTCCTGGTGGTGTCCGCGCTGCATGCCGTGGCCTGTGTCGTGCTGCTGCGCGCCGGGCTCGCGGCCTACCTGGGCGGACCGCGGCCGCCGGCTCGGCTGGTTGCCGGGGCCGCGGCGGGCGCCATCGCGGTGGTCGCGGTGGGCGCCGCCGTCCCCGGGTTCGCCGCCGATCCCGGCGACGGCGTCCCGGTCACGCTCACCGTGGCGATGATCGCCGGTGGCATGCTGACCGTGGCGGTCGCGCCGCTGCTGCGGACACCGGCGCTGCTCGGCTGCGTGTCGCTGGGCGCCGTCGTCGCCGGGGGGCTGGTCGCGGTCGTGGGGGCCGGAACGACGGGGCCCGGGAACGCGTCGGGCACGACGGCGTTCGAGGCGGCCGTGATTTACGCGTACACGGTCGTGTTCGTGGCGCTCACCTACCGGGTCTCGACCTGGATGCTCGGTGTGGTGTGGGAGATCGACCGGTCGCGGGCGGTCCACGCCAGCCTGGCCGTAGCGGAGGAACGGCTGCGGTTCGCCCGAGACCTGCATGACGTCCTCGGTCATAACCTGTCGCTGATAGCGGTCCAGAGCGAACTCGCCGCGCGCCTGGCCACCCGCGGCGACGCCGGAGTCGTGAAACGGATGCTGGAGGTCCGTCAGGTGGCCCACGATTCGCTGCGTGAGATGCGCGCGGTGGTCGACGGTTACCGCCGGGCCGACCTCGGCGCGGAGCTCGCGGGCGCGCGGTCGCTGTTGCGTGCGGCTGGCGTGGCCTGCCGGGTCACCGGCGAGGTCAGCCGGGACGGCCGTGATCAGGCCCTGCCCGCCTCCGCGCAGGCCACGCTCGGATGGGTCGTCCGGGAGGCGACCACCAACGTGATCCATCACAGCGAGGCCACCACCTGCACCATCGACCTCGAGGTGCGCGGCGGCCCCGGTCGCGCGCGTACCGCGGTGCTGCGGATAGCCAACGACGGCGTTCCGGCAGTCCCGGCGGGCACCACCAGGCTGGGCGGCTCGGCCCCCGCCCCTGGGGCGGGCAGCGGCCTCGCCGGCCTCGAGGAGCGGCTCGCCGGCTTGGGCGGCGTTCTCACCGCGGCCCGGGAGCCGGGCGGCTACTTCGTCCTGGAGGCGCGGCTCCCGGTCCCCATCGACGCCGCGGAAGGCACGTCCCTGGTCGGGACATCGCCGCCCGCGTCGCCCGCGTCGCCCGGGGCTACCGTGGCGGAGGCGGGCCGGTGATCAAGGTGCTGCTCGCCGATGACGAGAACCTCATCCGCGGTGCGCTGGCGGTGCTGCTGTCCATGGAAGACGACATCACGGTGGTCGCGCAGGCGGCATCCGGGCCGGAGGCGCTGGCGATGGGACGGCTCCACCGCCCCGACGTCGCGCTACTCGACCTCCAGATGCCTGGTCTGGGCGRCATTGCTGTCGCCCAGGCGCTGCGTACCGACCTGCCCACGTGCGCCAACGTGATCCTGACCAGCCACGGGCGGCCCGGCTATCTCAAGCGGGCGCTCGCCGCCGGAGCGCGCGGCTTCCTGCCCAAGACCGTGTCCGCGCAGGTGCTCGCCGACGTGGTGCGGGTGGTGCACGGCGGCGGCCGCTACGTGGACCCGGAGCTGGCCGCCGAGGCCATCGCGGCCGGAGACAGCCCGCTGACGCCGCGCGAGACCGAGGTACTCGATCTAGCTGCCGGCGGCGCGCCGGTGGAGGAGATCGCGGCGCGGGTGTCGCTGTCGCGGGGTACGGTGCGCAACTACCTGTCGTCTGCTGTCGCCAAACTGAGTGCCGTCAACCGGCACGAGGCCGTCCAGCTCGCTCGCGCCCGCGGCTGGATCTGACCCGGAAGCGCCCGCCCTCGGCCGTCAGCCGGGACGCCTGCTCCCGCCGGCAGGCGCCGGCGGAGCGGTCGAGCAGGTCGACGGCCGTGTCAGCGCTCCACAGCGCTCGTGATGCGATCGGCACGGGACGCGCTCCCTCCGGTGGCCGGGCCGGCGGCGAGGAGCGGGGCGAGCCGGGTGCAGATCGTCTGGACGTGGCGGGCGACGGTCTCCTCGGGCTGGCCGCCGACCGACGCCCACAGGAAGACAGTCTCGACCGGGGCGTCGCTCACATGGTCGAAGATGCGCCCGGCGATGGCCTCCGGAGTGTCGCACCAGAAGTAGCCGAGGATCCGGGCGGAGCGGGTCCGCAGCTTCTCCGGGTCGAGCGCCCTGGGCTCCGGCTGGTCGGTGCCCTCGACCATGTGCCGGCGGTAGGAGTCCTGCTGGTAGGCGAGGTAGGGGGCGACCAGCGGCCAGTCGGCCTCCGGGTCGTCGCTGACCCACGCCTGGATCCCGCCGGCCATCCGGGCGGTCGCCGGGTCGTGGCCGGCCTCGACGAGCCCCGCGCGGTACTGCGGCCAGTTCGCCGCGTCCGCGGACAGCAGCGGCTCGCCGAGCAGGCCGGCGCGCCGTGCCCCCTGAGGGCCCTGGTAGCCCATCCAGATCGGGGGCCGTTCCTGGACCGGCCGGGGCGTCACCCCACCCGGTCCCCACAGCCGGCGGATCTCGCGTGCCCGCTCGTCGGTCTGCCCGTAGCGGCGTTCCATGGACGCCCCGAACAGGGCGTACTCGGGGACGCGGTAGCCGGCGCCGATACCCAGATCGAGCCGCCCGGCGGAGACGAGGTCGACCATCGCGGCCTGCTCGGCGATCTCGGCGGGATGGTGCAGCGGCGCGACGACGATGGCCGTGCCGATGCGCACCCGGGACGTCCGGGCGGCGATCGCCGCGGCGAACGTCAGCGGCGCGGCGAGGTAGTCGTCGTCGAACCGGTGGTGCTCGGTCAGCCAGACGGAGTGGGCCCCGAGGTGCTCGGCCTCCTGGCACATCTCCAGGGTGAAGGCGTGCAGCCTGGCCGGGTCGCGCCGCCACCGCGGCGGGTTGCGCAGGTCGAAGTAGAGGCCGACGTCGAGTCCTCCCGAGGCGTTCACCGGCGCCTCACACGCCGGCCCGGGCCAGCAGCCGCTCGTGGTAGACGGCCGGGCCGCCGAACAGCAGCTGGGACGACTTCGCGCGGCGGAAGTACAGGTGGGCGGGATGCTCCCAGGTGAAGCCGATGCCGCCGTGGACCTGGATGTTCTCCGCCGCGGCGGACATGAACGCCTCGGAGCAGACGACGTGGGCGACGGCGGCGGCCAGCCCCGGGTCGGGCGCGCCGTCGACGCCGTCCAGGGCGGCGGCGGCCTCCCGCGCGGCCGCGTCGGCGACCTGGATGCGGGTGAACATGTCGGCGCACTTGTGCTTGACGGCCTGGAAGGTCCCGATGGGCCGGCCGAACTGCACCCGGTCCCTGGCGTAGGCGGTGGCGGCGTCGAGGCACGCCCGCGCGCCGCCGACCTGCTCGGCGGCCAGCGCCGTGGTCGCCACGTCGAGGACGCGACGCAGGACGGCGGCGGCGGCGCCGGGCTCGCCGACGACGGTCGCCGGGGTGCTCCAGAAGTCGAGCCGGGCCACCCGGCGGGTGAGGTCGAGGGTGGGCAGCGGGGTCCTCGTGAGGCCGCCGGCAGCGCCGTCGACGACGCACAGCGTCGGGCCGGCCGGGCTGGCGGCGACGACGAGCACGACGTCCGCGCCGGCGCCGTCGACGACCAGCGGAGCCGAGCCGTCGAGCGTGACCCCGCCCTGCCCCGGCTGCGCCGTCACCGCGAGGCCACCGACACCGCCGAGGTCCCAGCCGCCGCCGGCGCCGGGCGCGGCCAGCGCCGCGAGGGTGGTGCCGGCCGCGATGCCGGGCAGCAGGCGTCCGGCGGCGTCGCCGTCGCCGGCGGCCGCGAGCGCCGTCCCGGCGAGCACGACCGACGAGAGGAACGGCACGGGCAGCAGCGCCCGGCCCAGCTCGCCGAGCACGACGGACAGCGCCGTCACGCCGGCGCCGTCGCCGCCGTACTCGGCTGGTAGCGCGAGCGCCTGTAGACCCAGCTGTTCGGCCATCTGCGCCCAGATCTTCTCGTCGTAGCCGCGGTCGGAGGCCACGGCGGCGCGCACGGCCGCCTCGTCGGCCTTGGCCGCGAGGAAGTCCCGCACCGCCGCACGGAGTTCCTCGAGCTCCGCCTCCCCGATCAGCCCGTCCGGGGCGTCGAGGCCCCCGCCGAGGTCGCCGGTCATGACTCGCCCCTTCCCGAGCGGCGTAGCTCCCGGAACGGCGACTTCGTGTCGATGCCCGGCTCCTTCGGCAGGCCGAGCACCCGCTCCGCGAGGATGTTCTTCATGATCTCTTCGGTGCCGCCGAGGATGCGCAGCGCCGGGGTCGCGAGCAGCAGCTCCGTCCAGGCGAACGTGCCCCATTCGCCGGTGTCCGCGACGAGGCGCGGGCCGACGATCTCGGCCGCGAAGTGCGCGCCGCGGGTGAGGTTGCGGGCGTACATGAGCTTGGAGACGCTCGCCTCCGGGCCGGGCTGCTCGCCGGCCCTGGCCCGGCGCAGCGACTGGCGGTTGAGGTAGTCGGTGGCGGCCACCTCGGCGTAGAGGCCGGCGAGCTCGCGGCGCGCGGCGGCGTCGTCGAGCCGCCCGTTCGCGCGCAGCAGTTCCGTGAGGAACGGCAGGGACACGGCGCGGCCGGCGGGGCCGGACGTGCCCTCGCCCCCGACGCTGGCCCGCTCGTTCATCAGCGTGGTCATCGCGACGGCCCAGCCGCCGTCGACGTCGCCGAGCCGGTGGTCGTCCGGTACGCGGACGTCGGTCAGGAACACCTCGTTGAAGTCGGCACCGCCACTCATCTGGCGCAGCGGGCGGATCTCGACGCCGGGCGCCGCCATGTCGACGAGGAACGCGGTGATGCCCCGGTGCTTGGGCTTGTCGGGGTCGGTCCGGCACAACGCCAGGCCGATCGCGGCGTGCTGGGCGACCGACGTCCAGACCTTCTGGCCGTTCAGGACCCACTCGTCGCCGTCGCGGACCGCGCTCGTGCGCACGCTCGCGAGGTCCGAGCCGGCGCCCGGCTCGCTGAACAGCTGACAGGCGATGATGTCGCCGGCGTACATCGCGGGCAGGTAGCGGCGCCGGATGTGCTCCCGGGCGTGCGCGAGGATCGTCGGCCCGATCATCCCGAGCCCGATCAGGGAGAGCACCGACGTGTCGGGCACGTCGTACTCGGCCTCGACAGCGTCGTACGCCAGGTCGTGCACGGAGGTCAGGCCGCGGCCGCCGAACTCGGCGGGGCCGGTGATCCAGCCGAAGCCGCCCGTGTGGCGGGCCTTCTGCCAGGCCTTCGCCTCGGCGACCTTCGCGGCGTCGACGTCCGGCGGGTCGGTGCTGAAGTAGACGACCTGGTCGTCGCCGACGCCCCACTGGACGGCCTGGCCGCCGCCGGCGCGCCGGGTCGCGTGGGCGTCGAGGAAGGCACGTGCCTCCTCGACGAAGGAGTCTGTGTCGCTCGGCATCCGCGGGTCTCCTTGGCCGTGGGAATGAGGTGCCGCGGGCGTCGTGGGGCGCCCGTCGGCGGACGGGGTGCGGGCCGGTCAGGCGCCCATGCTCAGGCCGCCGTCGACGGTCACCACCGACCCGGTGACGTAGCTGGCGCGCTCGTCGAGCAGGAAGGCGACGGCGTGGGCAAGCTCCGCCGGGTCGCCGCGGCGACCCATCGGGATGAGGCCGCGGATGGCCTCCTGCGACGAGGGCGCCATCGCGTGGGTCATGTCGGTCTCGAAGACACCGGGCACGACGAGGTTGACGGTGATGCCCCTGCGCGCGACGGCCCTGGCCAGCGACCGGGTCAGGCCCGCCAGTCCCGCCTTCGCCGCTCCGTAGCCGACCTGCGAGGGATGGCCCATGGGGGCGGTGACCGAGCCGATGTTGACGATCCGGCCGAACCGCTGCCGCTCCATCGGCTCCAGCGCCGCCTGTGCCAGGTGCCACGGGCCGGACAGGTTGACCCGCAGCGCCAGGTCCCATTCGTCCGCGGTCAGCCGCGCGGCCTTGTTCTCCACCAGCAGGCCGGCGTTGTTGACCAGGTGATCGAGGCGGCCATGGGTCGCGACCACGTCGGCGACGAGTCCGCGCGCGAACGCGCGGTCGCCGACGTCGCCCGGGTGCAGGCTCACCGAGCCGCCGGTGTCGGCCAGGCGGTCTCGCAGCGCCCGCGCCCTGTCGTGGTCGCCGGCGTAGACCGCCGCGACGTGCGCCCCACCGGCCACCAGCAGCTCGGTGACCGCGGCGCCGAGGCCGCGGGTGCCGCCCGTGACGATCGCGACCCGTCCCTGCACGCTTTCTCCCTCGTCGTCGCCTGTTCCCGGCTGTCGCCGGCCGGGCTGTCCGGCCGGCTCGTCGAGGTCAGGTGCGCATGTAGGCGCCGCTGGCCACGTTGACCGACTCGCCCGTGACGCAGCGGGCCCGGTCGCTGGCGAGGAAGGCGATGGTCTCGGCGATGTCGCCCGCCGTCGGCATCCACGGCAGCGGTCCGCGGTTGCCCGGGTCCTCGATGATCTCCGGGTGCTGGTCGATGAACCGGGTGCCGCCGACGACTCCCATCGCCACCGTCACGGCCCGGATCCCGAAGGGCCCGCCCTCGTGGGCCACCGACCGGGTCAGCACGTTCAGGCCGCCCTTGGTGATCGCGTACGGGCTCTCCAGGCCGTTGCCGCCCACGTCGGGGGCGTAGGAGGAGACGTTGACGACGACCCCGCGCCGGCGGTCGCGCATCGCGGGCAGCAGCCGCCGGCACAGGTACCACGGCCCACTGAGGTTGATCTCGACCGCTCGGTCCCAGTCGGCCGGGTCGTAGTCGAAGTGCCCGCCCATCCGGTTGAACGCCGCGTTGTTCACCAGCACGTCGACCGCCCCATGGTCGGCGAGCACGGTCTCGACGACGATGTCGATCGCGGCCCGGCTACCGACGTCGAGCTGATGGCCGACGACGGTCGCGTGGCGGTGCTCCCGCGCCAGCCGCGCGGCGACGGCCTCGGTGCGCCCCCGGTGCGCGTCGGTGACGACCACCGTCGCGCCCGCGGCGGCGAACCGCCGAGCGGTCGCCTCGCCGATGCCGCCGCCCGCGGCCGCGGTGACCAGCACGACCCGGCCGGCGAACTCCTTCGGGTCAACGACCGGCGGGAGCTGGGGATGCGGCACCAATGATGACCTCCTCCGTCCACGCGGGGCTCGGATGGCGTGAGCCGGACCGCTGTCCTCCCGACTCCCGAACAGATAAATTAACATACTAATTCAATCTGTTGGAAGGCTGGCGACCCGACTGGCCGGCCCGCGTGAGCGGGCCTCCCGCCCGGGTCGGCGGCGAGGCCGAGAGGGGAACGACGATGGGTCGGACAGCGGTGGTGACCGGCGCGGCGCGTGGGATCGGCACGGCGATCGCGGAGGGTCTCGCGGCGGCGGGCCACGACGTGGCGGTGCTCGACCTCGACGCCGACGCGGCCGGGAAGGTGGCGTCCGGGCTCACCGAGCGCCACGGCGTCCGGGCGATCGGGGTGGGCGTCGACATCACCGACGCGGCGGGCGTCGGCGCCGCCGTCGCACGGGTGACCGAGACGCTCGGCCCGGTCGAGGTCCTCGTCAACAACGCCGGCGTCGACGTGATCAAGCCGTTCCTCGACTCCACGGAGGAGGAGTGGGCCCGCATCGTCGCGGTGAACCTGCTCGGCACGATCCGGATGACCCGGGCCGTGCTCGACCCGATGGTCGAACGCGGCTGGGGCCGCGTCGTGATGATCGCGTCGGATGCCGGCCGGGTAGGCTCGTCGGGCGAGGTCGTCTACAGCGGCAGCAAGGGCGGAGTGATCGCCTTCGGCAAGGCCCTGGCCCGGGAGGTCGCCCGGCACGGTGTGACGGTGAACAGCGTCTGCCCCGGCCCCACCGACACCGCGCTGCTCGACCAGGTCGCCGCCGTCAGCCAGAAGCTCTACGAAGGCCTGGCCAAGGCGGTCCCGATGCGCCGGATCGCCACCCCCGAGGACATCGCGCCGGCGGTCGCCTTCCTCGCGTCGGACGGCGCCGGCTACGTGACCGGCCAGACCCTGTCCGTCAGCGGCGGCCTGACGATGGCCTGATCCGGTGGCGATCCCGACGGGCCCGGCCGCGGCCGGGCCGGCATCCGCGGGCCCACGCGTGGGCCTGCGGGTTCCCCGCGGGCTGTTCACCGCCGGCCTGCTGCCCGGCGCGGTCGCGCGGGCCGAGGACGCCGGGCTGGACCTGCTGGCCGTGGGGGACCACGTGACCTTCCACGGTGGCCAGGGCGGGGACGGCCTGGTCCAGGCCGCGGCCCTGGCCGCGCTTGCACGCCGGGCGCGGATCGCTGTGTCGGTCTACCAGCTCGCGCTGCGTCATCCGGTCGCCGTCGCCCGCCAGCTGGTCGACGTCGCCGCGCTCGCGCCGGGCGGGCTCTCCTTCGGCGTCGGCGCCGGGGGCGAGGACCGTGCCGAGGTCGCCGCGCTCGGCGTCGACCCGGCGACCAGGGGACGCCGGCTCGACGAGAGCCTGGCGGTTCTGCGCCGGCTGCTCACCGGCGAGCCGGTCGATCACGAGGGGCCGTTCTTCTCGCTGTCCGGCGTGGCGGTGCGGCCGGCGCCGTCCCGTCCCGTCCCGATCATCGTCGGTGGGCGGTCGGACGCGGCGCTGCGCCGGGCCGCGCTGCATGGCGATGGCTGGCTCGGGGTCTGGGTCTCGCCGCGCCGCTTCGCCGAGGCTGTCGGCCAGKTCGAGACGATCGCGGCGGACGCCGGGCGGGCCGCGCCGGCCTGGCGACACGGCCTCCAGGTGTGGTGCGGCTTCGGCGCCGACCCGCGGCGGGCCGCGGCGGCCCTGGCCGCCGAGATGGAGGGCCTCTACGGGCTGCCCTTCGAACGGTTCGCCCGGTGGTGCCCGGCCGGGCGGCCCGACGACGTCGCCGAGTTCCTGGCTCCCTACGTGGCGGCCGGGGCGGGCGAGATCTGCCTGATCGCGGCCGCCGGCGACCCGATGGAGGCGGTCGCCGGCGCCGCGGCCGTACGCGGCCTGCTGCGCGCGTAGGGCGGGCAGGTGGCCTAGGCCGCCGGGCGGGGCTCGCGGGGCAGGCCCAGGACCGTCTCGGAGATGATGTTGCGCTGGATCTCGGACGCGCCGGCATAGATGGTGCCGGAGCGCGCCGCCATCCAGGCGCCGGCCCACGAGGCGGTCGAGCTGGCTGGCACGCCCGGGTCGTCGGCCCGGTAGGCCCGCAGTGGCGGGCGGCCCTGGAGCACCTGCCCCCGGGGGCCGAGGACGTCCTCGGCCAGCTCCGTCACCCGCTGGTGGTACTCGCTCCAGTACAGCTTGGCGACCGACGCCGTCGCGGCCAGCTCGCCGCCTCCCGCGAGGCCGGTGAGGATCCGGTAGCCCAGGTGGCGCATGACCTCGACCCGGACGACGGCGTCGGCGAGCCGCTGTCGGACCACCGGATCGCCGGCCTTGCCGTCCTGCCGGGCCAGCCGGATCAGGCGGTCGAGCTCCGAGCGGAACAGGATCGGGTTGGTCGCGGCCTCCTCGCCGCGCTCGTGGCCCAGCAGCGCCGTCGCCACCTTCCAGCCTTCGCCGGGCGCGCCGACGACGTTCTCGGCCGCCGTGCGTGCCTCGGTAAAGAAGACCTCGCAGAAGTCACTCTCGCCCGTCATCTGGCGGATGCGCCGAATCTCGATGCCAGGCTGGTCGATCGGCACGAGCAGGAAGCTGATCCCGCGGTTGCGGGCGGCGGCGGGATCGGACCGGGCGAGGACGAAGATCCAGTCGGCGTCGAAGGCGTGCGACGTCCAGATCTTCTGGCCGTCGATGACCCACTCGCCACCCTCGAGGCGTGCCCGGGTGCGCAGCGAGGCCAGGTCGGAACCCGCCTCGGGCTCGGAGTAGCCCTGGCACCAGTGCTCCTCGCCGGACAGGATCAGGGGCAGGAACCGCTCCTTCTGCGCGGGGGTGCCAAAGCGCAGCAGGGTCGAGCCCAGCATCTTGATCGCGTAGGTGTCGTACGGCGCTCCGTAGGGAACGCCGGCGCGGGCCAGCTCCTCGACGAGGGCGACCTGGTGCAGGCGGGACAGGTCTCGGCCGCCGTACTCGACGGGCCAGGTGACCCCGAGCAGCCCGCGCCGGTACAGCGTGGCCCGCCAGCTCTCGACGAACTCCTCCGCGGCGGTCCGGTCCTCGATCGCCCMGAGGCCGGCGAAGCCCGCCGGGAGCTCCTCGGCGAGGATGGCGCGCACCTCGGCGCGGAAGGCCTCGACGTCGGGTGGGTAGCGCAGGTCCATGAGATAAAGATAGATTATTTATCTAATTTGGGTGGGTGATGTGGGCCGCTTCCCGGTCGTCAGCCTGGCCCGGTGGCGCGCCCACGGCGGCGTCCGGCCCCGGCGGGACGAGCGGCGGGGCGGCGGGGCGCGCGCCGCGCCGACCGGTCGACGCGGTGCGCGGCCACCGGCTCGCCGTCGCGCGCGGGCTCGCCCGTCCACGGCGCCACCTCGGGGTGCTGGCAGCCGGGCTCGTGGATGTGCGTCGCCTGCCAGTAGCCGGCGCGGTCGCGCCGCAGGTCGAGCACCCCCGCGCAGCAGTGGGTCGAGTAGGTGGCGGCCGCCTCGAGTAAGAGCCGTGGCGGCTGCTCGTCGGCGACGATGAGCCTCATCCTGGGTCCTCCCGCGTCGTCTGCGTCGGAACGCGGCCGCCATGTCCGGCCGGTGCCCGCTGGCCGCCTGCTCGGCTGGCGGCCGTCTTGCGATAGCGCTAAATCATCGTGCTTGCTTGGCGGTCTCGCTAGGGGGTGTGGCCGCTCAGCTCATCAGGTCGACGGCGGTCTCGGCCGGAACGCCCGTGAGCAGGAACGTGCTCACCGACTCCAGGTGGCGGGTCCAGTAGGCCTCGACCTCGATGGCCGTCCCGTCCCGCAGCAGCGCGACCAGCCTCCGGTGGCTGCGATGGGTGCGCTCGCGCAGGGCGGCGTGGGTGTCCGGCGGCGCGTCCCAGGTCGATGAGACGTTGGCTGTCTCGACGACGGCGTAGAGCATCCGGACCAGCAGGCTGAGGGTGGGGCTGTCGGCCAGCTCCACCAGGCCCAGGTGCAGGTCCTGGTCGGCGGTGAGGAAGTCGTCGTGGCGGGCGGCGGTGTGCGCGCGTGCCTCCGCGGCGAGCAGTTCCTCGAGCCGGGCCACCTTCGCCGGGGTGCGGGCCGCCGCCAGCCGGGCCGCGGCCTGGCCCTCCAGCAGCGTGCGGATCTCGAAGACGTCCTTCAGCCGGGCTCCGCGGTGCTGCAGCACGGCGCCTGCCTGACGGGCGAGCGCCGCGGGGCTGGGCACCTGGACCCGGGCGCCGCCCCGGGACCCGCGCAGCACGGTGATGAGGCCCTCGGCCTCGAGCATGCGGAAGCCTTCGCGCAGCGTTGGCCGGGAGACGCCGAACTGGGCCATGAGGACGGACTCCGACGGGAGCATGGTGCCCTCGGCGAGCTCGCCTCGCACGATCCTCCCGCGTACCTGGCTCGCGACCAGCTCCCCGGCCTTGGGTACGCGTACCTGGCGGCCTGGTCCGGCACCGCCCTGGCCCGCGCCGCCGGGGCTCACGCCGGTCTGGGGGGAGCGCCCTTCGGACGTGGTCGTCATACCTGGCTTCAGCCGGCCGGCGGGGCGTCGTCGTCGCCGGTCGCGCCGGTGAACCGCGCGGGACGCTTCTCCTGGATCGCCGCCATGCCCTCGACGGGGTCGGGCCCACCGAAGCCGTAGAACTCCAGTGCCAGCGACGCGTCGAAGCTCGGGCCCATCGCGCGGTACCAGTTGTTCAGCGCGTACTTCGTCCAGCGGACGGCGCTGGGGGAGACGGCCATCAGCTTGCGCGCGACGCCGAGTGCGGTGTCGCGCAGGTCGGCCTCGTCGACGGCCAGCGACACCAGCCCGATCCGCTCCGCCTCGGCGCCGGTCAGGGTGTCGTTGGTGAGCAGGTAGTACTTCGCCTTCGCCATCCCGGCGAGGATCGGCCAGCTGATCACGGCGTGGTCGCCGGCCGCGACGCCCAGCCGGGTGTGCCCGTCGAGGATGCGCGCGGTCCTCGCCGCGATCGAGACGTCGGCCAGCACGCCGACGACCAGGCCGGCGCCCACGGCCGGGCCGTGGATGGCCGACACGATCGGTTTCGAGCAGTTGATGACGTTGTAGACGAGGTCGCGGGCCTCCCGCATGACCCGGGTGCGGGTGGCGTAGTCACCCGTCATGTCGGCGAGCAGGTCGAAGCGGCCGCCGGCGGAGAACCCGCGGCCCTCGCCGCGGACCACGACCACCTGCGTGTCGGGATCCCGGTCGACCACTCTCCAGACCTCCGCGAGGTCGCGGTGCATCCGGGGGCTCACCGCGTTCAGGCCCGGGCCGTCGAAGACGAGCTCGAGGACGCCGGGCTCGGGCCGCTCGAGCCGAAGACTGGGGAAGTCCGTGTACAGGTCGGACATCGGGCCGCCCTTCCAGGTCGAGGGTCGCGGGTGGGCGCCGCCCGTGACCGGCCGCACGTCGGCCGGGCGCCCGCCCGTGCGATGGACTCTACGCGAATAAGATAGTTAATTGATACAAGTACGTCCTATCGCGGGGCCGGGTGGTCCAGGTTGGGCTCGGGGAGTAGCCCTGGCTGCCCGGCGACCCGGCCCGCCAGGCCCTCATGTATCCCCAGGAGGCGGACACCGTGCAGCGCAGGCACTTCGAGGTGGAGCACGAGGCGTTCCGCGACCTGTGCCGGTCGTTCTTCGTCAAGGAGTGCGCGCCGAGGGTCGACGAGTGGGAGCGGGCTGGCCAGGTCGACCGCGACGTCTGGCGGCGGGCCGGCGTCGCCGGGATGCTGCTCTGGGAGGCGCCCGAGGAGTTCGGCGGCCAGGGCGTCCGGGACTACCGCTACTCCCAGGTGCTCGCGGAGGAGATCTACGCGACCGGCACCGCGGGCGTCGGCTTTGGCCTGCAGAACGACGTCATGCCGCCCTACCTGATCGACCTGACCAGCCAGGAGCAGAAGGCCCGCTGGCTGCCCGGCTCGGTCACCGGCGACACCATCTGGGGCCTGGCCATCAGCGAGCCGGGCGCGGGCAGCGACGTCGCCTCGATCCGCGCGACCGCGCTGCGCGACGGGGACGCCTACGTCGTCAACGGCGCGAAGACGTTCATCACCAACGGGCTGCTGCTCGACAAGGCCGTCGTCGCGGTCAAGACCGATCCGGCGCAGCGGCACAAGGGCGTAAGCCTGCTCGTCGTCGAGGACGGCATGCCCGGCTTCGAGCGCGGCCGGCACCTCGACAAGGTCGGCCAGCGCTCGCAGGACACCACCGAGTTGTTCTTCCGCGACGTGCGGGTGCCGGTGGCGAACCTGCTCGGCGAGGAGGGCAGGGGCTTCGGCTACCTGATGCGCAACCTGCCGCAGGAGCGCCTCGGCGCGGGCGTCGCCGCCACCGGCGTGATGTGGCGGGCCCTCGGGCTGACCATCGACTACGTCCGCTCCCGCCAGGCCTTCGGCCAGACGCTGGGCGGCTTCCAGAACACCCGGTTCGAGCTGGCCGAGGTCAAGACGCTGTGCGAGGTCGCGCAGGCCTACGTCGACAAGGCCGTGGTGGAGCACCTGGCCGGCGACCTCTCGCCCGAGGACGCCGCCGGGCTCAAGCAGTGGACGACCGACACCCAGAACCAGGTCGTCGACCGCTGCCTGCAGCTGTTCGGCGGCTACGGCTACATGAACGAGTACGAGATCGCCCGGCTGTGGCGCGACAGCCGGGTCCAGCGGATCTACGCCGGCAGTAACGAGGTCATGAAGGAGATCGTCGGCAGGGCGCTGCGCCTCGACGGGCCGGCCGCCTGATGGGAGCCGCCAGCACGCAGCCACTCGTCCGCCTGGAGGCCGCCGACGGTGTCGGCACGATCCGGCTGGACCGCCCGCCCGTCAACGCGGTGAACGCCGAGATGCGCGCCCAGCTCGCCGCGGCGGCGGCCGAGGCCGGCCGGCGCGACGACGTGCGCGCGGTGGTCGTGTACGGCGGAGACAGGAGCTTCGCGGCCGGGGCCGACGTGCGTGAGCTCGCCGCGACCGACCTCACGGGCATGGTCGCGGACGTCGGGGAGCTGCAGGCCACCCTCGGCGCGGTCGCCGGCATCGGCAAGCCGACCATCGCCGCTCTCACCGGTTTCGCGCTTGGCGGTGGCCTGGAGATCGCGCTCGCCTGCGACTTCCGGATGGCGGCGCGGGACGTCCGGCTCGGGCTGCCCGAGGTCCTGCTCGGCACGATCCCGTGTGGCGGCGGCACCCAGCGGCTGGCTCGGCTCGTCGGCCCGGCGGTGGCCAAGGACCTGCTGTACACCGGCCGGCAGGTGCGCGCGGACGAGGCGCTCGCGACGGGTCTCGTCGACGCGGTGCTCCCCGTCGGGGAGGTCTACCAGGCGGCGCTCGCCAGGGCGGCGGCGTTCGCCACCGGGCCGGCGCTGGCCCTGCGGGCACTCAAGCTCGCCGTCGACGAGGGCCTCGAGGTTCCGCTGGACAGCGGCCTGGCCATCGAGCGCTCGCACTTCCTGGGCCTGTTCGCGACCGAGGACCGCGCCGAGGGCATGACGTCGTTCCTCGAACGCGGCCCGGGCAAGGCGGTCTTCACCGGCCGCTGACGGCGGGAGTCGTCCTGAGCCGGCTCGCCCATGCCTTGCCGTACGCCCAAAATCGTGTAATTTTCTAACTAATAATGCGATGGGGTGGGCCTCCGTCGTGGATGCCGGGGCCGCGCCCATGCGCGGTGCCCGCGGCGCGGCGGCCCCGCGCGCCCGATGGTGACCCGGGATGGGGACATGGACTTCGGACTGACTGACGAGCAGCGCCTGCTGCGCGAGACGGCGCGCGAGTTCGTGACCAAGGTGTGCCCGCCCGAACGGGCGAAGGCGTGGGACGAGGCGGGGACGTACCCCGCCGAGCTGTTCACCGCGATGGCCGAGCTTGGCTGGCTCTCGCTGCCGTTCCCCGCGGCGCTCGGCGGGGACGACGGCGGGATCGTCGAGCTGTGCCTGCTGGCAGAGGAGCTCGGGCGGGCCAGCCTCGACATCGCGATGTGCTACGCAGGCACGTTCATCCCTGGTCTGACGCTGTTGCGGTGGGGCTCACCGGCCCAGCACGAGCGCTACCTGGCCGACATGATGGCCGGCCGGACCCGCTTCGCCGTGGCGATGAGCGAGCCCGACGCCGGCTCCGACGTGGCGGCGCTGCGGACGTCCGCGGTGGACGACGGCGACCACTTCGTCGTCAACGGGCAGAAGGCCTGGTGCACCGGCGCCAGCGTGCCCGGCGCGATGATCGCGATATACGTGCGGACCGACCMGGACGCCCCCCGGCACCGGGGGCTGTCCCTCCTGCTCGTCGACCCGGCCTCGCCCGGCGTGGAGATCCGCCGGACACCGACGCTGGCTCGCCACATCCTCGGCACGAACGAGGTGTTCCTCACCGACGTGCATGTCCCCAAGGAAAACCTCGTCGGCCCGCTGCACGGCGGCTGGCAGGTCATGCTCTCCGGCCTGGACGTCGAGAAGATCCTCATGAGCGCCGCCTACGTCGGCACCGCGCAGGCGACGCTCGACGAGGCGCTGGCCTATGCGCGCGAGCGGCGGGCGTTCGGGCGCCCGATCGGGGAGTTCCAGTCGCTCGCGCACGCGCTGGCCGACCTGCAGACCGAGATCGACGCGGCCCGGCTGCTGTCCTACCGCGCGGCGTGCCTGCTCGCCGTCGGCGAGCCGTGCACCCGCGAGGGCGCGATGGCGAAGCTGAAGGGCTCCGAGACCTACGTGTCGGCGGCCCGCTGGGGGATGCAGGTCCTGGCCGGCCACGGGTTCTCGACGGAGAGCGTCATGAGCTTCCGCTGGCGGGAGTCGATCGTGGCGACGATCTCCGGCGGCACCAGCCAGATCCAGCGCAACGCGATCGCCCGCAGCATGGGCCTGCGCTCCTACTGACCCCGGGCCCGGGGCGGCGCTGGCCGTCCCCGCCCGGATGGCTACCTGACAGATCTGATCGTTCGTGGGAGGGCGCATGGCGAGCTCCGTCGGGATCACCGGCTACGGCGCGCACGTGCCGTACTGGCGGCTGAGGCGCGCGGCGGTCGCCGCCGCGCTGGGCGCCGGGGGTGGCAAGGGCACCCGGGCCGTGGCCAGCTACGACGAGGACACGACCACACTCGGCGTCGAGGCGGCGCGGGCCGCGCTGCGCGGGCGGGCCGGCGCGCTGGGGACGCTGTACTTCAGCACCACCGACCCCGCGTACGCCGACAAGTCCAACGCCACCGTCGTCCACGCGGCGCTCCGCCTCGGCCGGGACGTGCTCGCGGTGGACTTCGGTGGCGCCGTGCGCAGCGGCGTCGGCGCCCTGCTCGCCGCCACCGGTGCCGCGGTGGGTGGCGCGACCGGGCTGGTCGTGCTGGCGGACACCCGCACAGGCCTGCCCGGCGGGCAGGACGAGACGGCGGGCGGCGACGCGGCGGCGGCCCTGCTCGTCGGGCCGGACACTCCGGGCGCCCCGGTGCTGGCCGAACTGGTCGCCCAGGCCAGCGCCACCGCCGAGTTCCTCGACCGGTGGCGGATTCCCGGCGCGTCCGCGTCCCGCGGCTGGGAGGAGCGCTTCGGCGAGCAGGCCTACCTGCCGCTCGCGCACGAGGCGTTCGCTGCCGCGCTCAAAGATGCCGACCTCACGCCCGACCAGCTCGACCATGTGATCGTCTCCGGCACCCATGCCCGCGCGGTCCGCGCCTTCGCCGCCCGCTGCGGCGCCCGCCGCGACGCGCTCGCGCCCGACCTCACCGAGGCGCTCGGCAATCCCGGCACGGCGCAGGCCGGGCTGCTGCTCGCCGACGTGCTCGACCGGGCCGAGCCCGGCCAGACGATCGCCCTGGTCGTGCTCGCCGACGGCGCGACCGCGACCGTCTGGCGGACGACCGACGCCCTGCCCGCGGGCCGGCCGGCCGTCGGCGTCGCCGCCCAGGTGGCCGCCGGAAACGACGCCCTGCCGTACGCCTCGTTCCTGACCTGGAAGGGCCTTCTGGACCGGGAGCCGCCGCGTCGCCCCGACCCGGCGGCCCCGGCGGCCCCGCCGTCACTGCGCAGCGCCGCGTGGAAGTTCGGGTTCGTCGCGTCGAAGTGCACCGCGTGCGGCGACATCCAGCTGCCCCCGGGCAGGGTCTGCAAGAAGTGCGCGGCGGTGGACGAGACCACCCCGGTGGCACTGGCGGACACGCCCGCGAAGATCGCTACCTTCACCGTCGACCGCCTCGCCCATACCCCGAGCCCGCCGCTCGTCGGTGTCGTCGTCGACTTCGACGGCGGCGGGCGTACCGACTGCGAGCTGACCGACAGCGCTGGCGACGTCGCCATCGGCCAGCGGGTCGAGATGACCTTCCGGCGTGTGGCCACCGCCGGAAACGGGGTTCACAACTATTTCTGGAAGGCCCGGCCGGTTCGTTTCACCAAGGAGCGCTGAGCTATGGCGTCATCGGGTATCCGCGACCGCGTCGCGATCGTCGGGATGGGCTGCACGGCCTTCGGCGAGCACTGGGACAAGGGCGTGTCCGACCTGCTGATCGAGTCGTCCACGGCCGCCATGACGTCCGCCGGGGTGACCCGCGACGACATCGACGCCTACTGGCTCGGCACGATGGGCTCCGGCACCAGCGGGCTGACGCTCTCGCGGGCGCTGCGGCTGGACAACAAGCCGGTCACCCGGCTGGAGAACTTCTGCGCCACTGGTTCGGAGGCGCTGCGCAACGCCTGCTACGCCGTCGCGTCCGGCGCCTATGACATGGCCATGGCGATCGGCGTCGAGAAGCTCAAGGACTCGGGCTTCTCCGGCCTCGTGACCACCCCGGTGCCTGGAGACGGCACGGGCAGTGACCTGACGGCACCGGCCGCGTTCAGCCTGCTCGCGCCGGCCTACGCGAGGCGCTACGGCGTCGACGACGCCGAGCTGAAGGACGTGCTCGCCAGGATCGCGGCGAAGAACCACTACAACGGCGCCCGCAACCCGCGGGCGCAGTTCCGCAAGGAGGTCAGCCGCGAGGCGGTGTGCGCCGCGCCGCTGGTCGCCGGGGCGCTGGGCGTGTTCGACTGCAGCGGCGTCTCCGACGGCAGCGCCGCCGCGATCGTGGTCCGCGCCGAGGACGCGCACCGGTACACCGACCGGCCGATCTACGTGAAGGGCCTGTCGTTCGTCGCGGGCCCGGCGACCGGTACGTCCGACCCGTCCTACGACTACACGACCTTCCCCGAGGTCGTCGCGAGCGCGCGGGACGCCTACCGGCAGGCCGGGGTGACGGACCCGCGCCGCGAACTGGCGATGGCCGAGGTCCATGACTGCTTCACGCCCACCGAGCTGGTCCTGATGGAGGACCTCGGCTTCGCCGACCGCGGCTTCGGCTGGAAGGAGGTCCTCGCCGGGACCTACGAGCTCGGCGGGGACCTGCCGGTCAACCCGGACGGCGGGCTGAAGGCCTTCGGCCACCCGATCGGCGCCAGCGGCCTGCGGATGATGTTCGAGTGCTGGCTGCAGCTACGCCGTGAGGCGCCGCCGGAGCGGCGGGTCGCCTCGGTGGACGCGGGCCGGACACTCGCGCTCACCCACAACCTGGGTGGCCGGCCGGGTGAGTGCGTCTCGTTCGTCGGCGTCGTCGGCTCCGAGCCCGGCGACTGAGCGCTCGTCCGAGTGATGCTAATTAGTTAACTTCTTGCTATTATCCAACCTATGGTTGCGCAGGTACCGGTGGCCGAGGGCTTGTTCACCTGGCCGTCCGACGAACCCCGGCTGATCGGCTCGGAGCGGGACGGGGTGATCTCCTTCCCGGCCCGCACCGGCGAGCAGGAGCGCCTGCTCGGCAGCCGCGGCACGCTCTGGAGCTTCACCACCCAGCAGTTCCGCCCGCCGTCCCCGCCCTACGACGGTGCCGACACGGCGGAGACGTTCGTGCCGTACGCGGTGGGCTACGTCGAGCTGCCGGGCGAGCTGCTCGTCCAGGGCCGCCTCACCGAGGCCGACCCGGCGAGGCTCGCGATCGGCCAGGAGATGGAGCTGACAGTCGTGCCCTACACGACCCGCCCCGACGGGACCGAGGTGCTGACCTTCGCGTTCACGCCGACGGGCGGAGCGGACGAGCGGGAACAGGGGGATAGCGCATGAGCACGGCGGACGTCGCGATCGTCGGGGTCGGGTTGTTCCCGTTCGGCCGGTACGGCGCCAAGCCGTGCATGGAGATGGGCGCCGAGGCGGCCCGCGCCGCGCTCGCGGACGCGGGCGCCGACTGGGCCGACGTCCAGACCGCGTTCGTCGGCAGCCACGAGGTGTCCAACCCGGACGCGATCGTCGGGCTGCTGGGCCTGACCGGCATCCCGGTGCGTGGCGTGTTCAACGGCTGCGCGACCGGCGGCACCTCCCTGCAGATGGCCGCGCGGGCCATCCGCTACGGCGAGGCCGACGTCGCGATGGCGATCGGCATGGACAAGCACCCTCGCGGCGCCTTCTCCGGCGATCCGGCGATCATGGGCCTGCCGGCCTGGTACGGCCAGACCGGGATGTTCCTGACGACGCACTTCTTCGGCACGAAGATCAACCGGTACATGCACCAGCACGGCGTCACCCGCGAGACGCTGGCCCGGGTCGCGGCGAAGAACTTCGCCAACGGCGCCCGCACCCCGCACGCCTGGCGGCGCACCCCGATGACGGCCGAGCAGATCCTCGACTCCGAGATCGTGAACTACCCGCTCACCCGGTACATGTTCTGTGGCCCCGATGAGGGGGCGGCCGCGGTCGTGCTGTGCCGGGCGGACCTCGCCCGCCGGTACACCTCGGCCCCCGTGTTCGTCCGGGCCGCGGAGCTGCGCAGCCGCCGCGCGGGCGCCTTCGAGGTGCAGAGCCCGTCCCTGCCGCTGGAGTCGGCGCCGAGCCCGACGGTCGACGCGTCCCGCGCCGCCTACGAGGCGGCGGGCATCGGCCCGGGGGACGTCGACGTCGCGCAACTGCAGGACACCGACGCCGGCTCCGAGGTCATCCACCTGGCCGAGAACGGCTTCTGCGCGGACGGCGAGCAGGAGAAGTGGGTCGCCGAGGGCACCACCGAACTGACGGGGCGGCTGCCGGTCAACACCGACGGCGGCCTGATCGCCAACGGGGAGCCGATCGGCGCCTCCGGCCTGCGCCAGGTGTACGAGATCGTCCAGCAGCTCCAGGGCCGCGCCGGCGACCGCCAGGTCGGCGGCACTCCGCGCGTCGGCTACACGCACCTCTACGGCGCCCCGGGGGCGTCGGCGGTGTCGATCCTGTCGCGCTGAACGGCACGCACCGAGGACGGCCACGTCCGCCATCGGCGCGGCTCCGGCCCTCGCTGCGCGCCCGGCCGGCATCCGCGCCCCAGGGGCCGGCCGGGCGCCAGCGGCGCGCCGGCCGGCGGGAACGGAAGGGCATGAGCACGCTCGACCAGCTGACGGTGGCGCCTGAGGACACCGTTCTCTACGACGTCCGGGCGGACGGGGTGGCCGTCCTGACGCTGAACCGCCCGGGCCGGCGCAACGCCTGGGGTTACGACATGGAGACCCGCTACTTCGCGCTGCTCGACGAGGCCGCCGCGGACCCGGCCGTCCGGGTCATCGTGGTCACCGGCGCCGGCGGCACGTTCTGCCCGGGCATGGACATGGACATCCTGCGGCGCGCGTCGACCGACCCGACCTACCAGCGACCGGCCCGCCGCCCGCAGACCCACGCCCGCACCGTGCCCAAGCCCGTCGCCGCCGCCGTGGACGGGGCCTGCGCCGGTATCGGGTTCGTGCAGGCACTGATGGCGGACCTGCGGTTCACCACCGCGCGGGCGAAATGGACGCCGTCGTTCACCCGGCTCGCGCTGACCTCGGAGGACGCGGTCAGCTGGCTGCTGCCCCGTCTTGTCGGCGCCGGCCACGCCGCGGATCTGCTGTTGTCCTGCCGGGTGGTGCGGGGCGACGAAGCGGCGCGTCTGGGCCTTGCCAACCGCTGCGTCGAGCCCGACGACCTGCTGCCGGCCGCGCTCGCCTGGGCCGCCGACGTGGCGCGCGGCTGCGCGCCCTGGGCGCTGGCCCAGGTCAAGAACCAGCTGTCGCTCGACATGACTTCGACGTTGGAGGAGTCGCGGCTGCGCTCGAACGAGCTACTGACCGTGGCCCGTGAACGGCCCGACTATGCCGAGGGTGTCGCCTCGTTCCGGGAGCGCCGGGCGCCCCGCTTCGAGGGTCTGCCTGTCGACCATCCGCCGGTCGAGCTCGCCGGGCGGGGCCGATGAGCGCGGACGGCTCGGCCCCGCCCGCGCCCGCGACGGCCGAGTCGGCGGTGGCCGAGCCCGTGGCTGGGGAGCCGCGGGATCTCGTCGGGTACGAGGTCGACGACGCCGGCGTGGCGGTCGCGACCCTGGACGACCCCGAGAACCGCAACGGCTGGTCGCCGGACATGGAGAACGCCTACTTCGCCGTCCTCGACGCCGCCGCGGCCGACCCGGCCGTGCGCGTCGTCGTGCTCACCGGCGCCGGGCGCACGTTCTGCCCCGGCCTGGCGATGAGCCGGCTCGGCGCGGTCGCCACCGGCGGGCTGCGGCTGGCCGACCGCCGGCCTCAGTACACGCCGCGGCTGTTCCCGAAGCCGCTGATCGGCGCGATCAACGGTGCCTGCGCCGGGATCGGCCTCATCCAGGCCCTGCAGTGCGACGTCCGGTTCGCTGCCCGCGGCGCCCGGTTCTCGACCGCGTTCGCCCGCCGCGGCCTGTCCGCCGAGTACAACCTGGCGTGGGTGCTGCCGCGCCTCGTGGGCGTCGAGCGCGCGCTCGACCTGCTGCTGTCTGCCCGCACGTTCGACGCCGAGGAGGCCCACCGGATCGGCCTGGTCAGCCGGCTGTCCGAGCCCGGCGAGGCACTCGCCGACGCGCGCGCCTATGCCCGGGACCTCGCCGTCAACTGCGCGCCGACCGCGCTCGCGGTGATCCGCCGCCAGGTGTACGCCGACCTGGACGTCGACTTCAACGAGGGCCTGCGGCGCTCGTTCGCGGCGATGGCCGACATGAACGCCCGCCCAGAGCTCGCCGAGGGTGTCGCGAGCTTCCGTGAGCGGCGCCCGCCGGACTTTCCGCCGCTGCCGGCGGACTTCGATCCGGCCGCGGTCCTCGACGCCGCGCCGGCGCCGTTCCCGCGTCCGGTGGCCTGACCCGCGGCCGGCTGGCTCCGCGGTCGGCCACACGACGAACGATCAGCTATCTGGTGGAAGAGGTGCGCCCTGACCGCCCAGCATCCTGGCCGCCTGGGCCCGCTGCTGGACGTGCGGCCCCTGGGCGGCGACCTGTTCGCCGGCCCGGGAGGCCCACCGCAGTCGGGCACCAGGGTCTTCGGTGGCCTGCTCCTCGCGCAGGCGCTGGTGGCCGCCGGCCGCACCGTCGGACCGGGCCTGGCCGTCAACAGCCTGTACGCGGGCTTCCTGCGCCCAGGACAGGCCTCGTCGCCGCTCGAGCACGAGGTGGACCGGGTCAAGGACGGGCGCAGTTTCAGCTCCCGGGCGGCGCGGACGACCCAGAACGGGGCCGTGCTGCTACGGATGGAGGCCTCGTTCCACGCGGGGGAGACCGCGCTCGCCCACCAGGTGCCCGCCCCCGACGCGCCGGCGCCGGACGCGCTCGCTCCGGCGGAGAGCTGGTTCCACGGCGCGGGCCAGGATCCGGCGCGCTGGGCGCGCGCGTTCCTGGGCAGCCACCCGGTCGACGTCCGTTTCCTCTCGGAGCCGCCGCCGCTGTCGGTGCGCCGTGGACCGCAGCCGCCGTGCCTCGCGGTGTGGCTGCGCTGCCGCGGGCCGCTCGGCGACGACCAGCTGCTGCACGCCGCGGCGCTGGCCTACGCCTCCGACCTGTTCATGCTGAGCGCGGCTCTGCTGCCCCACGGCGAGGTGCTGGCCGGCGTGGGCGCGTTCTTCGGCACGACGCTGGGGCACGCGATCTGGTTCCACGAGCCCCGCAGGGCCGACGACTGGCTCTACTTCGAGCAGGTGAGCCCATGGACGGGACACGGCAGGGCGATGACGCAGGGCCGGGTGTTCGACCGCAGCGGCGCCCTGGTCGCCACCGTCGCGCAGGAGGGTCTGCTGCGCCGCCGGGAGGCCACGGCGCCCGCGCCGTTATAGGATCGCGGATAGGTGACCAGTCGGCCTGGGATCCGTTCGGTGGGGGAGTACAGCGGGCTCGACGTGGAGGCGTTGCGGGCGGAACTCGGGGATCGTCGAGGATCAGCTGCCGCACCCAGAGAGGTTTCTATGCGTGTCGGAGAAGGCCGCGGTCAGGCCGATTCCATCACTGACCTCGGCCGAGGCTTTTGACTCCGGGGTGTTGCTCGCGCCAGCGCCGGCGGCGCGGCTCATCGAGCATGYGAGGCAGTGCCTCGGTCGTCGATGTGGTGCGGCTACCACTGCAGGCGCGGTTACTGTAGGCGGCTGCGTCGTCGGTCAGGCCGCGGTTGGCCGAGGTCGCGTCAGCCCTTGTTCAGGTGCTCGTAGTCGGCGGCGATGCGCGCGAGGTGGTCGCGGGCCGCGTCGTCGAAGAAGGCGAGGTCGACGAGGGCCTCGAACAGTTCGATGTAGGTGGCGATGTCGGCGGGTCCGGTGAGGGTGGCGGTCGCGGTCTCGGTGCCGACCATGACGGCGTCCTGGTCGTAGAGGTGGAAGCCGTGCCGGGGGAACACCCGTACCGGGGTGGTCCAGGGGATAATTCCGAGGCGCACGTTGGGCCGGTCGATCGCCTCGGCAAGGGCGTGGACCTGCTCGGCCATGGTCGCGGCCGAGCCTGYCTGCCAGCGCAGCGCGCCCTCGGTCATGACGAGGACGAACTGTTTCGAGGTGTCGCCGAGTTGTCGCTGCCGGGCGAGGCGTGCCTGGGCGGCTTCGTCGATCTCGTCGCTGGACAGGGCGTGGGAGTCGGGGGTGCCGAACACGCACCGCATGTAGGCGGCGGTCTGGAGCAGGCCGATCACCATGGTTGGCTGGAACGCTTGGACGAGGGTGGCGGAGACCTCGAGGTTGCCGATGCGGCGCTGGGTCTCGGCGACGCCGCGGGCCATGATGACCTTGGTGGAGGCCTCGTCGCGTAGCCCGATGACGAGGGCGACAAGGTGGTCGCGTTCGTCGGTGCCGAGCTTGTAGGCGTGGCAGAGTGCGGTGACGTCGTCGGTGCTGGGGAGGAGAAACCCCCGCTCGATCTTGGAGATCTTGGACTGGGACATGCCGGTGCGCCGGCCGGCCTCGGCGCCGGAGAGTCCGGCGGCGAGGCGGGCCGCGCGCAGGGTGGCGGCGAGGCGGGTCCGGTCGGCCGGGCCCCGGCCACGCACGGGCGCAGGGGTGGTCATGCGGCGCGGTTGGCCCGCCATTCCTCGGGGTGTCGGGCCCACCAGTCGAGGAAGGGTTCGGCGGTGGCGACGGCGGCGTCGCGGCATCGTCGGTAGGCGGTGGTCTGGTCGTCGTCGACGGGTTCGGCTCCCTCGAACCGTCCGGTGGGGTCGTAGTGCATGCGCAGGCCGTGCTGGTTGTCGACGATCCAGAAGTCGTGGTCGACCAGGGCGGCCGGTGGTGGGGTTTCGGTGAGGTCGAGGACGCGGATGTCCTCGAACCGCGCGTTGGGCCGGTAGCCCCATTCGCATTCGTAGCGAAGGTAGTCGGTGAGCGGCGTTCGCAGCACGTGGACGCGCTGGTTGAGGATTCCGGCTTCCTTTTCGTGGCGGAGCCGGTCGAGCCAGGGCTGTTTGCGGGCCAGGTCGGGGCCGGGCTCGCCGCGCAGGTAGCGGGCGACGTCGGCGCCGTCGGTGGCGTCGTCATAGTGGTCGAGGGTCTCGAGCCGGAACGCCGAGTGGGTCAGGCGGGCGTCGATGTACTCGCCGAGCTCGACGGCGTTGAGCATCGCGTGACCTCCTCCAGCAGCGACAGCGGAACCTCGACGGCCGTCTCGTCCGCCCCGAGAGGTACCCGTGCCAGCGTGCCCGCGTCAAGGCGGTAGCCCTGGATGACCACGGTGCCGCGGTCGGTCGCATAGGCCGTCGGGCAGGTCCGCCCGTCCGGGCATTCGCCCGCGATCCGCGTGAGTCGCATCGGTCCTCCTGTGGTCCGCGACGATCGGTTAGCCCATCTTAGATGGAATAGCTTGACATGCAAGATCCCGGCGACCTAGTTTCTTAGTCCAGTTCTGATGGAATTGAAGGCCCGGCGGGTGTGGCCGGCGCGTAGCCTCCGCCACACGCGCCACAGCCCGTCCCGAGACCCGCCGCCGCCCGGAACAGCGACCGAACGCCGGGCGGCGTCGGCACCACCCTTCCAGGAGGACCCGTTGACGACCCTTGCCCCATCGTCCACCGACACCCCGCCAGCCGTCCGGCGTGGCCGCGAGCTCGTCGACGAGACGCTGTTCGGCCGGCTCACCGCCAAGGTCGCCGAGGACCACCCCGAGTTGACCAGCGACGCCGAGCGGATCGTCGACCAGGCGCTGGCGTTCCTCGGCGCCTGCGCGGGCAGCCCCTCCCGTTTCTCCCCGTCCCACGCGGTCGACGTCGGCTGGCATGCGTTCCTTCTCCACACCCGGGAGTACGCGCAGTTCTGCGCCCGGGTCGCCGGGCGGTTCCTTCACCACGTTCCCGAGCACCCGTCCGAGTGGGGGGTCACCGTCCTGACCGTGGCCGATATGGTGGCCGCCATCGAGAGGGCCGGCTTCCACGTCGAGCGCGACCTGTGGACCGGTCGGCACGGCGAGTGCCAGACCACGAACTGCCACCAGTGCCACGCCACCTGCCACGACAGTCCCTGACGAGGAGCCGGCCCTGCGATTCCAATGGGCTGACCTCCCCGCGAAGGCCCGGGCCGCCGTCGAACGGCGGTGTGGACCTGTCCGCGCGGCGGCGACGGCCCCGGACGGCCTGACGGTGGGTGTCGCGGCCCGGCTCGACACGGAGACGGGGCCGGTGTTCGTGAAGGCGTCGCCGCTCGGCGCCCCGGCCATCGGCCACTACCGCCGCGAGGCGGACGCGAACGCCGCCCTGCCCCCGGGCACGCCTGTGCCGCGGATGCTGTGGTCCGCCGAGATCGAGGGCTGGTTGCTGCTGCTGTTCGAGTACCTCGACGGCCGGGACTCGGATCTCGCGCCGGGCTCGCTGGACCTGGCCGCGGTCGGGCGGGTGATCGAGACGCTTGCCGGACGGCTCACTCCAAGCCCGTGGGAGCGCGCGCCGAGTGTGGTCGTGAAGATCAAGGCGCTGTACGAGAAGGCCGGCGAACTGCTGGGCCGGTGCCCCGAGGAGTTCTCCGGCCTCGCGGCGGCGACGCAGTTCGACCTCGGAGCGGTGGAGGGCGCGTCGCTGCTGCACGCCGACCCGCACCCCGGGAACTACGTCGTCACCGCCGACGGCGTGCGGGTGATCGACTGGTCGCACGCGTGCCGTGGCGCCGCGTGGGTCGACGCCGCCCTGCTCGCGCCCCGRCTTGTCGTTGCCGGGCATTCCCCGGCCGAGGCCGAGGCCCTGATGGACCAGTTGTCGGTCTGGGGTGACGCCCCGGCGCGCGCGGTGACCGGCCTGGGGGCGGTCACCGCGCTGTTCTGGGCGCATCAGGCCAGGTTCGGCCCGCCCCGGATGCGCGCGCGGCGGGCGGTCGCGGCGGCGGCCGGGCTCGCGTGGGCCACGCACCGGATCACCCGCGGACACTAGCGGTAGTCCGTTGGATCAAGATTGTGGTGGGTAGGCCTTCACTGGCCCTCGGGGGGAGGGAGTCAGTGATGACCAATATGGTGGCCTGCCCGCCGGCGCCGGGTCCGTTGGAGGAGTATGCGGCGCGGTTCGATGATGTGTTCTCGGCGGTGGCGCAGCGGCGGGGGTTCCGGAGTATCTGACCGGGCTTTTGGCGCCGCGGGATCGGAACAAGACGTTGACCGCCCTGGCCGGGGCGGAGCCGCTGGGGGTCCGCCAATCCCTCGAGGGGAGTCTTCCGCCTCGTCGATGCCTTCCGCCACCTCCACCCCACCGACAACGCCTACAGCTGGGGCGGCCGCACCGGCGACGGCTACCGCTACGACCACGCCCTCCGCTCCACTTCCCCCTCGCCCTCGAGCGCACCACCAGACCGTCGAAGGAGGCACGAGGTGGAACATTTTCGCCCCTCCGGCGGCCCTTTAGCCGGCGTCGTCGCCCTTGATGAGGCGGACCGGGGTGTAGGTCATGACGGTCTCGCCCCGCTGGTTGAGCACGGTGTTGCGGGTCGTGACGACGCCACGGTTCCCGCGACTGGCGGGGCGGGACTCGGTCACCTCGACCACGACGGTCAGAGTGTCGCCGACGTAGACCGGCGCGCTGATCGACAGATCGGTCCGCATGAAGGCCATGCCGGTGCCGTGCAGCACGTTCGTCCCGATGACCAGGCCCTCCGCGTAGGAGAAGACCATCATCCCGGGGCACAGTCGGCCGGTGTACCCGGCGGACGCGGCGTGCTCGGAGTCCATGAACAGCGGCTCGGTGACGCCGACGAGCTGGCGGAACAGCACCAGGTCGGTCTCGGTGATCGTGCGCGCCGGTGTGCGGAACGTGGTGCCGACGGTCATCTGCTCGTAGGTCTGCCCGACCACCAGCGGCGGGGCGTCGGTCGGCGCCGTCGTCGTCATGCGTGCTCCCTTCGAGGCACCCGGCCGGGCGTCGATCGGCGCACGCCGGGAGGATCTGCCAAGCTATTGGTTAGATAATATGCCGGTTTAGAGTCTCGCGACGGCTCAAGCCAGCCTCAGGTGGCTTGGACCGGCATCGGCGGGACGTCGAACAGCTCGGCGAACGCGCCACCCAGGACCCGGTCGCGCACCGCCGGGTCGACGTCGTCGAACAGCTCGTGCAGGACCTTCTGGGTGTTGGGGAACGTGCCCTCCAGGTGCGGGTAGTCGCTGCCCCACATGACCTTGTCGTAGCCCAGGGCGCTCACGGCCAGCAGCGCGCTCGGGTCATGCTGGAACGAGGTGTAGACCTGCGAGTAGACGATCTCGCGGGGGGAGCGGGAGAGCTTGGGCCGCACGAACATGTCGTGCTGGCGGTAGCCCTCCTCCATCCGGTCGGCGAGCGCGGGAATCCACGCGGCGCCGGCCTCGGCGACGAAGATGCGCAGGCCCGGGTGGCGGTCAAGCGCGCCCGAGGCGACCAGGTGGGCCACCACCCGCTGCCCGGGGAAGAAGGTCTCGACGTAGTTGATGACGCTRCCGCCGGGCCCACGGGAGATGACCTGGGGCATCATGCCGGTGCCGATGTGGAAGCACAGCGGGGTCCGCGACTGTTCGGCCAGGCTCCACAGCGGCTCCCAGACCTCGGAGTTGTAGGGCCGGTCGGGCGGGGGAGTGGCTGGCATGTACACGGCCTGGAAGCCGCGGTCGCGGGCACGGGCCAGCTCGGCCACCGCGTCGTCGGTGTCCAGCACGGACGTGATCGCGGCGGGCACCAGCCGGGGACTTGCGGCGATGATCGTGTCCGCGGCCCAGTCGTTGTAGGCCGYCGCGCTCGCCCGGGCCAGCTCCGGGTCTGTCATGTTGTGGATCCAGAAGCCGCGGGAGGGGAACACGACCTCGCCCCAGACCCCCTGGTCGTCGAGGTCGGTCAGGCGGATCGTGACGTCCTCGGCGCCCGGCGGGCGGATCGCCTCGGCGAAGGACAGCGGGTCGCGGCGCATGATCTGGCCGTCCACGTAGACCGTCTCGCGGTTGTCACTGCGCTCCACCCGGGGCGCGCGCTCGGCCAGCCGCGCCGGCAGTGCCCGCTCCCACAGGTCCAGCGGCTCCAGCGCGTGCGAGTCGCCCGAGTTCGCCCAGATCTTCCCCATGATGATCTCCCCTTCTGGCGCGCAACCTCACAGCGTGAAGCCGCATGCCACAAGATCGTAAAGTTACGTACCGCAGGATCCCGGTGCCTCGGTCGCTGGTTGCCGGCGCCTTGACGGGGTCGCGCGGCGGGGGACATACTGCCGCCCAGCCAGCTAAAGATAAATTATAGAACTAATTGAGCGTTCGTGGGGGCGAGGCGCCGACGTCTCGAGCACCCACAACCCATCGGCAGGTGACCCCGAGGAGAAGGCGATGGCGTTGGACGCAGAGCCCGAGGGCCGGCTCTACATCGGCGGGCAGTTCCGCGAGGCCGCGGCCGGCGGGCGGTTCGACGTGCTCAACCCGGCGGACGAGACGCTGGTCGGCACCGCCGCCGACGCTCAGGCCGAGGACGTCGCCGCCGCCGTCGCCGCGGCGCGGCGCGGCGCGGACGAGACGTCCTGGGCCAGCGACCACACCTTGCGTCAGCGGGTGTTACGCCAGCTACAGGAAGGGCTGCGCAAGGAGGCAGCGGCGGCCCGGCGGCTGCAGGTGGCGGAGGCCGGCACCGTGGTCGCCAACATCGGCAACCACATTGACGTCATGACCGAGGACATGACGTTCTTCAACGACCTCATCGGCCGGTTCCCCTGGGAGACCGACGTCGGCGTCCACCAGGGCGTCGGGCTGCCGAGCAACCGCCGGGTCCGCTATGAGCCCTACGGCGTCGTCGGCGCGATCACGCCGTGGAACGCGCCGTTCATGACCGACATCTGGAAGATCCAGCACGCGCTCGCGACCGGGAACACCATCGTGCTCAAGACCGCGCCGGACACGCCGCTCACCGGCGCCCTCATCGCCCAGGTGGCGCATGAGCACACGGAGATCCCGCCCGGCGTGCTCAACGTCATCAGCTCGCGCGACAAGGCGGCCGCCGGTGAGGCGCTCACCGGCGACCCGCGGGTGGACATGTACCACTTCACCGGCTCACCCCAGGTGGGGCAGCGGATCTACGAGCGGGCCGCGGTGGGCATCCGCAAGGTGTGCCTCGAGCTCGGCGGCAAATCGGCGAACATCATCCTCGACGACGCCGACCTCGCCGTGGCGATCCCGGTATCCGTCGGGATGTGCATGGCCAACAGCGGCGAGGGCTGCGCGCTCGCCACCCGGATGGTGGTCCACGCCGCGCGCTACGACGAGGTCGTCGAAGCGGTGACCGCGGCCGTCGCGGCGCTGCCCTGGGGCGACCCCACCGACCCGGCCAACGTCGTCGGCCCGATCATCAACGCCGCGCAGCTCGCCCGGATGGAGGGCCTGGTGGACCGGGCGGTCGCGGCCGGCGCGCGGGTGACCGTCGGCGGGCGGCGCGGCGCGTCGCCGACGGGCGGCAGGGGCTTCTGGTACGAGCCGACGGTCGTCGCTGACGCCCACGAGGACTCCGAGATCGCGCAGTACGAGGTCTTCGGCCCCGTGCTGACGATCGTCCGCTACGACGGCGACGATGACGAGGCCGTCCGCGTCGCGAACAACTCCCGCTACGGCCTGTCGTCCTATATCCAGACGTCCGACCCGGAGCGGGCCTGGCGGCTGGCGAACCGGATGGCCGCCGGCACGGTCAATATCGGGCCGTCGTTCTACCTGTCGCCGGACACCCCGTTCGGGGGGTACGGCATCAGCGGCGTCGGCCGCGAGCACGGCGAGGACGGTTTCCGCGAGTACCTGCAGGCCAAGACCATCGCCAGCCCGGCCTTCCCGGCGGGGGTCGGGGCGTGAGCGGCCGGCTCGCGGGCAGGACGGCGCTCATCACCGGCGCCGGTTCGGGCCTCGGGCGGGAGTCCGCGCTGCTGTTCGCGGCCGAGGGAGCGAACGTCGTCGTCACCGATCTCGTGCCGGCGCGGGTCGACCGCGTCGTCACCGAGGTCCTGGCGGCCGGCGGCGTCGCCGTCGGCGCGAAGACCGACGTACGCGAGGCGCAGGAGTGTGTCGACGCGGTCGCGCTGGCGGTGGACACCTACGGGCGCCTCGACATCCTCATGTGCTCGGCCGGGGTGCCCGAGGAGGGCTTCGGCACGAAGGCCTTCGAGGACATCTCGATCGAGGGCTTCACCTCCATGCTCGCCACGAACCTGACCGGGGTGTTCCTCGCGGCGCGCGCGGCGGTGCCGGTGATGAAGGGGCAACGCCGCGGCACGATCCTGGCGGTCTCGTCGATGGCCGGCTTCGTCGCCTACCCGGGCTTCCCCGGCTACGCCGCGGCCAAGCACGGCGTCAACGGGCTGGTCAAGGGCATGTCGCTGTCGCTCGGCGCCTATGGCATCCGGGCGAACGCGCTCTGCCCTGCCCACGGCATGAGCATCAACTTCTCGATGCCGCCGGACGCGGAGGTGCTCGGCAGGAGCTACGAGGAGATGCAGCCCTGGGACCCGACCGCGACGTCGATCCCGCTCAAGCTCGACCGGCCACCGTCGCTGCGCGACAACGCGGGCGTGGCGCTGTTCCTGGTCAGCGACGAGTCCGCCTACATGTCCGGGGTGTGCCTGCCAGCCACCGACGGTGGCAACCTCGCCCGAACGTCGATCATCTTCCCCGGTGACCTGGGCGGTGAGGCCGGCGTGCTACCGGAGGCCCTCCGCTAGCGCGCCCGCCCCGTCCCTCCGGCACCCGCCGGCCCCTCGGACACACGCCGGTTGGACGAGGGGCCGGCGGGTTCTCCGTCCGCCGGCAGGCAGATGGCCCGCCGGCCAGGCACGCGACCTGGCTGGCGGGCCATCTGGGTGGCCGGTGTCAGCGCAGCGCGGACAGCACCTCGGGCCAGACCGCCGGGTCCGACTCGTAGGTCGCGTAGAAGGAGACGCGGGTCGACACCCGCGTCAGCTTCGCGCGTAGACCCTTGCCGACGTCGGCAGGTGTCCCCACGACGCTGAACTCGTGCAGCATCTCGTCGGTGATCAGGTCGCCCATGTTCGACCAGCGTCCCTGCTTGGACAGCCGTGTCAGTTCGGGCTGCAGGTCGYCCCAGCCGTGTACGTCCAGCACCGGGCGGTAGGCGGGCGTCGAGGCGTAGAACGCGATCTGGTCCTTCGTGCCCTTCACCGCCACTGCCAGCTCCCGCTCGTCGCGCCCGACGGTGACGAAGGACGGCCCACAGACGGTGAAGCCCTCGAGACTCCTGCCCGTCCTGGCGCGGCCGCGTTCCAGCGCGGGGAGGGTGACCTCGTCGAGGTAGCGCCGGGTGGTGAACGGATGCACGAAGAACCCGTCGGCGACCTCGCCGGCCACCTCGGTCATGAGCTCCCCGACGCCGGCGACAAACACGGGCGGGGGCCCGAACTCGTGCGGCGGCGGCGCGAAGAACGGCGTCATCAGCGTGTGCGTGTAGAAGTCGCCGCGGAAGTCCAACGGGGTGCCGTCCTGCCAGGCCGCCCAGATCGCCCTCATCGCCAGCACGAACTCGCGCATCCGCGGCGCCGGGTGCGACCACGGCATCGAGAACCTGCGCTCGATGTGTGGCCTGACCTGCGAGCCGAGGCCCAGGACGAAGCGACCGCGAGAGTAGCGGGCGAGGTCGAACGCGCTGTTCGCGAGCGTCATCGGGGTGCGCGCGAACGCGATCGCGATGGCCGTGCCGACGGTGGCCGCGTCGGTTGCGTCGACGGCGTGCAGGGCCTGCAGGAACGGGTCGTGCCTGGTCTCGCCGATCCACATCCCGTCATAGCCGGTGTCCTCGATCGTGCGGGCGCCCGCCTTCGTGGCCGAGATGTCCTTGCCGAGGCTGGCGTCGATCTTCATGGGGTCCTCTCGGTCGGCGTCCTCGGGACGGGCGCGTCAGCCCTTCCGGCGGGCCTTCTGACGGGCGAACTGGTCGGGCACCGCGAGGTACTCGGCGGTGTCGTGTGACTGGCTCTCGGCCGCGAGTCCGTAGCCCAGGGCCGCGACCGAGGAGGCGCGCAGTTGCTGGTTGAGAAGCGCCTTCGTCTCCTGCACCGCCTGGTGGGGCAGTGCGGCCAGCCGCTCGGCGAACGCCCGTGCCTCGTCCAGCAGGCGCTCCCGGGGGACCGCGAACGTCGCCAGGCCCAGCCGGACCGCCTCCGCGGCCGGAATGCGGTCGCCGGTCAGCAGGTAGCGCTTCGCGGTGAGCAGGCCGGTGTGGTGCGGCCAGGTGACGGCGCCGCCGTCGCCCGCCACCAGCGCGACGGCGACGTGCGGGTCGGCCAGGTAGGTGTCGTCCGCGATGAAGACGATGTCGCACAGCGTGCTCAGCGTGCAGCCCAGCCCGACCGCGGGGCCGTTGACGGCGGCGACCACCGGGACGTGGACGTCCAGCATCTCGGTGACGACCCGCCGCGCGTCCCGCATCGTGCGGCGGCGACGCGCGAAATCGGCGTGCAGCAGCGGGAAGTCGTCGAGGTTCCCGCCGGCGCAGAACGCCCGGCCGGCGCCGGTCAGCACGACCGTGCGGACGTCCCGGCTGTCCTCGACCTCGCGCCACACGTCGTTGAAGGCGCGGTGCAGCGTGGCGTCAAAGGAGTTCAGCTCCGCGGGCCGGTTGAGCGTGACGGTCCAGACCGGTCCCGACCGGTCCAGCAACAGCACCTCGTCGCCCATGGCCACCTCCATCGTGATCGCGCCTGATCTGATGAAATCATCTTAATGAGATAGTTATATAGGCGAGAGGTGGAGGAGGGGAAGATGGCGGAGCGCTCAGCCCTCGATGCGTTGGCCACACCATGCGTTGCCGCCCGGTCCTGCCCCTCCGGGGACAGCGTCGAAGCCGCTGCCGGACTGGTCCACCCGGACGAAGTAGTAGCAGGTGTTGAGCTGCCCGAACCCGCTCGTCATGTCGATCGGCTGGGCTAGCAGGCCACCCGCGTCATAGTCGCGCACGGCTCGTAGCCCGCTGAGGAACGCCGCGCGCGTGGGGCACGGTCCCGCCGCCTCAAGACCGCGGACGAACAGATCAGCGGTGATGAAGCCCTGCAACGTGGTCTCCTGCTGGGCGTCGGCCTGCTCCGGTGCGTAGGCCGCCACGGCTGCCTGATAGGCGTCGAGGGCCGCGGACTTTACCTGGAAGGAAGGTGTGGTGAGGTAGACGGACATCCCGGCGATGTCGGCGCCGTACCTCCCGGGCAGGCTCCGGTCGTAGCCGTCCGGCCCGACGGCGGCCTTGAGGGAGATTCCAGCCGCGTGAAGAGCCTGGACGATCGTGGCGAGCCCGTCGCCCGAGATCTCGGCGAGGACAACATTGGCCTGCTGGTCGCGGACCGCGTCCACGACGACCTGGGGGCTTGTCACCTGCTCGGCGTAGCTGACCTGCCCGACCACCGAGACCCCTGCTGACCGGAGGCTGGCGGCGTCCTTCTCTGCGACACCGTGCGACGACGGGTTGACCGCGCTTACCACCATGATGGCTCGGGTTCCGCCCGCTCTGGCCACGTAGGTGCCGAGCGTCGTGACCGAGGGGCCGGTCGTGTACGGGTAGGCGAACGCGAACATGTTGCGGTACCGGCCCCATACCGACTCGGCCACGATTCCCGCGACGGGGATGTCCTTGTCGGCGAGATAGGAGGCGGACCCGGAGGCTACAGCCGTCTCCTCCAGGAGACCGAACACCTCCACGTTCTCGACCAGCTCGCGTGCGGCGGTCAGGTTTGCCGAGGGGTCCGACTCGTCGTCGCGCCAGGTGATGTCGATGCGGCGGCCGCCCACGCCACCGTTCGCGTTCTGCTTGGCGATGCGTGCCTCGACGCCGGCTCGGACCGTCTTGAACGGTCCGGATAAGGGCCCGCTGTCGGGGTAGACGAGTCCGACCTTGATCGATTCCTCGCTGACCCCTGGGCTGGAGCAGCTGGCCGCGCTGGATGATCCGGCGGATCCGGAGCACCCGGCGATCGCCGAGGCGAGCGCGACGCACGCGGCCGCGGCGGCGTGCCGCCAGACCTGCCTGTGGGCCACGGTAACTCCATATCGCTAAATGATTAAGCTTAGAATATAGTTACCATGCGTGGATCGGCGTTGCCGCGGCGGGGGTCGCCTCCCGGCCCACGTGATCTGACCGAGCCCGTGAAGGGAGTGGCGTGTTGGGTGACCAGGAGCTGGCGGCGGTGTACGCCCGGCTGGCGATGCTGGAGGCACGGGAGGCGATCCGCGACCTGGCGGCGCGCTACGCCGCCGCCGTCGATGCCCGTGACCTCGATGGGCTGACGGGGTTGTTCGTCGAGGACGTGCGGTGTGCGAACGGTGTCGGGCGCGCGGCGCTACGGGAGTATTTCGTCGATCTCGTCGGCCGCCGAGCGCCGTTCACGACGACGGTGCACCTGATAGCCGGCCACGTCATCGACCTCGACCCCGCCGACCCGGACGCCGCGCGGGGCACCGTGCACTGTCGGGCCGAGCACAAGGTCGGTGAGCACTGGGTGGTGCAGGCGATGCAGTACAGCGACCGGTACGCGCGCCGGGACGGTCGCTGGTACTTCCGTGGTCGCCGCCCCCGTTCCTGGTACAACGCCGACGTCCTCGAACAGCCCGCCACGGGCGACCGCCTCAAGTGGGCCCTCGAGGACGTCGGCCTTGCCCCAACCGCCGAACTCCCCGAAACCTGGCCTACCTGGACCGCCTTCTATGCCGAGATCAGCGACCCCGCGGCGACGGCCACTGCCGGGTAGGCGTCGTCCGAGGCGACCGAGGCTGGGGCGCTGGCCTTCGCGCCCCGTGCACCCGCGGCGTTCCGGTCGGCGAAAGTCCCGGCTGGGCGTCCCTGCGCTGGACGGCGCGGGCCCCCATCGCCGCCCAGCCCGCCGGGGTGGCGTCGCCGGGCGCGGTCAGCCGAGCAGGTCGAGGACGGTGCGGGCGCCCGAGCCGGTGCGGAAGTGGTCGCCCTGCTCGTCGAGATGGCGTCGCCAGAGGGTCTGGGCGTTGTCGGCGTCCCGGTCGCGCAGGTGCTCGATCAGCTTGGCGTGCGCTCGCTGTCCCTTGAGCGCGGCCCGGCGCTGCGCTGGCAGCGCGGACTCGGCGCTGACGTAGGCCTGGTTCGCCCGGTCGACGATGTGGCGGAGCATGCCGGTGAGCACGGTGAGGGTCTGGTTGCCGGTGAGCTCGACCAGGAGAAGATGGAACCGGTCCTGGGCGTCGAGCAGGGCGAGCGGGTCGTTCTTGACCCGCTCCGCCTCCTCGTACAGCTCCTGGAGGCGGTCGAGGTCACCCTCGGACCAGGTACCGGCGAGCAGCGCGGCGCACGGTGGCTCGATGATGGCGCTCGCCTGGTAGACGTCCCCGACCGTGGTCTCCCGATGCTCCAGGATCAGACCGGCGTAGCGGGCGGCGATGTCCCCGTTGGGCGCGTGCACCCGGGCGCCGCCGTGGGCGCCACGCCGGACGCTGATGAGCGCCTCGGCCTCGAGGACCCGGAACGCCTCGCGCAGGGTGGGCCGGGAGACGCCGAACTGCTCCATGAGCACCGACTCGGGCGCCAGCGCCTCGCCCTCGCGAAGCTCACCCTTGATGATCTGCCGGCGCAGCTGCGCGGCCACCAGCTCGGCCGTCTTCGGCACGCGGATCTGGTGGCCGACCGGCTGGACCGCGCTGTGGGCGCCGTTGGCCGTGGCCGTGGCGCCGACTACTGTGCCGCGGACCGCCATCGCGCGCCGCCTCTCGTCGAAATGATTTGTCCAATAGTACCTAGTGAGGCGCCGGAATCGCGCCGCGACGGTCACTGTCGGCGCGCGAGGCCGGGTGCGAGCCGGCCCTCGCTCCTTCGATGGCAAATCATCTAACTAAGCTGTATATTCAACTTGTGGCCTGCGACACAACCGGTGAGGCATGGGCGGGCGGGGACTGGCAGCGCCCGGGGCTGTCGCCCAGCGGGGTCGCGCTGTGCGGCGGCTGCCAGGCGGCCGCCCGGTGCCGGCTCGGGATCGAGACGGAGCACCCGGTCGACGGTGGTGTCGTCTACACCCTGACCTGCCCGTGGGAGGCCGAGGGCGGCCCCCGGGTCGCGCACGGGGGCTGGACCGCCGGGGTCCTCGACGAGGTCGTCGGGCATGTGCCGCTGCTGCACGGCCAGCTGGCGGTGACCGCCTCGCTGACCGTGGGCTTCGTGAAGCCGGTCCCGGTCGGCCGCCCGCTACGGGCCACCGCCCGGTTGGCCCGGCGTGAGGGACGCCGGTGGTACGTCGAGGCCGAGCTGACGCTCGGCTCGACCGGCACGCGGCTCGCGACCGCGCAGGCGGTCCTGGTGGCCCGTGACCAGGACCATTTCGCGCGGCACGAGGCGTGGCTCGCCGAGCAGGACCAGTCCACCGGGGCGTCCGCCGGCCGGCGGCGAGCAGACAGGAGAGGGGAAACGGAAGGGTGACCTACCTCGAACCGGAGATCGAGACCGCCCCGGCGGACCGGATCGCCAGCGAGCAGACCAGGCGGCTGTTGGAGGTCGTCCGGCTGGCCCACGAACGTTCGGCGCTCTACCAGGGCCGGTGGGACCCGGCCGGCGTCAAGCCGGATGACGTGCAGTCGCCGGCGGACTTCCGCCGCCTGGTTCCCTTCATCGACAAGGACGCGGTCCGCGCCTTCCGCGACCGCACCGGCGACGCCTTCGGCGGCCTGCTCTGCGTGGACCCCGCGGACCTGACCACCATCACCGCCAGCTCCGGCACGACCGGCGACCCGACCTTCTTCAACGAGATGTGGGCGGGCCTGGCCTGCGCGCCCCTGCCAGCGGGCTACTTACGGGCCCTGTGGATGATGGGCGTGCGGCCCGGGGACCGGGTGCTGTGCAACGCGGCGACGTTCCGCGGCTGGATCGAGGACGCCTTCCGCGCGATGGGCCTGGTCCCGCTCCTGGTGGACACCTGGATGGGCAAATGGGCCGAGGTGCTCCGCGTCATCGAGCAGCACCGGCCCACCTACGTCCAGCTGATGAGCACGAACCTGGTCGAGCTGGAGCACCTCGCCCCCCACCACGACCTGCGCAAGCTGTTCGACTCGTTCAAGGCCGTCTCCTTCGCCGGCGAGCCACTGGGCGCGCGGATGCGCGAGCGGCTGTCCACCGAGTGGGGCCTGGACGTCTTCGTCTACACCAGCGCCGGCGACACCGGCCTGGCCTGGGAGTGCACCGAGCACGACGGCTACCACCTGTGGTGGGACGAGGTCTTCCTCGAGGTCGTCGACCCGGCCACCGGCGAGCCGGTCGCCGAGGGCGAGGTCGGCGAGATGGTGGTGACGTYGCTCGACAACGACGCCGCCCCACTGATCCGCTACCGCACCGGCGACCTCGTCCGGCACAGCACCGCCGTGTGCCCGTGCGGCCGGACCTCGCCCCGGGTGTGGGTGCTCGGCCGCGGCGGCGACGAGACCGTCGTCGCCGGCCGGTCTGTCCTTCCTCACGAGATCTGGACGGCGGTCGAGAGCGTTGATGAGACGCAGACAGGACTGTTCCAGATCATCCGCCCGACCCGCGAGGTCGAGCGCCTGCGCCTGCGGGTCGGCTACGACGCCTCCCGCCCGGTAGATCTGCCCGAACTCGCCGCCCGCCTCGCCTCGTCGGTCGCCGACGCCGCGCGGCTGCCGGCCGAGCTGGTGGACATCGAGCTGGAGACGGAGGAGGCCCTGTTGCGACGAGGATCGGCCGCCAAGGTCCCGCGGGTGGCGAAGTCATGACGCTGCTGTCGGTGACCGAGGCCGCGCTGCGGCTGCCGCGCCAGCCGCTGTATGGCATCTCGTGGTGGTACGTCGACGGCGAGGCCGTCGAGTTCGCGATCGGCGATGCGGACGTCGAGCGTGACACCGCGTGGGCGACCGCGCGCCTCGCCGCGGCCGGGCTCGGCCGCGGCCACGTCCTGGTCGCGGTGGCCGGGCCCCACGAGGGCGGCTGGATCCAGCCGTTCACCCGGGCCGCGGGAACGCTGCGCGCGACCGTCGCGCACGCGGACCGGTTCGGCTGGGACGCGGGCCGGGTCGAGATGTTCACCCGCCGGCTGCCGGTGCGGTTGGTCGTCGGGCTTCCCGGTGACGTCGCCACGGCGCTGGTCGAACGTGACCTGCTCGCGCAGGTGGCCGCGGTGCCGGTGCTGCTCGCCCGGCCGGACGCCGTCGGCACGCTGCGCGCGGCCGGCGCCGCCTGCGGTGTGCTCGCGATGCTCGGCCCGGCGGTCGCGATGACCGCGGACCCGACACCGGGAGCGCCGCTGGCCTATGACGCCGCCGAGTGGCGTTTCGACGACGACGGCACCGGTGAGCTGCTCGTCAGCACCGTCGGCCCGAGGACGAGCAGGTTCGAGCGCGCCCGGACGGGGGTCGCCGGCCGGGTGGCGGGCGAGGGCCTGCTGGAGCTGGTCCTGCCCGTCTGACAGCACGACGGAAGTGGCCGGCGCCATCGGGCGCCGGCCACTTCGCGCGCCGGCCACTTCGGGCTGGGCCACCGGCTCGGCCGGCGGCCGGGCTCAGCCAGCCCCGAGGAACCGGCCTGGGCGGGCGTCGGTGAGCTCGCCGTCCTGCTGGGTGACCTCACCTGCGACGGCGGTATAGCGGTATCCGCCTGACGGGCGGCGCAGCCGGGAGCCACCCGCCGGCAGGTCGTCGATGAAGACGTCGGTCTGCCAGGCCAGCTCGTCGAGGGCGAACACGACCAGGTCCCCGGCCGCGCCGGCGCGCACGGTGCCGCGCCCGCGCAGCCCGAACGCCTCCGCCTGCCGCCCGGTCAGCGCGTGGACGGCCTGCTCCAGGGTCAGGTCGGCGCGGTCGCGCACGTGGCGGGTCAGCAGGAGCGTGCTGTCGCCGGTCGCGCACATCATCTGCAGGTGGGCACCGGCGTCGCTGTTGCCGATCAGGGCGGCCGGGTGAACGAGCGTGGCGGCGACCCCGTCGGGGTCGGCGTTGGCGACGCCGACCCCGACGAGCCCCGGGTCCAGGTCGTTGTCCAGCACCCAGTCCGCGAGGACGTCCGAGGGGTGGCCGCCACGCTCGGCGACCAGGTCGGCCAGCGTCGCGCCGACCCACCGGGCCAGCTCCGGCCGGCGGACCTCGACGAGGCGCAGCCGGTCGGGGAACCTGTGCGGGATCATCGTGCGGGGCACCCGGTCCCACTCCTCGCGGGCCACCGCCCGCCAGGCCGGGTCGACCAGCAGTGCGCGCTTGGTGGCGGCGTCCGCCTGGACCATCCGGTGCCAGCCGTCGGCGAGCGCGAACCACGACATGCCGCCTGACCAGTTCACCCGGATGTCCAGCGTGCGCGGCGACACCTGCGGCAGCGTCCGCACCCCCTGCTGCTGCAGCGCGAGGGCATGGTCGAGCATCCGGGTCGCCGCGTTCGGGTGGTCGGCGTCATGGAAGACCCCGATCCAGGTGTGGGGGATTCCGCGTGGCCCGCAGAGAGCCGCGATCCGCTCGACGTCCGCCCGCATCGCGCGGCCGCCGGTCTGGTCGGGGATGAACTGCAGGGCCCGGCCGCGGGCCGCCACGACGTCGAGGAGCGCCGCCAGCTCCGCGTCGTCGGCCAGCCGGCTCGGCACGGGCCGCTTCTCGCGGTCCTCGTCGAAGCCCAGCGAGCTCGACAGGCCGAGCGCGCCGGCGGCGAGGCTCTCGTCCAGAACCCGCGCCATCTCTGCTCGCTCGGCGTCCGTCGCGGCCCGTTCCCACGCCTGCGGGCCCATGACGAACAGCCGGAGCGGGGTGTGGCCGACGAACCCGATCGTGTTCACACCGAACCCACGGCCGGCCGCGGCGGCGCGGTAGTCGGGCCAGCTCTCCCACGTCCAGGGGATGGCGGCGTCGAACGCGGACTCGGGCAGATCCTCGATGTAGCAGAACAGGCTCGTCACGCCGGCCCGGTCCGCGGCGCGCACCGGCGCGAGCGAGAGCGAGCAGTTGCCCATCAGCACGGTGGCGACGCCGTGCTGCGGCATCGGGTCGCACGAGGCGTCCCACCACAGCGACGGGTCGACGTGGGTGTGGTTGTCGATGAACCCGGGTGCCACGACCGCCCCGCCGGCGTCGAGGACGCGCTCGCCCGCCGGAGCGAGCCCCGGCCCGACCTCGGCGACCCGCCCGCCACGGACGCGGACGTCGGCCGCGCGGGCCGGCGAGCCGGTGCCATCGACGAGCAGGCCGCCTCGGACCAGCAGGTTAGCCATGGTTCACCTCCGCGCGCCAAGGACGACGGCCGGCCGAACGCCGCGTCCGTGCCCCGACAGCCTCCCGATACAGATGCATAAGATAAAAGATACAACTAATTAATCGCTGAGGCAGGGGCTGTGTCCCCGGGGTTCAGCATCCGTGGATGGTGGGTCCGGTCTGGGTGGTGTCGAGGGAGAGGTGGTCGGCCACCGCGGTGATCTCTATGCCGTCGGGGGTGGTTCGGGCCGCGGTCAGCTGAAGGTTCATGGGTAGGCCGGTCACCGGCACACCGCGGTCGCATCGGTAATCGTGAAAGGCTCGGCGCTGCACCCCGACCGAGCCACCGCGCAGCGCCTTGTCGCCACGGCGCGGTCCTATGACGGGCCCAACCTGCAGGTCGAGATCGCCGGCCCGGATGCGGTCGCGGTCAACGCGACCACCATTTCCTGGTGGCCGATTCTCATCGCGCTCGCGGCTGCCCTGCTGCTGCTCGGCGCTACCCTGCGTTCCCGCGGCGCGGTCGCCGTCTGCGCCGTGACCACCTCCGTCGCCACCGTGACGGCACTGGCGATCGCCGTGTTGCTCTCCCACGCGACGACGATGACGTTGTACGCGCCGCTGCTCGCGGCCGTCGTCGCGGCCGGAACCAGCCTGGGCGGGGCCGTCGTCGTCGTGCACCGAGCCCAGTCCTGGCTGCGGG
>NZ_MBLN01000095.1:0-73738 GCF_001854645.1 Pseudofrankia sp. EUN1h | reverse complement strand
ACCACTGGATCACCGACGCCACCCCCGTCCCGTGCGGGATGTCCCGGCCGACCGTGAAGCGCTCCGAGATGGCCGGCTGGGCCGGCTACGGCTACTGCGCGTCGCACTCCCGGTTCTACTGGGGCCTCAAGCTCTACCTGGTCTGCACCCCGACCGGCATGCCCGTCCTGTGGGCACTGGCCAACCCGAAGATCGGCGAACGGGAGGTGCTCGCCGCGATGCTCGACCACGACGCCGCCCTGATCGCCGAACGAGACCGGATCCTGCTGATCGCGGACAAGGGGTTCGCCTCGAACGACCTCGAGGCGGCACTGTCCGAGCAGCGCATCGACCTGCTCCGTCCGCACCGCAAGGACGAGACGGCGCGCAACGGCGAGCCGATGCTCAAGAAGGTCCGCCAGCTCATCGAGTCGGTCAACGACACCCTCAAGGGCCAACTCGACCTGGAACAACACGGCGGGCGGACCTTCGAGGGCGTCGCGGTCCGCGTCGCCCAGCGCCTACTGGCGATGGCCGCGGCGATCTGGCACAACAACAAGACCGCCGCGCCCGTCACCCGCTCCCTGATCGCCTACGACCACTGACCAGAGATCGGAATTACTCGTCTAGGCTGGCCACAGCGGCGGAGGTCGCGCGGGACGAGTGAGGGGCGGCGGCCGGTGCCGGGCCGGCTCACGGCGGCGCGCGGCGGGTCGCGAGCAGACGAGTTCTCATCCGGGAGGCGGCGTGCACCTCGACCACGATCATGGCCTGCATGAGCACGGCCACTCGCCGCTCGGTGGTGCCATCGGCGGCGGGCCCGCGACGGCGGTCGGCTGGCAGACCGCCATGCCGGCGGTCGACGCGGCCCCGCGGACCGTGCCGGCCGGGCGGGCGTTGCGGGTCGGCATAGGCGGGCCGGTCGGCAGCGGCAAGACCGCGCTGGTCGCGGCGCTGTGCCGGGCGCTCGCGGGCAAGGTCGACCTCGCCGTCGTGACCAACGACATCTACACGACCGAGGACGCCGACTTCCTGCGTCGCGCGGGCGTGCTCGACCCGGCGAGGATTCGCGCCGTCGAGACCGGCTGCTGCCCGCACACCGCGATCCGCGACGACATCACGACCAACCTCGACGCGGTGGAGGACCTGGACGCGGAGTTCGGCCCGCTCGACCTGATCCTGGTCGAGTCGGGCGGGGACAACCTGACGGCGACCTTCAGCTACGGCCTCGTCGACCGGCAGATCTTCGTCGTCGACGTCGCCGGCGGCGACAAGGTGCCCCGCAAGGGCGGCCCCGGCGTGACCAGCAGCGACCTGCTCGTCATCAACAAGACGGATCTTGCCCCACTGGTCGGCGCGGACCTCGCGGTGATGGCCCGCGACGCCGAGGCGGTGCGCCACGGCCGTCCCGTGCTGTTCACCAGCCTCGTCGAGGACTCCGAGGCGACGGCCGTCGCCCGCTGGGTCCTGGCCCAGCTGGTCGAGGCACGCACGGCCGGCGCCGGCGCGAACGAGAATTCCATGGCCCCGCTCGCGGCTGTCGGCATCGACCTGCCCGGCGCGCGGTGAGCGCCGCCGTCGACGTCGACGGCGACGGCCCGGGAGCCTGGTGACCCCGATCGCCGAGGCTGGCACGTGGGCTGGCGCGGCGGCGGGCGAAGAAGAGCGGGGCGCCGGCCGCGGCCTGGTGCGCGCGCACGCGGTGCGAGCCCACGCCGTGCTGCGGGTCGAGGCCGGTCAGGACGGGTCCGCGCGCGTCGTCGAGGCACGCTCGGCCGTCCCGCTCGTGCTGCGGCACACCGGCACCACCACTCCGCCGCGGGCCGCGGCCGAGGCGCCCGCCGCCGGGTCGGCTGGTGCGGCGGCGGCTGGGGTCACGCGGGTACAGGACCTGGCGCCGCCGGCGCTGCCGACCGTCACCGTGCACCTGGTCGGGGCGGCCGCCGGGCCGCTCGCGGGCGACCAGGTGCGGCTCGACATCACCGTCGGGGCCGGGGTACGGCTCGTGCTGCGCTCGGTGGCCGCCACGCTGGCGATGCCGGGGCACGGCCCCGGGCCGTCCGTGCTGGAGATCCACGCGGACGTCGCCGCGGGCGGCGCGCTCGACCTGCTGCCGGAGCCGACGGTGGCGGTGCGCGGCTGTCGGCATCGGATGGTCGGGCGGGCGGTGGTGGCGGCCGGAGGCTGGCTGCGCTGGCGCGAGGAGGTCCTGCTCGGCCGGTTCGGCGAGCCGTCCGGCCGGGTCGAGACGGACCTGCGCGTCGACATCCGTGCCCCCGCGGGCGACCGGCCACTGCTGCGCCAGCAGCTGCCGCTCGGGCCCGACGTCCTCGGCCTGACCGGCGCCGCCCTGATCGGCTCCGCCCGGGCCGTCGGCTCCCTTCTGATCGCCGCGCCCGCGCCGACCGCGGGTATCGGCCCGGCCGGGCTCGGCGTGCCCGCCTCGGTCATCCCGCCGCCCGCGCCCGGCGCCACCCGGACGCCGGGCGGAGCGGCCGTGTTGCCGTTGGCGGGCCCCGGAGTGCTGGTCACCGCGCTGGCCGCCGACGCCGTCACCCTGCGCCGCCACCTCGGCCCTGAGGGCTGAGAGCCCTGAGTTTCTGAGGTGCCGAGTTTCTGAGGTGCCGGGTTCCTGAGGACCTTTCGGTTCACTGGCGAGCGATCTTCGCCGCCATGGCTGGGGACGGTCTGGCTCAGGCCAGGTGGGCGAAGACGACGACGTTGTCGACGTAGTGGCCGGTGGAGTGGTCGAAGGTGCCGCCGCAGGTGATCAGGCGGAGTTGGGCGCCGTCGCCCGAGTGGTAGACCTCCTGGTCCGGGAAGCTGGCCTTCCCGTACTCGGCCGACCGGTCGACGACGAACGTCGCCGTCGTGCCGTCGGCCCGGTCGACGAGGACGGTGGCGCCCGCCCGCAGCCTGGCCAGCCCGAAGAAGACCGCCGGACCGGTCTTCGAGTCGACATGGCCGGCGATCACAGCCACGCCGTCGTCGCCCGGCTCCGGGCCGGCGCGGTTCCAGCCGACCTCGGTGAACCCGGTCGGGGCGATCAGCCGTCCCGCCCCGTCCAGGCCGAGCGGCACGACCGGTGCCGTCACGGCGATGTCCGCGATCCGCAACCGCACTGGATCCGCGGCCTTGCCCGCCGATGGAGACTGCCCGCCCTGTCCGCCTGCCGAGTCCGCCGAGCCTGCCGAGTCCGCCGAGCCCAGCGCGCTGGTCGCCGCCGGGCTGGCCGTGGGCGTTCCGCCCGGGCCTGGCCGCGCGCCGCAGCCGGTGAGAGCAACCAGGGCCAGCGTGAGCGCGGCCGTCAGCAGGAGGCTGGCCGCGAGCCCGCTCCGGCGGTGGCGCCGCCGCGTGCCGGGCCCCGGCCGGGAACCGGGCCGGCGGCCGGCGGCGACGCCGCCGCCGGCCGGCGGACTCGTGGTCACCCGCGCGCACCCGCGCGCCGCCGCCGCCACAGGCCGAAGCCGGCGAGGGCGCCCAGTCCGGCGCCGCCGAGAGGGAGGGCGACGTCGCCAGCGTGCCCGCCGGTGGGCTGGCTGCCGCCGAGTCCCGTGTCCACGCCGCCGCGCGGCTGGACCGGAGCGGCCGCCCCGGGAGCGGTGGGCAGCGGACCGGTGATGATCTGCTCCGGGGTGCCGTCGTGCGCGGGGATCCTGGTGATGGCGACGGGGACGGACGGGTCGGCGGCGGCGGGTGCCTGCGGCAGCGCGCGGCCGTCGCCGGGGACGGGGGCGGGAGCGGACACGGGAGCGGACGCGCGCGGCGACGGCGTCGCGGCGCTGGCCGCCGCCACCGGCAGCGCGACACCGCCGGCGACGGCGCCGACGAACGTGACCGTGAGCGCCGAGGTGGTGAGCAGCCGTCGAGCGGTCCGGGTCGGACGGGTAGGAGCGTTCATCGTTGGGCTGCCTCGATCCTGTCGGTGGCATCCGGGCCAGGCACGGGCCTGGCGGATGGCGGTTACCGGCCGGTGTCGATCGCCCGGCCTGGACCGAGCCTGTCGGCGGTGGGTGGGGTGACTGTGAGACGACGGTGAGAGGCCTCTCACGCGCGGTGCGTCCTCGACCGAGCGCGGGCCGGGTGCTGTCGTCGGGCTCGCCTACCATGGCGGTCATGGCGGATCAGCCGGGCACGCTTGGGTCGGTGGCCGGCGACCGGGCGGTGCCGGAGCTGGAGGCCCGAACGGCGACCTGGCGGATCGGGCTGGCGACGTTGGGGCTGCTGGCGGTCATCGGTGGCCTCGCAGCCGCGGTCGTGTCCGCCTCCGGCGAGCCCCGTCCTCCGGACCTGGGCGGGCCGATTCTGGCCAGGGGAGCGGTGACCACGTCCGCGCCGACGCCCTCCGCCGACTCCTCCCCGCCGCCCGAGCTGCCGGTGGTGACCTATCAGCGGTCCGGCGACGGGGGCGAGGTCAGGGTGAGCGCGGCGCCGGTCCCCGTCCGCCCGGTGCCACTGCCGGTCGCCTCCGAGGCGGCCAGCGCGAGGACGCCGCGGACGACGGCGCCCGAGCCGGCCGCGCGTACGGCGCAGCCCGCGCCGTCGCTGCCGGCCCAGGAGTCCACGCCCTAAGCACCAGGTCCATGCCCTGGGCGTCCCGCCGCGGGCGCTCGGCGGATGAGAGCCTTCTCATCGTGTCCTCATCCGTGGCTTCGGCGGTGTCGGGACGCTCCAGTGCATGGTGCCCGGGTGGCCGAGGGCCCGCAGGCTGGCGAGCGGTCTGGTGAGGATCCGTGCCGTGACCGGGTCCGCGCGGCTGCGCATCCTCGGCTGGCAGCTGCTTCTCGTGGCGCTGGCGTTGGCCGGGTCGGTGCTGGCCGCCCGCCAGGTGCTGCTCGCGCGGGTCGACGAGCGGGTGGACCAGGGCCTGGCCAAGGAGGTCAGCGAGCTGCGCCGGTTCGTCGACAAGAGCGTCGACCCGGCCACCGAGCGGTCGCAGTTCGCCGACGTGCGTGCCCTGCTGGAGACCTACCTGGAGCGGGCGATCCCGGACCGCAACCAGACGATGCTCGCGCTCGTGAACGGCGACCCCACCTACCGGAGCGCCGAGACGCCGCCATACCGGCTCGACGGCGACCGGGCGGCGATCGACGCGTTCGTGTCCTCCACCTCGGCCGGCCAGCCGCACTACGGGCGGGTCGCGACGCCGGCTGGCGCGGTGCGCTACGTCGCGGTACCGGTGAGCGTCCAGGGCCATCCCGAGCGGGGCGTCTTCGTGTCGGCAGTGTTCGTCGACCGGGAACGGGCCGAGGTGGACGAGGTGGTCCGGGTGCTCGGCGTCGTCGGGTTCGGCGCGCTGGCGGTCGCCGGCGCCGCCGGGTGGATGGTCGCGGGACGGGTGCTCGCCCCGGTGCGGATGGTCCGCCGGACCGCTCAGACGATCACGGAGACGGACCTGTCGCGCCGCATCCCGGTCGGCGGTCGGTGGGGTGTCCGCCGGCCGGGTCGGGTCGCGGCCGGCGCCGGTCGGGACGGTCGGGACGGTCGGGACGAGATCACGGAGCTGGCGCGGACGTTCAACGGCATGCTGGATCGCCTGGAGCAGGCGTTCGCGACTCAGCGCGCCTTCGTCGACGACGCCGGCCACGAGCTGCGCACTCCGATCACCATCATCCGTGGGCATCTGGAACTGCTCGGCGACGACCCGGACGAGCGGGCCGAGACCATCCCCCTCGTCCTCGACGAGCTCGACCGGATGAGCAGGATGGTCGACGACCTGCTGGTGCTCGCGAAGGCGGAGCAGCCCGACTTCCTGCGCCGCCAACCGGTGGATCTCGCCGTGTTCACCACGGACCTGTTCGTGAAGGCGCGGGCACTGGCGCCGCGCGCGTGGCGGCTGGAGGGGGTCGGCGACGGCCGCCTGCTCGCCGACCGGCAGCGGCTGACGCAGGCGCTGCTGCAGCTCGCGCAGAACGCGACCCAGCAAACCGGGGCCGGCGGCGCGATCGGGATCGGCTCGGCCGTCGACGACGACATCGCGCGCTTCTGGGTGACCGACTCTGGTCCCGGCGTGGCCCCGGCCGACCGGGCGCGCATCTTCGAACGCTTCGCCCGTGGTGTTCCCACACGGCCACCGTCGGCTGCCGGCGGCGGCGCGGGACTCGGTCTCGCGATCGTGCGGGCGATCGCGACGGCGCATGGCGGTGCCGTCCGGGTGAGTGGTGAGCCCGGCGAGGGCGCGACCTTCATCCTGGAGCTGAGCCTGCTGGATCAGGGTCTTCGCGACCACGAGCCGCGTCGTCCCGCGTTACGCGAACCCGAACCGGACGGCGGGGAACCGGGCGGCGCCCGATCGGGTGGACACGGATCGGGCGGTCTCAGATCGGGCGGTCCCGAACCAGACAGGGGGTGGGCATGACGAATCGAGTGCTCATAGCCGAGGACGAGCACCGGATCGCCTCTTTCATTTCGAAGGGCCTGCGTTCCAACGGTTTCGTCCCGACATGCGTGAGCGATGGCCAGTCAGCGCTGGAGGTGGCCCTCTCCGGTGAGGTTGACCTGCTCGTCCTCGACATCGGCCTGCCAGACCTGGATGGATTCACGGTGCTGCGCCGGCTGCGCTCCGCCGGTTCGCGGCTCCCGGTGGTCGTGCTCACCGCCCGCGATGGTGTGCGGGACACGGTCGCCGCCCTCGAGGGCGGGGCCGACGACTACATGAGCAAGCCGTTCCGGTTCGAGGAGCTGCTCGCCCGCGTCCGGCTGCGGCTGCGACCCGAGCGGTCCGCGGCCGAGCAGACCGTGCTGCGCAGCGGCGGCCTCGCCCTGGACCTGCGCACCCGCAGGGCGCACGTCGGCGACCGGGCCGTCGACCTGACCGCGCGCGAGTTCGTCCTGGCCGAGACGTTCCTGCGCCACCCCGGCCAGGTGCTCGCCCGCGAGCAGCTGCTCTCCGCCGTCTGGGGCTACGACTACGACCCCGGCAGCAACATCGTCGACGTCTACGTCGGCTACCTGCGACGCAAGCTGGGCGCCACCCGCATCACGACGGTCCGAGGCATGGGCTACCGCCTGGAAGCCGGGACCGCGCCTGGCGTCGACACGGCCAGGGTCACGACGTGAACATCCGGACCGGTGCCGCGCGGTGGCGCTCGGCGAGCAGGTCGAGGCGGACGGCCGACGGGGCGGGAAGCAGGTCAGGCCGGCCCATGGCCATCGCGGCCTCGGCGGCGGCGGTGGCCTCGGCGGCGGTGGCCTCCATGGCGTCTGCGAGCTTGGCCTGCAGGCCGGTGACGGCGAGCGGATCGAGGCCGAGCAGCCGGGTGGCGGCCGAGGCGGGACCGCCGACCGCGCCGTAAGCGGCGGCGAGCGCCGCGTCCGCCGGCTCGAGCCCGGCCGCGGCGGCGACCACGCCCAGCGCGATCGGATGGTGGGGGGCGGGTGCCTGCCTGGCTCCCGTGGCCGAACCCCCAGCGTTGGGCGGGAAGATCCGCGACAGGTCCCAGGCGGCTCTGCCCGCGCGCAGCAGCGTCCGCCCCTGGGCCCGGCTCGCGTCCCGCTGGGCCGGCGACGGGGTACGGGCGTCGAGCTCGGCGTCCAGCGCGGCGAGCCGGGCCGCGCGCTCCTGTCCGGCCGCCGGGGTGTCCGGGGCTCCCGCCAGTTCGCCGACCTCCGCGGCCAGGATCTCCGCGGCCGGGGCCTCCGCGGCGGGGGCCGCGGTGTCGATCCGGCAGGTCCAGCAGGCCGCGGCGGCGAACGACGCGGCCACCAGGCCGGTGGTGCCGAGCCGGCCCAGCAGGAACGCGGCCAGGTCGTCCAGGCCGGTCACACCGCCGTCCAYGACGGCCGCCTCGACTCCGCCGGAGTGCGCGTGCCCGCCGGCCGGCAGCCGTCCGTCCGCCAGCACGAGCAGGGCGGCGCGCGCCGCCGGCCGTCGCTCGCCTGACATTCCTGTGATCACGGCCCCTCCGATGCACTAACGTCGCCGCCGGCTTGGTCAAAGTCCCAAGGAGCTGTAGGTCCCGCGGAGCCGTGGCCCTTCAGGAGCCGCTGCCCCCAGAACCGTCGCCCCTCAGAACGTCTTCCCCAAGGAGGCATCCCGTGCCCACGGCGCCATCCAGCCTCGCGAGCCCGGCCGTCCGTGGCGAGGTGTCGCCGGCCGGCCCGAGCACCGCGGTGGACGCGGCGGACACCGCGCGGCCGCTCGCCCAGCCAATCATCCGGCTCGGCCGCGGGCGGCAGCGGCGGTCCCGTGCCGTGGCCGCCGTGGCCATCGCCGCCGCTCTCGCGATCGGCTCGCTCACCGCCTGCGGGCACAAGCATCCGCCCAAGCCGGCCAACTTCTCCTGCTCCGCCTCCAGCAAGGCGGAATGGTCGGACAAGGAGAAGCGGTGGGTGTGCGTGCCCAAGTCCAGCGGCAGCTCGGGCGGCTCGTCGGGGAAGAAAAAGAAGAGGTAGCGACGCGTCCTCGCGGCGACGGGTTCCGGCTGACCGGGTCCCGGCTGGCCGGGTGACTGGTGATCCGACCTGCGTCGCGGCCGCGGTCACAGCGGCGGGCAACGCGGCGGTAACAGGGGGGACCTAGCGTCCGAGGTTGTCCCTTCGTCGGCGGAGCGACCGCGTCCGCGCCGCGCCGCCGACGAGCACCGAGACGCGGGAGGGCAGCCGCATGCAGACGGCGACCGTGCGGGCTACACCGGCGACCGTGCTGGTCACACCGGCGACGTTCGGTGTGTTCGAGGTCGACTGGGCCGGGATCGACTGGTCGTCGCGTACGCCGGCCTCCGTCGGAGAGCTGCCCGGTCTCGCCGAGATCGAGGACTTCTACCGGTCTTTCGGCTTCGTGCTCCTGCGCGGCCTGGTCGGCGACGAGCTGACCGGCCGGATGGAGACCGAGTGCGCCGCGGTTCAGGACGACGTGCTCGCCGGCGGGCTGCCGGAACGGTACGGGTCGACGAAGTACCTGGATGACGTCGAGAAGATCGAGAAGTTCGTCAACTACGTCGAGCACGTTCAGGAGCTCTCCCCGGCCGTGCTGGCGGCGGCGACCCTGCCGCCGCTGCTCGCGGTGATCCGTCGGCTGATCGGCGACGGTGCCTGGCTCAACTCGTCGGACAAGGCCGGCATCGTCTACCAGGACTCGCGCCCCGGCCGCGAGTCCGGTTACACCCGGATCGGCTGGCACTCCGACTGGCAGGCGATGCCGAGCGTCGACGTCTGGCCGGGGCTCGCGTTCACCTTCCACCTGGACGCGACCAGCCCGGCGAACGGCTTCCTGCGCGTCGTCCCCGGCAGTCACAACTGGGCGACCCCTGCGCCGTACCGCAACGTCAACAACATCGCGGTGCCCGACGACGCCCGGCCCGCCGGCGGCTACACCACCACCCCGGCCCCGGTCACGATGCCGCTCGGCTTCGAGAAGGTGCCTGGGGAGGTCGCCGTCTACGCCGAGCGCGGCGACGTGATCCTGCACGACGGCTACCTGTGGCACTCCGCGTCGCGCGCCACCGACGACGACGGCGTCCGCCGCCACGTCCGCGGCGGCTACTTCGGCGGCGACGAGGCCAACTACCGCCCCCAGTTCCTCAAGAACGCCGCCCGATAGTCCCGCGCGGCCGGCCACTCCGGCCGATGGCCGGGAACCGGGTCGCGGAAGCTCCCGCGCCCTCGACGGGAAGGGGCAAGTCGCCGCTGAGCCGGGCGCGCTAGTAGGTGCAGCTTGGAGCGGCGGGGGCCTGTGGGGCCGCGGTCGTGGGGGCGGGTGCCGGACCTGAGGCGGCGCCGCCCGAGGCGCCGTCGGCTCCCGCCATGACGGGAGCCACGACCTCGGTGAACTCCGAGCCGAGGATGAGATGGATTCCGGTGACGGTCGGGTCGGAGCGCAGGAGGGATCCGGGAACGGCCGCCTGCACCGTGCGCGCGGCGTCCTCCTTGCCCGCGCCGTAAAGCACCCGGGACGAGGTGTAGGTGAGGGACTCGGCGGTGAGGGTGCCGGAGACGTGGAAGCCCTTGTCTGTCAGGTCCTTGGTGACCTGAGCGGCGAGCCCCGACCGATGGGAGCCGTTGTAGACCGCGACGGTCACCTGCGACGGCGGGACCGTGACCGGGCCGGGGGCCGGTTCGGTGGTCGGGGGCGCCGTGTCCTCGACGCCGTCGACGTGTCCGCCCAGCGGGACGACGAGCCGGGCGAGGTCGACCGGGTTGTAGATCTGCACGGAGGTCGCGACGCCGTGCAGCATGATGTTGCCGCTGTTTCCGATCCCGCCCTCGGCCTCGGTGGGCGGGTGTGTCGGCAGCGTCTCCATGTGGATCGAGCCGGCGGCCACGCCGCGCATCTGGGTGGCCAGGTCCCGCAGGTCGTTGATGCTGGTCTTGTCGTCCAGGGTGAGCGCGGACGTGGCCGTCGAGAGCAGGCCCTGCAGCTTGACCGGGTTGGTCAGGACGTCGCCGGTGGTCGCCTTGTGGAACACCGCCCCGATGAACTGCTGCTGGCGCTTGATCCGGTCGATGTCCCCGTTCGGCAGGCCGTGGCGCTGACGGACGAACGCGAGGCCCTGGCTGCCGTTCACGTGGATGGCCTGCCCGGGGCCGCCGCGCCAGCCGCTAATCGGGTCGTTCGTATTGGTGCTGACCCGCGCTCGGCCCGTGTCGTCCTTGAAGTGTTCCTGGAGGCTCGAGGGCAGGACGCAGACATCGACGCCGCCGATCGCGTCCGTGATCGCCTTGAAGCCCTCGAGGTCCATCGAGACGTAGTGGTCGACCCGCATGCTGGTCAGGCTCTCGACCATCTTCACCAGCAGTGACGGCCCGCCGTCGGAGATCGCCGAGTTGAACTTGTCCCTGTGTGCAGGGTGGCTCTTGCCGGCGGAGTCGGTGTACTCGGGGACCAGCACGTACGTGTCACGGGGGAAGGACACCATCGTCGTGGTGCCGTCCTCGGCCAGATGGACCAGGATCGTCGTGTCTGAACGCTGGCCGGGAGCGTTGCCGAACTCCCCGTCCGWTCCCGCCCGGCTGTCCGTGCCGACCACCAGGTAGTTCTCCACGCCGCGCTTCTCGTCGGGCCGGTCGTCACCCAGGTCGAGCCCGATCCGGTTGATGTTCCCGTTGGCGTAGGTGTACGTCGCCCAGCCGCCGGCGGTCACCACCAGCACCAGCGCGGACAGCACGCCGAGCAGCCCGCGCAGCGCGCGGCGTCCGCCCCGCGCGCGCCTCGGGCCGAGCCCGTCCCGGCCGTCGTCCGACCGCGGGTCCAGATGGGGAGGAAGCGACGCCCCGGCCAACGCTGCCCGCCTCTCTCGCAGATGCCGCCCGTCCGCGGATCCTGCTCGGCAGGCAGATGATAAATCGCCCTATTTTTACCGGACGACCCACCATGTGCCCAACGCGGCTTCGCGATGGCCGTCGCGGAGCTCTATGCGGGCTGCTCGTGCGTGGTTCTGAGAGGCTGCTGCTCCCGGCGGAGCGTTCACGCTGGCAGAGCGTTCCAACTGGCGGAGCGTTCTCAGAAGAGGAAGTAGCGCTGGGCCATCGGCAGCTCGCGGACGGGGGCGGGCTCGATGGCCTCGCCGTCGATGGTGACGGTGAAGGTGTCCGGGTCCACGCGGATGTCCGGGGTGGCGGTGTTGCCGGGCAGGTCGGCCTTGCCGCGGGAGCGGACGTCGAGGACCGGGACCATCGGGGTCGCGAGCTGGAGCCGCTCGGCCAGGCCGTCCTCGATCGCGGCGGGCGCGACGAAGGTGAGCGACCCGGCGGCGGCGGGGCCGCGAGCGGCGCCGAACATCGGGCGGGGGAGCACCGGCTGCGGGGTCGGGATCGAGGCGTTCGCGTCGCCCATCGCGGCCCAGGCGATGAGCCCGCCCTTGATGACGACGGACGGGCGGACGCCGAAGAACGCCGGCTCGTAGAGCACCAGGTCGGCGAGCTTGCCGGCCTCCACCGAGCCGACCTCGCCCTCCAGGCCATGCGCGACGGCCGGGCAGATCGTGTACTTGGCGACGTAGCGCTGGGCGCGCAGGTTGTCGGCCCGACCGTCACCGGGCAGGGTGCCGCGGCGCTTCTTCATCACGTGCGCGGTCTGCCAGGTGCGCAGGACGACCTCGCCGATCCGGCCCATCGCCTGCGAGTCCGAGCCGATCATCGAGATCGCGCCCATGTCGTGCAGGAAGTCCTCGGCCGCGATCGTCGACGGCCGGATGCGGCTCTCGGCGAACGCCAGGTCCTCGGGGATCGACGGGTTCAGGTGGTGGCAGACCATCAGCATGTCGAGGTGCTCGTCGAGCGTGTTGACGGTGTGCGGACGGGTCGGGTTCGTCGACGAGGGCAGCACGTTGCCGGCCGCGACGACGGTGATGATGTCCGGCGCGTGCCCGCCGCCCGCGCCCTCGGTGTGGTAGGCGTGGATCGCCCGGCCGGCGATCGCGGCCAGCGTGCTCTCGACGTAACCGGCCTCGTTGAGGGTGTCCGAGTGCAGCGCGACCTGCACCCCGGCCGCGTCCGCGACCCGCAGCGAGGCGTCGATCACGGCCGGCGTGGTGCCCCAGTCCTCGTGCAGCTTGAACGCGGCGGCGCCGGCCCGCAGCTGCTCCCAGAGCGACTCCTCGTTCGTGGTGTTGCCCTTGCCGAGCAGGAGGACGTTGACCGGCCAGTCGTCCATCGCCGACAGCATCCTGGCCAGGTTCCAGCCGCCGGGGGTCACCGTCGTCGCCTTGGTGCCCTCGGCCGGGCCGGTGCCGCCGCCGATCAGCGTGGTGATGCCGGCGCCGAGCGCCTCGGGGACCTGCTGCGGGCAGATGAAGTGGACGTGGCAGTCGATCGCGCCGGCCGTCATGATCCTGCCGTTGCCGGCGATGATCTCGGTGCCGGGGCCGATCACCAGGTCCGGGTGCACCCCGTCCATCGTGTCCGGGTTGCCGGCCTTGCCGAGGGCGACGATCCGGCCGTCGCGGACGCCGACGTCGGCCTTCACCACGCCCCAGTGGTCGAGCACGATCGCGCCGGTGATGACCAGGTCCGGCGCCCCCTGGGCACGGGTCGCCCGGGACTGGCCCATCGACTCGCGGATGACCTTGCCACCGCCGAAGACCGCCTCGTCGCCGGTACCTGCCCCGCCGGGCCCGCGGCTGAGGTCGTCGGTGACCTCGATGAACAGGTCGGTGTCGGCGAGCCGGACCCGGTCGCCGACCGTCGGTCCGTACAGCGCGGCATACCGCGACCGGTCCAGCGTGGCCATATCGGACCTCTCTGCTTCTCTACTGCTTCTCTACTTCTCTGCTTCGCTTCTGCTCGTTACGCGGGACGAGACGAACCGGCCAGACCGGGCCCGTCAGGCCGGCGGCGTCGGGGACGCGTCGCGTTCGTCGAGCTTGCCGGCCCACTCGAGACGCAGGCCGGGGACGTCACGCCCGCCGGCCAGCGGTACCAGGGTGACCTCCCGCTCGATCCCGGGCTCGAAGCGGACCGCCGTGCCCGCGGGCACGGCGAGCCGATGTCCCCAGGCGGCCGTCCGGTCGAAGGCGAGCGCCGGGTTCGCGGCGGCGAAGTGGTAGTGCGAGCCGACCTGGACCGGCCGGTCGCCCGCGTTGCGCACCACCAGCGTGACGGTCGGCCGCCCCGGGTTGATCTCGATCAGGTCGTCGTCATGCAGAACCTCGCCGGGAACGATCGGCATCCGCACTCCCTGTGTCGTTCGAGATCCAGCCCCAAGCTTGCTTCGCAACCACGCGGCGCGGAGGTCCGCCTCCGCGGAGACCTGGCGCCGGAGCGAAGCGAAGTGGTTCAGGTAGGGCTCAAGCTCTGAATCGGGTCGGTTCGGTCTGGTGACGTTCAGCGGTGGGCGACCGTGCTGGCGCGGAGGCGCGCCTCGCGGAGGCCCGGCCCACGAGCGAAGCGACGTGGGCCGGGCCGCAGCGAGGTCGCCGGAGCGCCCGTGAGCGGAGGAGGACACCGCGCGGAGGTCCCTCGGGAGCGACGGGGTCCCTGCGGAATCGGCGAAGCCGATTTCGGAGGTCGTGAGTGAGGGGCCGGAGCGCGGTGTCCGGACGGAGCGAACCATGAACACAGTCAGGGGATCGGGTGGTGGACCGTGACGAGCTTGGTGCCGTCGGGGAAGGTCGCCTCGACCTGTACCTCGGCCAGCATCTCCGGGATGCCGTCCAGGACGTCGTCCCTGGTCAGCACGGTGCGGCCGGCGGCCATCAGCTCGGCCACCGTGCGGCCGTCGCGGGCGCCCTCGAGCAGGAAGGAGGTCAGGAGCGCCACGGCTTCCGGATAGTTGAGCCGCAGGCCGCGGGCCCGCCGCTCCCTGGCGAGGTTGGCCGCGACGTGGATCAGCAGCCGTTCCTGTTCATGCGGACTCAGCAGCACGGCGCCAACCTAGGGCCAGCAGATGACGATGGCGTAACACCGATCGTCCGCGCGTCGGGTCGGACCGCCCCGGTGAGCGGAGTGCGCGCCCCCGATTCGCGGGACATTGTCACTTTCCGTCGCCGATTGGGTCGCCTGCTTGCCGTCAGTGTCCACTCGGCGGTTCGCGCCGGTCCGCTTCGGGGCCGCGCGGGCGAGCCAAGTGCGTCACAACCAGGTGGAGTTACCTGCTGTTCACAAAGGGGCGATGGGTGCGATACGCCCGCTTTCTAACGTCCGGAGAACCGCCCGGGTGGGCCGGATGTGCCGGCGGTGGGGATCTACGCCCCGGGGCGATGTGATGGGGGTTCGGTGACGACTGGATTCGATAGGCGGGGCTTCCTGCGGCGTGGCGCGGGTGTCACGGTGGGTGCCGCGGCGCTGGCGGTCGGCGGCAGCAGCCTGCTCGCCGCCTGCGGCGACGACGACGACTCGGGGACGACGGCGGCGGCCACCAGTGGTGGCGCGGCGTCCTTCGGCAAGCTGGACTACCGGCTTTCCTGGATCAAGAACGTCGAGTTCGCCGGCGCGTACATCGCCGACCAGAAGGGCTATTACAAGGCGGCCGGCTTCTCCGCGGTCAACCTGATCGCGGGCGGCCCGAGTGCCACCCCGCAGGACGCCGACGTGGCGACCGGCAAGGCGTTCGTCGGCATCTCCGCGCCGGACATCACGGGTAACGCGATCCTCCAGGGCGCGCCGCTGAGGATCATTGGCGCTCAGTACCAGAAGAACCCGTTCGCGATCATGTCGCTGGCGGACAAGCCGATCAAGACGCCGCAGGACATGATCGGAAAGAAGATCGGCGTGCAGGCGACGAACGAGTCCGTCTGGACCGCGTTCCTCACCGCGAACGGCCTCGACGCGTCGAAGATCGAAAAGGTGCCGGTCGAGTTCGACCCGACGCCGCTCACCACCGGGCAGGTCGACGCCTGGTTCTCCTTCGTCACCAACGAGCCGAACCTGCTCAAGGTGAAGGGCGTCGACACGTTCACGTTCCTGCTCGCGGACTTCAAGTACCCCCTGGTGTCCGAGACCTACATGGTCACCGAGGACACCCTCAAGAACGACAAGGACAAGATCAAGGCCTTCCTGACGGCCGAGATCAAGGGCTGGGCGGACTCGATCCACGACCCGTCCGTGGCCGCGAAGTACGCCGCCGAGATCTACGGCAAGGACCAGGGCCTCGACGCGGCCGAGCAGACGCTGGAGTCGACCGCCCAGAACGAGCTGCTGCTCACCGACGACACCAAGAAGAACGGCCTGTTCACGATCACGCCGACGCTCATCGAAGAGAACATCGCGACGCTGAAGCTGGCCAAGGTGGACATCACCGCCGAGCAGCTGTTCGACACCAGCATCATCGACGAGATCTACAAGGAGAACCCGGCCCTGATCCAGCTGCCGCTCTAGACGGCGGCGGCGATCGGATCTTTTCGTCCGGGCGTCCTTGACGAACTCGACAGGGAGAAATCGAGACCGACATGAGCACCTCCGCCACGCCCACGCCGGAGTCCGCCCTCGACGAGGCGGGAGTCACGCCTGGTAAGGAGACGGCCGGCGTCGCGCCGGCCGCCGCCGAACCGGCCCCGGGGTCCGGGGTGAGCGTGGCGGGCCTGCGCAAGGAGTTCCGCCTTGGCCGCAGGTCGGTAGTCGCCCTGGACAACGTGAACCTGTCCACGACGGAGGGCTCGTTCCTCACCCTGATCGGGCCCTCCGGCTGCGGGAAGTCGACCGTCCTGCGGATCCTCGCCGACCTGGAGGGGCCGACCCAGGGCGAGGTGCTGGTGCACGGCGAGCCGCCGTCGACGGCTCGCCGCAACCACCACCTCGGGATCGCCTTCCAGGACGCGGCTCTGCTGCCGTGGCGGTCGGTGGAGGCGAACATCCGGCTGCCGCTGGAGGTGAGTGGCACCAGGACGAACAAGAAGGTGATCGCCGACCTGATCTCGCTGGTCGGCCTCACCGGCTTCGAGAAGGCGCGCCCGGCGCAGCTGTCCGGCGGCATGCGCCAGCGGGTCGCGATCGCGCGCGCCCTGGTCGTCGAGCCGAAGGTCCTCCTGCTCGACGAGCCGTTCGGTGCCCTGGACGACATGACCCGCCAGCGGCTGAACTTCGAGCTGCTGAGGATCTGGACGGAGCGGGCGACGACGACCCTGCTGGTCACCCACTCCATTCCCGAGGCGGTCATCCTGTCCGACAAGGTCGCCGTGATGAGCCCCCGCCCCGGGCGGATCGCCGCGATCGTCGACATCGACCTGCCGCGCCCGCGCACCCCGGAGATGCTGCGCACCTCGCAGTTCCACGACCTGCACGACCAGCTGTCGAGCCTGCTGTTCTCTGGCCAGGGCGACGACAGCGCGCAGGCAGCGTGACGGCGGTGGTGCGCCGATGACGACGATTCAGGACACGCCGGCCGGAGCGGCCGTCGGCCCGACGGGCGGTGGCCCAGGCCAGCCGGGCGGCGCGGGCAGCGCCCGTTCCGGCGGCGCGCCGTCGTGGCTCGGCGGCCTGATCGGGACCGTCGCCGTGATCGCCCTGTGGTGGATTCTCGCGGTGACCGCGTTCGAGCACGGCGGCGCGGTGCCGACTCCCTGGGAGGTCCTGAAGGACCTGTGGACCGACCGGCATCTGTGGTCGAGCCCGGTCAGCTCGACCGTATGGATCGCGCTCAAGGGATACCTGATCGGCAACGGCCTCGCGATCGGTCTCGCCGTCCTGTGCTTCGGGATCCCGGTCGTCGACCGGATCGTCCTGCAGATCGGGGTCGCGTCGTACTGCCTGCCGATCATCGCGATCGGACCGATCCTCACCACGGTGTTCGACGGCACCACGCCGCAGACGGCGCTCGCCGGGATCTCCGTGTTCTTCACGACGCTGGTCGGCACGCTCGTCGGCCTGCGCTCCGCGGACCAGACGACGCTCGACCTGATCAAGGCCAGCGGCGGCGGGCGTTTCGCCCAGCTGCGTTACGTCCGGCTGCGCGCGGCGCTGCCGAGCACCTTCACCGGGCTGCAGATCGCGCCGCCGGCCGCCCTGCTGGGCGCGATCATCGGCGAGTACCTGGGCGCCGACAAGGGGATCGGGATCACGATGATCGCCTCCCAGCAGGGGTTCAACGTGCCCCGCACCTGGGCGCTCGCGCTCATCGCCTCGGCCATCGCCGGTATCGGGTATGGCATTACCTCGCTGGTCGCCCGGCTGCTCACGCCGTGGGCGCCGCGCGGGAACGTCGGAGGTGCATCGTGACGACGGCCGCCGCCCCGCCCAAGGCCACGACCGAGCCCGCGCCGGCCACGGCCGTCGCGCCCCCGGTTGAGGAACGCGCCCCCAGCTCGATGATCCTCATCACGGCGCTTTCCCGRCTCGGCCGGACCTTCGGGTCCGTGCTCGCCTCGGTCGTCGTGATCCTCGTCCTCTGGTATGCCTTCCTCAAGGTGTTCGACCTCAGCCCACTGGTCGCGAAGTCGCCGAAGGACGTCTACCACTACCTGTTCACCGTCCCCAAGGCGCCGGACAACCGGCACGCGATCTTCGACGCCCTGATGGTGACACTCGGCGACGCGCTGGCCGGCTATATCGCGGGAACGGTCGCCGCCATCGTCGTGGCGGTGCTTTTCGTGTTGTACCGGCCCGTCGAGCAGGCATTCATGCCCGTCGCGATGGTGCTGCGCTCGGTACCGCTGGTCGCGATGACCCCGATCATCACCCTGGTCTTCGGCCGGCATCTCGTGGGCGTCACGGTCATCGCTGGGATCGTGGTGTTCTTCCCCTCCCTGGTGAACATTGTCTTCGGCCTGCGCTCGACGCCACGCGCCGCCGCCGACCTGATTACCGCGTACGGGGGCTCCGAGTTCACGGTGCTGCGCAAGGTGGCCATTCCGAGCGCATTGCCGGCGCTGTTCGCCTCCGCGCGTATCGCCGTCCCGGGCGCCATCATCGGCGCGCTGCTGGCCGAATGGCTGGCCACCGGCAAGGCGCTCGGCTACTACATGCAGCACGCGCAGCAGACCTTCAACTACGGCGGCGTCTGGGCGGCGGTCATCGTCATCACCGCGGTCAGCATCGCCCTCTACGGCGTCGTCGGCATCATCGAGACCGTCGTCCTCGCCCGCTACGGCCCGGCACCGTCCCGCGGAAAGTGACGCCGCTGCATCCCGGTCGTTCCGGGTAGCCGGTCACGTAACCAGCAGGTTTCCGGACTCCCCAGACCACCCGAAAGGGGTGGCCCCGGGCCGTGCGTGAAGCGGCGACGCCCCACCCGCACGCGCCCCGCTCGTTTAGCGGCGGGCCCGCCCGCGCGTGAAGTGACGCGCTTCGTTCCCGCTTCGTTCCCGCCACGTTTGCCGGGGCCGGCGTGCCCCGGTGTGACGGTTGTGTTTCGGCGTACTTAATGCTTGGCAGCAATCGGTGACTGTGCTGTGCTTGCCTGCGACAATGGGGCGGCGGTCGTTCGGGTATGCCGAACGGCCGGACCCCCGGCGTCGAGCTTCGCTCGACCCCCTCAGCGGAGGTGAGCGTGTCGACTCCTCGGGGGTTGGCGGCTGGATGGCCGGGCTCGGGCCTCGTCGTGGGGCCCGCCCCGGTGCCAGGCGCGGTGGTGGGCGCCCAACCAGCGCCCGGAGCGCCCGGTGTCGTCGGCGGGCAGGGGCTGGTGCCGAGCGGCGGGGAGCGGGCCCGGCTGCGCCGGGTCGCCGTCGGCGAGGAGGACGCCGACCTGCTGGTCCACAGCGGGACCGTCGTCGTCGTGCAGACGGGCGAGCTGCTGCATCGGGACGTCGCGATCGTCGGCCGGTTCATCGCCGCCGTGACCAAGCCGGGCGCGATCGCCGGCCGGCGATCGCTCGACGCCTCGGGCCGCTACCTGCTCCCGGCCTTCGTCGACGCCCGCGTCCGGCCGGAGCGGACGCTGCTGATGCCGGGCGAGGCGGCCCGGCTGCTGGTGCCGCGCGGCACGGTGACCGTGTTGACCGACCCGTCCGGGCTCGCCGCGCGCTGCGGCCCACGCGGCGTGGGGCTCGCCACCGCGACCGGTACGCCGTTGCGCGCGCTGGCGCGCCGTCCCGGCCCCCCCGGGCGCACCGGGCCCACCCCCGCGGACCTGCTGCCGGGGGAGCGCCCCGGCACGCACCGCACGCTCGCCGACCTGGTCGGCTACGGCCAGCTTGCCTGTGCCGTGCGGCGCGCGGTGGTGGCGGGCATGCCCCCAGCGGAGGCGGTGCGCCGGGCGACCCTCGCGCCCGCCCGTTGGCACGGTCTCGACCACGTGCTCGGCGCCATCACCCCGTCGCACCTGGCCGACCTGCTCATCGTCTCCGAGATCGGCGGCCTCGAGCCGCCCGACCTGGTCGTCGCGGGCGGGCGGATCGCCGCTGGCCAGGGCCGGCCGCTGTTCGACAACTCTGACGTGGTGCCCGGCTGGGCCGTGGACAGCGTGCGCCTGCCGGCGAACCTGCACGTCGGCTCGTTCGCGGCGGCGCGCTGGCCCGGTCATCCCGCGCCGCTGCCACTCGCGGTGGAGATCGTGTCGCCGCTGTCCGCACCGGTGATCTCGCAGCGGTCGGCCGGCCTGCCCGGTCTGCTGCCGGGGCTGCCCGTCGTGCCCGGGGCACCGGGGATCGCCCCCGCGATTCCCGAATGGCAGCCCGCGACGGTGCTGCCCGTCGGTGAGCCGTCCGCGCGGCACGTGCGGTTCGAACCGACGGTACGGGACGGCCTGATCGCCGCCGACCCCGAGCACGACCTGCTCAAGGTGGCCCTCGTCGACCGGTCAGGCGCCCATGAGCCGGTGCGCGTGGGCCTGGTGCGCGGCGTCGGGCTCACCAGCGGCGCCGTCGGCGTCACCATCACCGAGCCGCCCGGCGACCTGCTGCTCGTCGGCGCGAACGACGCCGACCTGCTCACCGCCGCGCGGGCGCTGGAGGGCATGGGCGGCGGTTTCGTCGTCGTCGACCGCGGCTGGGTGCAGGCGGCCTGCCCGCTGCCGGTGGGCGGCGTCGTGAGCGACGCGCCCTGGGAGGCGGTCGACGGCCAGCTGGCCGCGGCCGACGCGGCCGCCATGGCGATCGGCTGCCGGCTGACCGCCCCGCTGCAGACCCTCGCCGACCTCGGCGAAGCCCTGTACGTCCAGCCCTGACGCGGGGAAGTTCTCGTCAGCTGGCGGCTTCGGCCGGTGGCTTGCCGTCGGCGGGCACCGCCGGGGGCGAGGAAGCGGCCGAGCCGGCCGCCGCCGGCTCGCGCGCGGGTGACTCCGCCGCGGCGACGGCTTCGGCGGACTCGCGCAGCGCCCGCTCGGTGTACTCGGACAGCGACCAGGAACGCCGTGGGGTCGACGCGTCCCGGATGTCCACCAGGCCGGCCCGCACCATCCGGAACAGCGCCCGGCGCGCCTCCGTCTTGGAGACGGCGAGCATCTGGGCGACGTCCTCGGTCCGCAGCCGGGACTGCCGGCGCAGCCGGGTGATGATCTGCAGCTCCGGCAGTGACAGCGGCCGGCCGCCGAGCTCGTGGCTGAGCACGAATCGGGCGAAGCCCAGGTCGGGGCGCCCGCCGGGGAGCACGACGACGACCGCGTGCTCACCGCTGCGGCCGTGGTCGGGCGGGGCGTGCCCGTGCCGCAGCTGCTCGCGCCAGATGTGGCTGACGCCCCGGCCGGTGCGCGTGACGATGCCGGCCCGGCGGAACGCGTCCGCGAGCAGCGGGTTGCGCGGGCTCGGCGGGGCGCTCAGCAGGCTCTCGACGGTGATCCCGGCCGGCAGCCCTGACGGGTTGGAGACGACGATCTGGTCGGCCGACCACTGCACGTGCACCGCGCCGGGGGCCGTGTAGTCGCGGTGGATCAGCGCGTTGGCCAGCGCCTCGCGAAACGCGCTCTCCGAGTACACCGGCACGCGCATCCGGACCAGGTCGAAGCGCACCTCCCGCATGGGGTTCAGCGCGCGGAACCGGGCCAGGAACTCCTCGACGAGCCGGAGCAGGGGCCAGCGCAGGAACACGTTCGTGCCGGTCGCCAGCCCGTCGATCCGGTCGAAGACCTGGATCGCGGCCTCGTGGGTGGGCGCGAAGCGGCGCAGCGACTCGGGCCGGCCGAACAGCAGCAGGCCCGCGAGCAGGATCTCCACCCGCTCGGGGCCCGCGTCGTCGCCTGCGGCCGCGTCGCCGGCCTCGGCCTCGGCCTCGGGGCCAGCGGCCTCGAGGTCAGCGGCGCTGGGCACGGTGCGCACGACGCCGAGCTCCCGTGCGAGCGCGAGGTCGTCGAGCAGAGCGAGCCGCTCGTCGGCCTTCTCCCGGTAGGCGCCGACGAGGCGGCGCAGCCGATCGAACTCGACCGGGTCGAGGTCGTCCCAGCCGGCGCCGGGCACCACCCGCCCGGTCACGTCGATCGTGCCGGTCACCGGCACGCGTCCCTCAGGACCATGACTCCCAGACCCCTGGCTTCCGGGCCCGCGGCCGGGCGTGTCGCCCTCAGCGCTTCGCACGGCAATATCGTAAGGACGATCAGTGGCGCGCGCGGCGCTTCCGCGCTGTCGGGTAGCGGCTACTGGCTGGACCGGCCCCAACGCGCCCCGGCACAGGTCCGTGGGGCGCGCCGGTGCCCGACGGGCTGGCGCCGCGCGCCAGCCTCAGCGGCCGGCGCGGGTGGGTGGGCGGCGCGGTGCCCTGGTGTGGCGGCCGTCGGGGTCGGCGGCGCTCGTGCCGGGGCGGCGGGAGTAACGGCCCGCTCGGGTGACGAAGGCGGCCAGCACCCGGCGCAGGGCCACCCCGGCGGCGTCGGCGCGGATGCTGACCTCCTCGGCCAGCTCCCCGTCGCCGCTGATCAGCGGCAGGCCGTCCAGGGTGAACTTCTCCTGCAGCGCCAGGTCCTCGTCCAGGATCTCCTGCTCGAAGCGGGCGGCGTCGCGCAGGCGTCCCGCGTCGCCGCCGAGGTCGTCGCGCAACAGCCGGGTGTAGACCCTGGTCGCGCCCTCGTCCTCGGGCTGCAGGCAGAAGTGGATCGCGCTGGTGATCCCGGCGTCCGGGTACTCGAGGCGCAGCCGCAGCATGAACGGCGGGCGGAACACATAGGTGGACACGCGCCGCTGCACGAGCGGCCGGATCCCGGCGGCCACCCCGGGATCCTCGGGGTTGGCGACCTCCTGCTCCAGGGTGACGCAGAAGCCGTCCCCGTCCGCGTCGACGCGGTACGGCGGCACGACCATGTCCTCGCCCGCGCCGATCGTGCCGGCGTGCACGAACGGGAAGTGCGCGGTGTCGAGGAAGTTGTCGGCGAGCAGGCCGGCGGCGGCGGTGGTGCGCGACGGCTCCAGCGAGATCGAGTCGAAGGCGTCGTCCGCGTCCTCCGGCAGCTCCATGATCTCCGAGAACGGCTCGTCCGGAGCCACCCAGACCAGGCCGTACCGCTCGGTCACACCCCAGGCGGCCGTGGCGCGGGCACGGCGCGGAGCGGGCACCCCGGGACCGAGCGCGGGCACCGCGACGCAGTCGCCGCCGGCGGCGAACCGCCAGCCGTGGTACGGGCAGACGAGCGTCTCGCCGTCGACCCGGCCGGCGGACAGCGGCGCGAGCCGGTGTGGGCAGCGGTCCTCGAAGGCGGTGACGGCGCCGTCGAGCCGGGCGAGCACCCAGGGCTCACCGAGCAGGCGCACCCCGAGCGGCTGGTCGCCGAGCTCGGTGGAGAGGGCTACGGGGTGCCAGCCGTGCCGCAGCGCCGGGTCCGTGTTCGTCAGACGGCGTGACACACCCACCTGCCTCCCTGCCCCCGTGATCGTCATCGCTGTCCGGTCGCCTGCGCCGGGTCGTCGGCCGGGTGGGCGGTCCTTCCGCACATCATCCACGCTCCCGGGCCTCGCCGAGGCTTAACCGACGTTCAGTGACGTAACACGCTGTGAGCATTCCCGGCCGTCCCCGGCGCCCGCGCTCGGGCGCCGGCCTGAACACGTCCGTAACCTGCGGGTCCTATCGTCGACGGTCGAACGGCTCGCGCAGATAGGCGGCGTTCGCGCCGCTCGCGCTGGTCAGGGCCCTGTACCCGGTGTCGGCGGCTGTGCCCAGCCACCGGCTGCCGGTGGCCTGAACCTTGCGCATGCTTACGGAGAGCGACAGGCGGGAGGGCTGGCCAGGTGACAGGCAGCACGGCCGCGCTGCACAGGCCGGGCACGGTGGGGGAGGCGGTCCGGATGCTCGCCGAGGTCGGCGACGCGGAGCTGCTCGCGGGCGGCACGGACCTGGTACCGGCGATGCGCGCCGGCACGCGCCGGCCGCGCGCGATCGTGGCGCTGCGCCGCGTCGTCGAGCTGCGCGCCCGGGGCGTCGGCGCGGACGTGCTCACCATCGGCGCCGGGGTGACCTACGCCGAGCTCGCCGACTGGGCTCCCGCGCCCGGGCTCGCCGCGACCGCCAGGGCGGTCGGCTCGGCCCAGATCCGCAACGCCGGCACGGTCGGTGGGGCGCTCGGCTCGGCGAACCCGCGTGGCGACCTGCTCACCTTCCTGACCGCCGCCGGCGCGGACGTGCTGACCTGCTCGGCGCGCCGCGGCCCGCGCGCCACGCCGCTGGGCAGCTTCCTCGCCAGCACCCGGGCACCCGGCCGCGGTGAGCTGGTGACCGCGATCCGCGTCCCGCGCCCCCGAGGACCGCAGGCCTTCCTCAAGATCGGCGGCCGGCAGGCGGCCTATCCGACGCTGGTCTCCTGCGCGCTGGTCGTGGACCAGACCAGCGGTCAGGTCGGCTGCGCCGTCGGTGGCGTCGCCGCGACGCCGCTGCGCGCCACCGAGGCCGAGAGCTTCGCGACGGCCGAGATCGACTGGACGTCCCCCGCAGGGACGTCTCCGGGAGGAACGCCGCCCGGAGGGGGCGACGCGGCGCGGGCCGCCGTCGCGCGCCGCTTCGGCGCGCTGGTCGCCGACGCGGCCCGCGGCGCGGCGGCTCAGCTGCCGGAGGGGCCGCGAGACCCGGCGGCATACCGCTGGCACGCGGTCGGGGTGCTGGCAGAGCGGGCGCTCGCCCGCTGCCTGGCCTCCGGAGACGACCAGCGGCCTGGCACGCCGGCCGAAGGAGGAGCGAAAATGCCGCACCTTCGCTCCTGCGGGGGCGATCAGGGGCCTGGCGGGTCGGCGAGGGGACGGAGCCGGTGAGGGCCGTGGGGACGGACGAGGACGGCGGTCCCGGCGGGGGCGTGCCTGCCCGCCGGGTGCTCGACCGAGGGAGCGCGGGCCGCCGCGGCGATGCCATCGGCTACACCGACGAGGCCACCGAGGCCGGCCCGGTCACCCGGCCGTACCGCCTGCACGTCGACGGCCGGCTGCGCACCGTGACGGGCTCCTGGCTCGGCGACTCCCTGCTGACCGTGCTGCGCGAGCGGCTCGGGATCACCAGCGTCAAGGACGGCTGCGAGCAGGGGCGCTGCGGGTCCTGCTCGGTGCTGCTCGACGGCCGGCTGGTCGCCGCCTGCGCGACGCTCGCCGCCGACGCCGTCGACGCGAGGGTGACGACGCTCGCCGGCCTGCCGGCCGATGGGCTGGCCCCCGCCGTGCGGGCGGCCTTCCTGCGCCATGGCGCGGTGCAGTGCGGCTTCTGCACGCCCGGCTTCGTCGTCGCCGTCACCGACCTGCTGGGCAGGTGTCCGGAGGCGGACGAGGACGAGCTGCGCGAGGCCCTGGCCGGCAACATCTGCCGCTGCACCGGCTACGGCCGGATCATCGCCGCCGTCAGGGCCGTCCAGGCAGAGCTGGCGGCAGGCGCGGCAGGCGCGGCGGACGCGGCGGACGCGGCGGACGCGGCGGACGCGGCGGGCCAGGGCGGCGGTCGCGCCGCCGGCCGCTCGGACGCTGATCGCGCGGGAGAGCGATGAGCATCGCACCGCCGCCGCCGCCGGGGCGGGGCGGGATCGGGCGGTCGACCCTGCGCCCGGACGGGCCGGCCAAGGTGACGGGCACTTTCCCCTACGCCGGGGACCTAGCGTTGCCCGGCATGCTGCATGCCCGCACGCTGCGCAGCCCGCACGCGCGCGCCAGGATCCGTGCCGTCGACACCTCGGCCGCGCTGCGGATCCCCGGCGTCGTCGCCGTCGTGACCGCGGCCGACGTCCCCGGGGTCGCCACCTTCGGGCTGATCGGACCCGACCAGCCGGTGTTCGCCGCCACCGAGGCCCGCTACGCCGGCGAACCGGTCGCGGCCGTGGCCGCCGTCGACGCCCGCTGCGCCCGGCGCGCGCTCGCGGCGATCCAGGTCGACTACGAGCCGCTGTCACCGGTCACCGACCCGGAGCTGGCGATCGCGCCCGGCGCCGAGCCGCTGCATCCGGGCAGCCCCGGCTACGGACCGGGCGCCCCGTTCAGCGACCCCGGCCACCCCAACCTCTACCGGCAGATCGACATCCGCCACGGCGAGACCCCCGACCTCGTCGGCGAGGTCGTCGTCGAGGACACGTACGTCTTCGGCATGCAGGACCAGGCTTTCCTCGCCCCGGAGGCCGCGCTGGTCACGCCCGCCGCCGACGGCGGCGTCGACATGGCCGTCGCCACCCAGTGGCTGCACTCGGACCAGGAGCAGATCGCCGCCTGCCTCGGGCTGCCGGAGGAGCTGGTCCGGCTCACGCTGGCCGGTGTCGGCGGCGCGTTCGGCGGGCGCGAGGACGTCACCCTGCAGGTCCACGGCGCGCTGCTGGCGCTGGCCACCGGGGCGCCGGTGCGGATCGCCTACGACCGCGTCGAGAGCTTCCTCGGCCACCCGCACCGCCACCCGGCCCGGATGTGGTTCCGGCACTCGGCGACCCGGGATGGCGACCTGGTCGCCGTCCAGGCCCGGGTCATCCTGGACGGCGGGGCGTACGCGTCCAGCTCGCGAGCCGTGATCTCGAACGCGGTCACCCACGCCGCCGGGCCCTACCGGGTGCCGAACGCCCACCTCTACGGCGCCTCCGTCCGGACGAACAACCCGCCGTGCGGGGCGATGCGCGGCTTCGGCGTGCCGCAGGTGACCTTCGGGCATGAGGCGCAGATGGACAGGCTCGCGGACAGGCTCGGGATGGACCCGGTCGAGCTGCGGGCCCGCAACGCGCTCGCCGCCGGCGACATCCTGCCGACGGGGACGCCGATCCCCGGCCCGATGCCGGCCCGCGAGCTGATCGAGCTGGTCGCCGCCCGCCCGCTTCCGCCGCCGCTCGACCCGGCGGCCCCCGGCGTGGGCAGCGGCCTCGCGCTGCCCGGCGGCCGGCCGGCCGGCGCCGAGCCGTCCCGGGTGCGCCGCGGGGTCGGCTACGCGCTCGGCATCAAGAACCTGCTGTTCTCCGAGGGTTTCGACGACTCGTCGGTGGCGCGGGCGCGCCTGGAGATGGGGCCGGACGGTGTCCCGCGGGCCTGGGTGCACACCGCCTGCGCGGAGGTCGGGCAGGGCTTCGTCACGATCGCCGGGCAGATCGCGCGCACCGAGCTCGCCGTCGAGGAGGTGGTGCTCGCCCCGGCGGACACCGCCGTCGGCAGCGCCGGCTCCACCAGCGCCTCCCGGCAGACCTGGATGAGCGGCGGAGCGGTACGCGGCGCCTGCGCCGCCGTCGCCGACCGGCTGCTCGCCAGGGTGGCGCGCGGGCTGGGCCTGCCGCCGTCGGTGCTGGAGGCGCCTCGCCGGGTCCTCAGCCTGCGCGACGGGGAGATCATCGGGCCCGAGGTCGGCGCGCGGATCCCGCTCGCCGAGGCGCTCGCGGACGGGCCCGTGGAGGCCGAGTACACCCACCACCACCGGCGCACCGAGGCGCTCGACGAGCGCGGTCAGGGCGACGCGCACGTCGCCTACGCCGCGGCGGCGCACCGCGCGGTCGTCGACGTCGACCTCGACCTGGGGCTGGTCCGAGTGGTGTCGCTGGCGCTCGCGCAGGACTGCGGGACCGTGCTCAACCCGCTGTCGCTGCTCGGCCAGGTCGAGGGCGGCACCGCGCAGGGCCTGGGCGTCGCGGTGATGGAGGAGCTGGTCACCGTCGACGGCGTCGTCGTCAACCCGACCTTCCACGACTACCTGCTGCCGACCATCGCCGACGTGCCCGACCTGGACTTCGTCGCGGTCACCTACCCGCAGCCCGACGCGCCGTACGGGGTCAAGGGGGTCGGCGAGGCGCCGACCGGCACGGCCACCCCGGCGGTCGTGGCGGCGATCCGGGCGGCCRTCGGCCGCGACCTGCGCCGCGTCCCGGTCCGGCCGGCGGACCTGGTGATGCCGTCACCCGCTGACCCGGCTGGGGCCACTGGTGACATGGCCACTGGTGACACAGGATGGGAGGACGATGGCGACTGAGCCAGCCGCGCCGGCGCTCGCGCTGCCGGAACGAGTAGAGGTGCTGCGCTCACGGCGGGTCGTGACGCCGCGCGGTGTGATCGCCGCCGCGGTGCACGTCGCGGGTGGGCGGATCACCGCGATCACCGGCCCGGACGAGACCAGCCCCGGCGCCGCCGTCACGGACCTCGGAGACCTCGCCCTGCTGCCCGGTGCGGTCGACGCGCACGTGCACGTCAACGAGCCGGGCCGCACCCACTGGGAGGGCTTCGCGACCGCCACGAGGGCCGCGGCCGAGGGCGGCGTGACGACGATCATCGACATGCCGCTGAACTCGATCCCGCCGACCACGTCGGTGGCCGCGCTCGAGGCCAAGCGGGCCGTGGCGGCCGGGCAGATCTCGGTGGACGTCGGCTTCTGGGGCGGGATCATCGGCGCCGACGCGACCAACGTCCGCGACCTCGCCGAGCTGCACGACGCCGGCGTGTTCGGTTTCAAGGCGTTCCTCGCCCCGTCCGGGGTCGAGGAGTTCCCGCACGTGTCGATGGAGGCGCTCGCCGCCGCCGCGAGGCACACCGCCCGGCTCGGCGCGCTCACCGTCGTCCACTCCGAGTCGCCGACCGTGCTGGAGGCGGCGCCGCCCGCCGCCGGGCGCGCGTTCGCGAGCTGGCTGCGTTCCCGCCCGCCGGCCGCCGAGACGGAGGCCGTCGCCGCGCTCGCGGCACTCGCCGCCGGGACCGGCGCCCGGCTGCACGTGCTGCACCTGGCGGCGGCCGGGGCGCTCGACGACGTGCTCGCCGCCCGCGACGCTGGGCTGCCGCTGACGGTCGAGACGTGCCCGCACTACCTCAGCTTCACCGCCGAGGAGGTCCCGGACGGCGCGACCGAGTTCAAGTGCGCTCCGCCGATCCGGGAGCGCGCGAACCTGGAGCGCCTGTGGGACGGCCTGGCCGAGGGGTTGTTCGTCGGCGTCGTCTCCGATCACTCGCCCGCGAGCCCGGACGTCAAGGCGGTCGACACCGGCGACTTCGGTGCCGCCTGGGGCGGCATCGCCTCCGTCCAGCTCGGCCCGCGCGCGGTCTGGACCGGCGCCCGCCGGCGTGGCCACGGTCTGGCGGAGCTGGCTCGCTGGGTGGCCACCGGGCCCGCCGACCATGCCGGGCTCGCCCACAAGGGGCGGATCGCGGTCGGCGCCGACGCGGACCTCGTGGTGTTCGACCCGGAAGGGTCCGCTGTGGTGGACGTCGCGACGCTTGCCCACCGGCACCCGATTACCCCCTACGCTGGAAGAACGCTGGACGGCATCGTCCGCGCGACCTACCTGCGCGGCCAGCGGGTCGACGGCGGCCGCCCCCCGCGCGGCCACCTCCTTACCCGAGCCGGATGACCCTGTTCGCTGCCCGAGAAGACGGACAGATATTGAGCACGCGTCACCCGGGCATACGGCTGGGTGACGCAGGGAGAGGACATACCCCGGATGGCTGACGCCCCCGACCTGACCAATCTCGTCGACCTCGCCGGCGCGCGGCTTGGCGGCTCGGTGGTTGCTGTCAACGACGAGTTCTTCGCGTTCGCCGAGCGGATGCTGCTGCCGGAGCCGCCGATCGTGCGACCGGGAGTGTTCACCGAGCGCGGCCAGTGGACCGACGGCTGGGAGACCCGGCGTCGCCGGGTGCTGCCGGGAGCCGACTGGGCCGTGGTCCGCCTCGGCGTGCCCGGCATCGTGCATGCCATCACCGTCGACACCACCCACTTCACCGGCAACGCGCCGGAGGCCGTGGAGATCCAGGGCGCCACCGTCGGTGGCTACCCGGCGCCCGAGGAGCTGCTCGACGAGTCGGTCCAGTGGGTGACGCTCGTGCCGCGCACCCCGGTGAACGCGGACTCGGTCAACGTGCTGCCCGTCGAGGGCTCCGGCCGGTTCCGGATCACCCACCTGCGGCTGACGATCTACCCGGACGGCGGCGTGGCCCGGCTGCGCGCCCACGGCGAGGTCGTGCCCGACCCGCGGCTGCTCGACCGGGTGACCTCCGATCTGGCCGCCACCTACCTCGGCGGCGTGGTCGTCGCCGCCAGCGACATGCACTACGGCGACCGGCACAACCTCAACGCCTCCGGCGAGGCCCGGGTGATGGGCGAGGGCTGGGAGACCCGGCGCCGGCGGACCCCCGGCTACGACTGGGCGGTGATCCGCCTGGCGACGACCGGGCGGATCGTGCGCGCCGAGGTCGACACCCGCCACTTCCGCGGCAACGCGCCGCGCGCCGTCGCGCTCTGGGCGGCCAACGCGCCCGAGCTGTCCTCCTCCGACGACGTCTCGGTGATCACCGACTGGCGCCCGATGCTGCCACCGACCAGGACCCAGCCGAACACCAGGCACCTGTTCGACCTCGACACGCCGATCGAGGCGACGCACGTGCGGGTCGACGCGATCCCCGACGGGGGTCTCGCCCGGCTGCGCCTGCTCGGCGCACCGACCGAGCGGGGCCGCGAGTCGCTGGCGATGCGCTGGCTGGACGCGCTCTCGCCCGCCGCGGCCAAGGAGGAGCTGCTCGCCTGCTGCGGTTCGGAGGACTGGGCGGACGCCGTCGTCGCCCGCCGGCCGTTCGGCACCCTCGACGAGCTGCTCGCCGTCGCCGAGCAGGAGTGGTGGCGGCTGACCGAGTCGGCGTGGCTCGAGGCGTTCACCGCGCACCCGCGGATCGGCGAGCGCCCGGCCGTCGCGTCGGCCCCGCCGACCTCGGCGCGCGCGACCGTCGTCGGCCTGGACGCCCCGCGCCGCGAGCAGGCGGCGATGGACTCGGCGGCCGCCGAGGTCCGCGCCGCGATGGCCGAGGGCAACGCGGCCTACGAGGAGCGCTTCGGCTACATCTTCCTCATCCGCGCAGCGGGACGGAGCGCCGAGGAGATGCTTTCCCTACTGCGGGAGCGCCTCGAGAACGACCCGGCACGCGAGCTGCGGGTGGCAGCCGGCCAGCAGGCGGAGATCACCGCCATGCGGCTGCACCGGCTGATTACGGGCTCCTGACGAAGGAGGCGGCCTCCCCGGGAGGCAGCGCGGTCCTGGGCCTGGGACGGCAAGACACCGCTCGAGGAAGGCCTTGCCTTACATGGGATTTTCCACTGTCGGTGGGCTCCTCGGGAKCCCTAGCATCAGCTGTGGTGCAGCCCGGACGGTCGTCGGGGGGTCGTTCCTCCGGGCGCCCGATCTCCACGGCCTGGTCCGTCAAAAATACGGGAGGTGACGGCCCGGGTCGTGGAGGACCGCCTCGCCGCCGCTTGCGGTGCGGTGCGGTGCCGGCTATGCGGCGGTCCGGCACGGGGCCGCCGCATAGCCGGCCACGTATCGCGGCCACGCTCAACGACCGGGCGCGGCGGCCGGGCGCGGCGGTCAGCGGCCCGGGGCACCGCCGGGGCTGTCCGCTGGCGGTGGCGCCGGCCGGGGCTCGGCTGCCTCATCCCGGCGCGGTGGCGAGGTGGGCAGCGGGAAGAGCGGGGGGTCGCTGGAGCCGCGCAGACCCAGGTAGATGCCGGCGAGTTCCGCGCGGGAGGTGACGCCATGCATCCGGTACAGCTCCCGGGCGACGTTCTCGGCGTGCCCCTTCGACATGTAGAGCTCCCGGGCGATGGACTCGAAGTCGTCCCCACGCAGGATTCTCGTCAGCAGTGCCTGTTCTCGGTCCGTCAGTGGCCGGCCGCCCGCCCCGCCGGCCGCCGGCCCCGGACTCGCGCGAGCGTCGCCGCTCCCCACAGCGGCCGCGGCGGCCACCCTGGTGATCGGCGGCGCATCACCCGGGTGGGTGGCGACCGGAGCGGTCCTGACCGCCGCCCGCCCGCGCAGGGCGGCGATCAGCTCGCGGCACCGGCGCGAGTACGTCGCGGCGCCCAGCGCGTCGAAGACGTCGAGCGCGGCGGTCAGCTCGGCCGCCGCCTTGGCGTTGCGGCGCCGGCGCCGGTGCACCTCGGCCGCGCGCAGCCGGGCCTGGGCCGCGGGGAACGGCATGCCCAGCGCGTCGGACTCGGCGGCCGACCTCTCGAACAGCGCGACCGCCTCGTCGTGGCGGCGCTGGCCCGTGAGCAGGACGCCGTGCGCCCTGGCCACGAGCGCGAGCGTCACCGCCGAGCCGCGGGTACGCGCGTCGGCATCGAGGCTCGCAAGCTCGGCCTCGGCCTCGGCGAACCGGCGCAGCCGGGAAAGCGCCTCGATGTAGAGGTGACGCCACTCGAAGACACCGGGCGGGCGCGCGCCCGCCGGGTTTGCCAGCGCCGCGACCCGCGAGCAGGCTTCGACGACACCGTCCGGGTCGTCGAGCGCCGCGGCCAGGTGCGCGGCGGTGGTGGTGCGGTAGCCGCAGATCGACGCCACGCCCTCGACGTCGTACTCGGCCGCCCGGGCCAGCATCCGACCGACGGTGGCCGCGTCGCCGCGCGCCGCCGGGACGAGCGCGGCCGTGGCGTGGACGACCGGCAGCCCCCAGAGGTGCCCGGCCGACTCGGCGAGCGTGATGCTGTCGCGGCCACAGGCGAGCGACTCCTCCCAGCGCCCGGACCGGAAGGCCGCCTCCGTGTAGTGGATCATCCCCATGAAGCGCTGGTGCAACGGATCCTGCGGGGTGTAGGTCTCAGGGTGCAGGTCCGCGACGGCGCCCTCCAGGTCCCCGGACCACAGCCGCACCGCGCCGCGGCCCACCCGGATCGTCATGTGGGTGTGTGGAGTGGGGTCGAGCAGCCGCTCGCCGGCGGCCAGTTCGGCGAGCGCCCGTGCGCCGTCGCCGGTCGCGGCGGTAAGCGCCGACGCGGCCAGCGCCAGCCCCTGCGCCCGCATGGGGGACGGCGCACCCGTCTCGTCGAACGCCCGTCGGGCCCAGGTCTGGGCCGCGTTGTTGAACCCGGCCAGGATGTAGGCCTGCGCGACCCCAGCGGCGCTCTGTGCGGCGGTCTCGGTGTCACCGCGGGCGCGGGCGGCCTCCCAGCTGGCCATGAAGCCGAGAACGCCCTGTTCGGCCCGGTTGGCCAGCAGGTCCAGGTGCGCCCGCACATAGAGCTGGCGGGGCGAGCCGTCGACCTGGTTACCGCCGTCGGTGCTCTGACCGTCGGCACCGTCGTCCGCGGCCAGCGCCGCCGTGGCCTCGGCGCGTTCGCCGGCCTGGAGGAACGACATCGCCGCGTCGAGGCGCAGTGAGCGAGCCTGAGCGCGGTCCGGGGTGATCGAGGCCGCGAGCAGCAGATGGTCGGCCGCCCAGGCGTAGCGCCCGGAGGCGGACTCCGACTCGGCCAGTTTGATCAGCTCGCCGGCGAGCTCGCTGTCGGGGGTCAACGCCGCGGCGGCCCGGTGCTCCAGCGCGGTCGCGCGGTCGGCGGACGCCGCGGCCACCGCCAGATGCAGCGCGGACCGTTCTTCCAGGTCGACGGCGTGGTAGATCGTCGCCCGGACGACCGCGTGCGGTGGCACGACCCGCAGCGCCGGCGGCGCTCCGACGGTGCCGACCAGGTCGTGGCGCACCGCCTGCGCGAGAGCGCGAGCCGGCTCGGTGATCCCGGCAAGCGTGGCGATGTCCGTCAGGCCGCCGCTGCGGCCGAGCACCGCGACGACGGCGGCCAGCGCTCGGCCCTCCGGCGGGCAGGCGGCCAGGTCGCGCTGGACCAGCGATGCCAGCGACTCCGGCGCCCGCGGCGCGCTGACCGCGCTTTGGCTGATCCCCTCCCAGCGCTCCTCGCCGTCGGCGGTGAGCAGTTTGCTGATCCACAACGGGTTGCCCTCGGTGGCCTTGACGAGGTAGCGCAGCCGGCGGGGTGGGGGCGGGGGGAATCCGCGGGCGACGCACAGGTCGGCCAGCTCCGTCTCCCCGAAACCTGACAGGTCCAAGGCCAGGCCCGCGACCGCGGCGCGCCGGCGCACCCCGTCCAGCCAGGGGGAGTCGTGCGGTCGGCCGGCGATCAGGACCAGCAGCGGCAGCCTGCCCCCGTGCAGCAGCAGGTGTCCGATGGCGCGCAGCGACGGGGCGTCGCACCAGTGGACATCGTCGATCCGCAGCACCATCGGACCGGCGGCGCAGCAAAGCTCGGCGGCGCGGGTGAGCAGCTCGCCGGTCTCGCGGATCCGCTCCGCGACCGCGCCGGCCGCCACGTCGGGGAGGTCGGCCTCGAACGTGCCGGTGGCCCTCATCCCGTCGATGTCGATGTCCCGCCCGCTCGGGGCGGCCGGAGCGGCGACAGCCGGCAGCCGGGGGCCGTGGTGGCGGCCGAGACCCGGGGCGGCCATGGCGGCCATGGCGGCCGGGCCGTTGCCGGCGCCGGCCGGTCGCGCGGCTGGAACCGGCGCGCCCGCGGCGGCGCCCGTCTTCGGCACGCGCGTGAGCTGGTCCAGCAGCCGGTCGGCCAGGTCCAGATCATGAGTGCGGGCACCGTACACGGCCTCGACCCGGACGATGGTCGGCTTGGGTGTTCCGGGCGGGAGATCGCCCTCGACGAGCCCGCCGAGAAACCAGTCGAGCAGCGTCGTCTTGCCGATGCCGGGCGGCCCTTCGGCGAGCACGCACCGCAGGCCGGTGGCGACGGCCGCTGCGTACTGCGCGGCTAGCAGGCCGAGTTCAGACACGCGACCGACAAAACGCACCATCTGCCCGCCTCGACCCACTCCACGTCGACTGTTCCGGCTCAGCCCCCCGTTCCCGTCCCGTCCCGACCGACCTCCGCATCTGGATCCCGCCGGATCGGCTTCGCCGATCTGACTGGTCCGGATTCGATTCTGGACTTACCGGCGGATCCTAGCCGCTTAGTGGCCACATGGTGACGTAGACGACTCGCTGTGGTCGTGGGCCCGTCTCGGACTGGTCGGCATACGCGTGCGGCCAAGCCCGCGCGTCGAGCCGCCGGCACCGGAACCGCAGGTCACCGGGTCGGCCGCGGGCCTTCGCGATCCTCACGGGCGTGTCCGGCCATGGGCGGCTGTGCTGAAGACCGGTTTCGGCCATCACGAAGTACCACGCCGGTGCCGATGGTGGGCCGTCGTCCGTTGCCGCGGCCGGCGCCGACCTCGCCCCGACAGGCCCGGGATACCTTCCGGGGGCGGCCATCAGAGCGCACCGTTGCGCGCCGACGAATCGTGAGGGCCCAGATGTCACTGTCCACGCATGTCCTCGACACCGGTGCTGGACGCCCCGCGGCCGGGGTCGCCGTCCGGCTCGAGAAGATCATTCTTGGCTTCCACGGCCAGCACAAAGGCTGGAGGCTCGTCGCCGAGGCCAGGACGGACGGCGATGGCCGGATCGCCTCGCTGCCCGCGGACGCGGCCGGCCGGTGGCGGCTGGTGTTCGACACGGCGGAGCTTTCGGCGTTCTTCCCAGAGGTGATCATTACCTTCGTGATCGACGACCCGGCCGCCCACCACCACGTCCCGCTCCTGCTCGCGCCCTACGGCCTCTCCTCCTACCGGGGCAGCTGACCTACTCGGGCAGTTGACCCCTATCTGGCCCCTGAGTCGCGGGGGCCGTCGGGAGCTGACATGCGGACACACCCGCGCTTCCAGGCGTTCCTCGTCGTCGAGCGGAGCGAATGGCCGCGTCGGGTGACACTGGAGGGTGTGCCCACCCTGTCGGAACATCTGCTCGGCCGGCTGACCGCCGCACTGGCGCCGGTGGACGCGGCGCTCGCGGCGCGCCACCCCGGCGATCCCGGCACGCGCCAGCCGGTGCACACCTGCTACGTGTCGGCCGAGCGGCTTCACCCCGACGTCGTGCTCGAATGGGGAGAAAACGCTCGCGAGGCGCTCGCGGAGCACGCGCCCTCGCCCGCCGACCTCGCCGAGGCGACCGGCCTCGGCGGGATCGGCCTCGGGGGAGCCGGCCTCGGGGGGGCCGGTGGCGCGGCCGGCCGGGCGGGCGAAGCGGACCCTGCGCTGGCCGAGCGCGTGTACGCCCACGTGCTGCGCACCCTGTCCATGGAACCCATCCAGGATCTGCGCGTCGATCTTGAGGACGGTTACGGCATCCGCCCGGACGACGTGGAGGACGAGCACGCCATCGCCGCCGCTGAGGCGCTGCGGCTGGCCTCGGCGGCCGGGGCGCTGCCGGACAGCTACGGGCTGCGCCCCAAGTCGCTGGACCCGGCGGTGCGTGACCGCGGCCTGCGCAGCCTCGACCTCTTTCTCACCGCGCTCGCCGGCGACGACGGCGGCCCGCCCGGCCTGGTGATCACCCTGCCGAAGGTCAGCGCGCCGGAACAGGTCGGCGTCTTCCTCGCCGTCCTCGACGAGCTGGTGCCCCGGATCGACCTGCGCCCGCCGGCCATCGAGCTGCAGATCGAGACCMCGGCGGCCGTGCTCGCACTGCCAGCGCTGGTCGACGCCGGCCTCGGCCGGGTCACCGGGCTGCACGTGGGCACCTACGACTACTCGGCCGCGCTCGGGATCGCCGCCGAGAACCAGGCCAGCGACCACCCGGCCGTCGAGTACGCCACGACACTCATGCAGCTGGTGACCGCGGGGACGGGGATCCGCGTCGCCGACGGCTCGTCCAACCTGCTGCCCGTCGGGTCGACGGACGCGGTATGGGCCGCCTGGCGCCGGCACGCCGGGCTCGTCAGCCGGGCCTGGCGGCGTGGCCTGTATCAGGGGTGGGACCTGCACCCGGCGCAGCTCGTAAGCCGGCATGCTGCTGTGGCCGCGAACCTGCTCGCTGGCCTGCCGACCGCGCTTGCCCGGCTCGCGGCCTATGCGGAGGCCCGGTTCGCGGGGGCCGTGGCGGATGAGCCGGCTACCGCCCGGGCGCTGGCCGGGCACGTGCTGCGAGCGCTGGACGCGGGGTTGTTGGACGAGGCCGGCTTGGCCGCTGCGGATCTCGACCGCGCGGTCGTCATGAAACTGGGAGGCCGCCGCAGCTGAACCGCTGAAGACGCGGCCCGCCGCCATGCCTGGTGGCTGAAGCTCGCTGAATTCCGCGGTCGGCTGGGTGAACGGAATTGGGCCAGACACGCGGATGGCCGCCCCGTGGCGAGGCGGCCATCCTATGGACCTGTAGGGAAGGTGGTCTTCGCTCACCGCAGTGCGTGTGGCGAGATGGCCTGGATGGAGTGTGCGGCGGTCGCGCGAGAGGCTGCGCCGAGACACCGTCGTGGGGCGATCGACGATCCCGACGACGATCAAGATCGTGACCAATGGCGTCAGCACCAGAGTCCTGACCGCCGTCATCATCAACCGGAGAAGTTCCTACGCGAGGGTCCGGAGTCGGCGAATGTGCTGGGTTAGCGCACTCATCATGACAGTCAGTCCGACCGCCGCGACGATAACCAGGACGGGTGAGCCGTCCTGGCCGTCGGGCCCGGCTACCTGGGCATTTACGGCCTGTTGGGCAAGAGCTACTGTGTTCTTTGCGGGCATTGCTCCCCGTTCGGACTCGCGTTACCGCGCGGTACGACGCCTTCTGGCATCAAAGGTGTGACGCCGCTGTAGGTGGCACTACGGCGGTCGATGGCACCGTGCTGAGGTGACGCAAAGACGGCGGGCCGAGCCCGCCTGGGTGAGACAGAGCGCCCCCGGTACTTCGCCGCAAACGAGACCGGGGGTGTTCTGCTGTGCGCTCCCGAAGCATCCGTGGCTTCTTTGAGGCTCACCTCCGTCGCGTCTGGTGAAGTTCAGTAAATCCCGCTGTATCTCTGAAGGAATTCGCTGAACTCAAGGCGATCCAGTTACTCACACTGTAGAACCAACATGCCGACGAAGCCTGCGGGGAAGGCGAATCTGGTGCTAGTGACTCCCCGGAAGCGCGCACCTACTCAACTTAGCCGTCTGTGGCGACCTCCTGGTACGCTTCCCATACATCGACATTTGTGATCTTCTTGAAATTCGGTGTCGACACCGAAGGGGTGAAGGGCCGGTGATGGAGTCGAACTCGGCGTTGGCCCGTCGTCTCCGCGAGTTGCGCCAGGAAGCCCGCCTGACACAACCGTAGGTCGCCAGCGTCCTTGGCGTCTCGGTGGCGACCGTGTCCTCCGACGAGAACACCGCGCGTGGCATCCCGATCAGAAGACTGGAGCAGTACGCGGCGGTCTACTCCGCGCCCCGCTCGGACAAGAACGGGAAGGCGCGGGTGGCCGACGAGGAGGAGGTCACTCCCGAGGAGCGCGCGGGGCGGGACGCGTTATTGGCGCAGCTGACCACCTTCTTGAAGGACGTGGCGGCGCCCGACTCGAAGGGGTCGACGGCGCGCGCCGATGCTCCCCGTGGAACCTGGCGCTTTGGCGATGGAGCGCACGTACGGATCGTGTGCGGCCTCCTGCCGGAGACGGTCCGTTCCGATCTCACGTCCACGAAGAACCTCAACTACACCGAGCTCCTCGCCTACGCGGACCTCGACTCGCTCGTCGAGTTGTTCGGTCACATCCGGGCGGAGAATCCGCTCTCGGACGTCCGGTTCCGGACCTCGTCGGCCGTCGTGTCGGACGACATGTCCGGTCACCTGGTGCTCTTAGGGGGCCTCGGCTGGAACCAGGCGGTGGATTGGTACCGCCGTCAGGTGGATTTCCCGGTCGAGCAGATCGAGGACGAGGAGTATCCCGAAGGGGAAATCTTCGTCATCCACCGGGAAGGCATCCGGGAGAAAGTTGTTCCGACCATTTCTGGGGACCTTGACTTCGGTCTACGGGACGACGTCGGTCTTCTGGTCAGGACCCCAAATCCGTATAACCGGGCACGCACGCTGACGATCTGCAACGGCGTGTACTCCAGGGGAGTGCTGGGTTCGGTGCGGTGTCTCACCGATGGGAATCTGAAGGAACGTAACGAACGTTACATCCAGGACAGGTTCGGCGACTCCAAGGAATTTGGCATTCTCATGCGCGTGCGAGTGCTGAGGGGCCGGACTATCACGCCGGATCTTCATGATGAAGAAGTCCGGATTTTCGAGTGGCCCGAAAGGATCTGATCGATGGCCATGAACTGGTGCGATGGCTAGAAGGCTAATGGGAGAATCGCCAACAGTCGAGGTGTCACTCACACTCGGTCTCGCCGATGATCATGTGCMTGAGGTCGCGCAGACGAACGCGTCGGCTCATCGAAACCGATAGTCGCCCCGTCGTATGGAGCCGGGAATGTGCCGCGTGCCTGCTCAGGTCTTCCTGCTGCGTTTCCGAAGACTCGCGACGCCCTGTCCACCGAGGTCCAGATGCATGTGATATTCGCGACGTGGCGGGCGTTGGCGTTCCTGTTCTGATTCGCCGAGGTACTCCTGGCAATACTGGCCGCTGCGCTTAAAGCCCATGGACCCGAAGGCATCGGCGGCGTTTCTGTTATTTTCGAAAACCCAGAGGCCAATGAGCCGGCTTTTATTGACCTCTTTTTCCACTTCTTCTATGGCTGCTATCACGAGCTTGCTCGCGATGCCGCTCCTGCGGAGGTGCGGCTCCACCCACATCGACTCGATGTGGGCATGTGGCTGTTGAATCACAGCGCACTCACCTGGATCGGTGAGAGCGCTCTTGTTGAGTGCGGCGACCGCGATCGGCCGACCCGCCTCGCGAACGACGAACCACTCGCGGTGGCGGATCTGGTCCCGCCACCGATGCGCCTGAAAGTCCAGAAACGTCGCCAGGTCACCGGCCAGGACGTCGGCTGCGGTGTCGAGGGACCGGATGCGCACGTCCTTGAGCAGGGACCAGTCGTCCTTCTTCAGGGTCTGGACGGACCACATGCTCGCCAGGTCACCGCCCGGCCGGCCGCAGTCGAGCGGTGGGCGCGTCTGCTGCACCGGACCGGTCGGTACATCCACAACGAGCCCCACGGCGCCCCCGTCGCTCTGCTCTGTACCCATAGATCACACGTACCCACAGATCACTCGGATCACCGTTGATCGTCATGACTGCGTCATCGTACCTACAGGGCCAGGCCGTCTCGCCGGTGCCCCGCCGTGCGGGTCCTGGCGCGTCGCGCAGGCGGAGGGGCTAGCGCAGATGCAGGTCGCTGAGCGCCTGCTCCAGATCGAGGGTGGGCGGTGGCAGGGCGTCCAGCCGCCGTCCCCAGGCGCGTCGGTCCCTCTCGAAGTTCTTGAGATATTCGACACAGGCGTCCGGGGTGACCAGCCTCAACTGTCTCTGCGAAGCTTTGATCGCCTTCGTGGCCGACGCGGCGTATTGGCTCTCGCTCTTCTGAAGACCCGCGCGTATCTCGCKGAGGAGAACGCGCCTGGCCTCGAGGAACTGTTGCCAGTACCGAACGTCCGGCTGTTTCGATATCCCCAGGTGCAGGTGTGYGAGAAGCCCTTCGGCGAGCACGTCGCCGAATTCTTCGTAACGGGCGCGGGCGGCGATGTAGGGGTTGTATTCTCGCTGTTTGACGAAGCCGACGCGCGTGATGGCGGCGCGCTCGGTCTCGCGCAGCATGAAGAACCAGTCCTCGTTGTAGATGTTGGGAAAGAAAGAAAGATCCTCGAAACAGTTCACGCCGAGTGCGGAGCCGCTCGCATAGACGTTCTGCTTGCGGCCGGCGAGACGCAGCGCATGGCAGACGGCCGAGTTGTCCTCGGTCGGCAGGCGGTCGTGTACCGCGTCGCCGGCCTCGACGAGGAAACAGGATATCGGATTCGAGTCCAAGGCGGCGCTGGCACGGAGGAGACCGCCCGGCTCGATACCGTAGATGTCGTCGTCCATGAAGACGACCTTCTTCCAGCCGGCGAGGCGGGCCATGAGAAGCCCGAGATTTCGCTTGAGGCTGAGATCGCGCGGTACCGGCACCGGTGAAAGCCGCATGAAGACCTCCGCCGCGGTCGAGAAATCGAACGTCTCATGCCAGTAACCGGGCGGGATGTCGATGGCGACAACGTCGATCTTGGCGCCGCTGAGACGCTCCAGTACCTCGCTGGCCCGTGCCTCCCTGCTGCACAGGACGATCAGACGCCGGCTGCAGCCGGATGCCATCGTGGCCGCCTCGTCGAGGAAGCGTGCCGGCCTCACGGTCGGGACGATCACTGCGTCCAGTAGGTCCGGCGCGCTGTCGGTGTCCGGCTGGTAGACCTTGAGGAACTCGAGATGGTCCGGAAACTGGCGGACGCTGGCACCCGTCGTGGCGGCGCGGCTGCCTGCGATCGCGTCCCGAACCCTCTGCCGTCCACGCGACCCGAGGGTCTCGCGAGATCCCTGACCCGTCTCCGGGGCGCGGTGGTCCGGCCCAGTGTGCCGCTCACCATGGCCCAGCGAATGACCATGGCCCAGCGAAAGGGCAAACCGGCTCCCGCCTGATTGTCGCGGGCCGGTCACCCTAAGTCAGACCACTCGAAGAGCCGGTTCCTTGGGTTGCCTATCTCGGGTGTCACCGTCTTTCCGTTATTAATCGGGACGCGGAAGAGAACGACGTACTTGAGTGCGTCCTGAAAGCGCGTGGCGAGGTACTCCTCGTTGCGACCGCTCAGCGATGGATTGGTAAGAAGCCGAACGGCTCCGAGGACGCCGCGTGAATGTACGCCGTTGCAGATGGTCAAGGTCGTCGCCGAGTTGTAGGGGTTTGGGTAGCGAGCGAAGAAACCCACGTCCTCCACGAGGCCGAAGGCCGCGTTCCTGGATTTCTGTGGAACGTAACGCCGCGGCTCTCCGTCGTCGATCTTGACGGTGAAGAACTCGCCGTCTGGGAAATCATCGCTGTCGACCTGCTGAACGGGTAGGTCGTCGAGAAGCGCCAGGAAGGATCCGGTCGTCTGGTTCCAGCCGAGGCCGCCGAGGACGACTACATGATACGAGAGGTCGGCGTCCGACATGTCGTCGGGCTGCATGAAGCGGACGTCGGTCGACGGGTTCTCGGCGCGGATGTGGCCGAAGAGCTCCACCATCGCGTCGAGGTCCGCGTAGGTGAGCAGCTTCGTGAAATTGGGGTTCGTCGGCTCGGCAAGGCTGGAGACGTCCCCCGCGGGGATCTTGCCGCAGACGAGTCGGACCGGGGTGTCGTCCGTGAAATCCCAGGTGCCTCGTCGCCCCTGCGCGCGGCTCGACGAGGCGCCATCCCGAAGCCGCAGGAGTTCGCCGAGGAGGGAGTCCCGCTCCTCGCGCTCCGGTCCGGAGAGCTCGTCCTCGTTCAGGACGCGCAGCTGCCCGTTGGACTGGGATCGAGAGGTCGCGAAGAACGTGGCGTAGATCCGGAGCGTCTCGTCTCCGGGGGCGGCCTGGCCGGTCTCGTAGCTGGATACCGTCGACTCGCCGACATGCAGAAACCTGGCCAGGCTCGACTGCGTCAGCTGGCGTGGCCCTGCGGTCCGCAGGGCCTTCAGGCGGCGTGCCAAGGGCGGAGGAGTTCGCCGTGGTCTGGGAGCCACGACCACCCCCCTCCATGGTGATCCCAGTGGAGTCCATGGTAGCCCAATGTGCCTTGCCGAGGTTGCGTTCAGAGTGAGCCCCACTTGAGCGAGTGGTTGCGCTGCGATGGAGGCTGACCGTTGCCCGGTGCGGTGGTGGCGGACACGGGATGGGCTCTCGACGGATCGGTCGAACTCCGGCTGGGATCATGATGGCCCCAACCCGGAACTACCAGGCTTCTCCCAGCAACGATGCCGCGTGCGCGGAATTGACCGTCTGGCTGCGGGGGTATTCGCCCTGTGTACTCATTGGTGACGTCGCTCATCGACACGAATCGAAAGTTGGTGGGCGGCTCAGTGTCCGCGGCTTTGCTCATATCTGGTCGTGGTCTGAACACGGGTTGGAGCGCAGGCATGGAGCCGAACTAGAAGATGCCGGTGATCCCGGCGGGCACGCTGTTGGACGGAACAGTGCAACGCACACAAGGAAGCACGGAGCATTCGGGGGCTCAAATCATCGTGAACACCTCGCGTCGTATTCATCTCGCGACAGCCGCCTATCAGGCGGCGCAGTCACAGGACCAGGGGCCTGGCATCGTCCTGGGCCTCGTCGTCGTCTTCGGACTGATCGCATTTACCGTCGGGCTGACTCGACACATCCGGACACTCTGGACGCTGTCCCTGACCTTCCTGCGGCCGATGCTGGCCGCCGTGAGGACGTTGATGATGATCACCCTGGTGATCATCATCGTCGTGTTCGGGCTCGCCTGGTCGGCGCATGAGGACGCCTCGGCCGCGCCGGCCGTCACGGTTGCCCGTGTCCGATAGTCACCGCTGAGGGCGTGAGCGGCCGCCGCCGCTGGCCGGCCGGCCGCCACGCTACTCAGCCAGTCGGGAACGTAGGTCCTCGGCGGCCCGCGTAACGCGGTCGCGCAGCGCGCGCTTGGCGTCCGCGTCGAGCCAGGTGGCCTCGACGCCGTCGAGGGCGATGGTGACCATGTCGTCGAAGGTGTAGTCGAAGGCCTCGGCGACGGAGGCGTATTCGTAGCCGAGGTCGAGGTCGGTCATCGCCGGGTCGTCGGTGTTGAGCGTCGCCAGCAGGCCGGCGGCGCGCATCGTCGGGTAGGGGTGCTCGGCCAGCGCGGGGAACGCGTTGGCGATGCGGATGTTGGAGTTCGGGCAGACGGTGAGCGGGATGCGCTCGGCGGCGAAGCGGCGCACCAGCTCCGGGTCGTCCACCAGTGAGAGCCCGTGGTCCACGCGTTCGGCGCCCAGGACGTCGATGACCTCGGCGATCGCCGACGGCGGCGAGTTCTCGCCCTGGTGCCCGGTCAGCCGGAAGCCGGCGCCGGCCGCCGCCCGGTACGCCTTCACGAACGACTTCGGATCGACCCCCAGCTCGGTGGAGTCCATTCCGACGCCGAGAACCCGCTCGATACCCGGGGCGCCCGAACGGCGTAGTTCGCCCAGTTCGGTCACCATCTGGAGCCCGGGTGCCGGGCCGAACGCCCGGTCGATGTCGGCGATGAGCATCGCCCGCGCCCCGGTCTCCGCCTCGGCCGCCGCGATCCCGTCGGCGAGGCCGGCGACGATGTCGGCGAGGCGCTGCCCGGAGTCGAGGTGCCGGGCAGGGGTGAAGAACATCTCCGCGTAGACCCGGCCGTGCGCGGCGGCGTCGACCACACTTTCGTAGCCGAGTCGGGCCCAGTCGTCGCGTCCGCCCAGCGTCGACTGCACCAGCCAGAAGATCGACAGGAACTCGTTCAGTGAGCTGTAGGAGTACAGCTCATCGAGGTTCTCCGTTGGCAGCGCCAGCCCGTGCTGGTGGGCCAGGTCGAGAACCGTTCCCGGCCGCATCGTGCCCTCGATGTGGCAGTGCAGCTCGACCTTCGGCAGCAGGTCGAGCGCGGTGGCCAGGTCGAGCGGTTCCGTACCCGCCGCGCCCGCCGTCACGGTCCGATCCATCTCAACGCCTTCCGCAAGATCTCGTCCCGCGTTCCGCGCCGACTGGTCAGGCGGAAGCAGGCACACCCCGGCACCTCCGCCGACTCTGCCACCCATGCCCCGGCGTCGCGGGCATGCCCCGCCCACGGCAATTCATGATCGCCGCGGGCGTGTTGTCGTGGTCGCGATTTGGTCGGATCCACGACCGCGACAACACGCCCGCGGCGATCAACCGGTCGTGTGCCGCCGGACGGACGTTGGCGGGCTCGCGCACGGCGACACGGCGACACGGCGACACGGCGAGAGAGTCCGTCAGGCGCGCGTCGTCGCTGCCGGGATGGGGCCCGCGTCCTCGACGGCGGCCTGGATGCCGGTGGCGATCGTCCGGTGACGGGCCAGCATCTCGTCGACGCCCGGGTGGGTCGGCGTCCCGTCCTCGACGACGAGGCGGCCCGCGACGACGGTGTGCCGGGAGGCGACCGGGCCGCAGCGCAGCCAGGCCTCGATCGGGTCGGAAAGGGCGCCCGCGAACGCGATCCCGGTCAGCGGCCAGACGACCAGGTCGCCGACCGCGCCGACCGACAGCTCGCCGATCTCGCCCACCCGTCCCAGGCAGCCCGCGCCGCCCCTGGTCGCGATCTCGAGCGCGTCCCGTGCGGACATCGCCGCCGAACCGTGCCGCAGCCGGCCGAGCAGCATCGCGTTGCGCGCCTCCATCCAGAGCGACGCCGAGTCCGCCGAGCTCGACCCGTCACAGCCCAGGCCCACCGGCACGCCGGCGGCGCGGAACTCGCGGATCGGGGCGAGGCCGCCGCCGAGGATCATGTTGCTGCTCGGGCAGTGCGCCACCCCGGTGCCCCAGGAGCCGAGCCGGGCGACCTCCTCCTCGTTCGGGCAGATGCAGTGCGCGACCCAGGACCGGTCGCTGCCCCAGCCGACCTCGGCGAAGTGGTCGATGGGTCGGCGGCCGTAGACCGCGAGGCAGTAGTCGTCCTCCTCCGGGTCCTCGGCCAGATGGGTGTGCAACCGGACGTCCAGCCGCTCCGCGAGCTCGGCCGTCGCCGTCATCAGCTCGGGACTGACCGAGAACGGTGAGCAGGGAGCGAGCGCGATCCGCACCATGGCGCCGTGTGCCGGGTCGTGATGCGCCGCCACCAGCCGGGCCGACTCGGCGAGGATCTCGTCCGGGTCCTGAACGACGGAGTCCGGCGGCAGCCCGCCGTCCTTCTTCGACAGGGACATCGAGCCGCGCGTCGGGTGGAAGCGCATGCCCAGCTCGCGGGCGGCGGCGATCTCCGCCGAGATCAGGTCACCGCCGCCCTTCGGGTGYACGTAGAGGTGGTCCGTGGTCGTCGTGCAGCCACCGAGGGYGAGCTCGGTGAGCCCGATGTACGCGGAGACATGCACCGCCTCCTCGTCGAGGCGCGACCACAGYGGGTACAGCGTGGTCAGCCACTGGAAGAGCGTGCCGTGCAGGGACGGGGCGAAGGCCCTGGTGAGGTTCTGGTAGATGTGATGATGGGTGTTGACCAGTCCCGGAGTGACCAGGCAGCCATCGGCGCGCAGCACGCGCCTGGCCGCCGGCGGCTCATCACCGGCCGCGCCGACGCCGCTCACCAGCCCGTCGGTGATCGCCACCCAGCCGCCGGGCAGCTCGCGGCGCTCGGTGTCGACGGTCGCGACCAGCTCGGCTCCGGCCACCAGCAGGTCGGCCGGCTGGCCGTTCAGGGCGGCAGGCGAGGGGGAGTCCGGGTGCGCGGTCATGAGGGCCGATTCTGCTGGCCTGGGGTTACGTCCATATGACGGCAAGCAATCCGCGGAAGCCGGCCTCCCCGGCCTCCCCGGCCTCCCCGGCGTACCCGGCCTCCCCGGCGTCCTCGCCAGACTCGTCGGCGACCTCGGCGACGGCGACCTCGGCCACCCCGACAACGCTGAGGATCGTGCCGGTCGACGACCCGGCCGACCCGCGCGTGGCCGACTACGTCGCCCTCACCGACGTCGCCCTGCGCCGCCTCAAGGAGCCGGCCGAGGGGATCTTCATCGCCGAGGGTGAACGAGTGATCCAGCGGGCGCTGCGCGCCGGCTACCCGCCGCGGTCGGTCCTGGTGGCGCCCGCGCGGCTCGACGCCGTCCCCGCCGAGATCGGCCCGGACGTCCCCGTCTACCTGGCCGGGCCGGACGTGCTCGCCGAGATCACCGGCTTCGAGGTGCATCGCGGCGCGCTTGCCGCGATGGGGCGTCATCCCGCCCGCGACCCTGCCGAACTGCTCTCCTGGGCGCTGCGCGTCCTCGTCCTCGAGGATCTGGTCTCGCACACCAATCTCGGCGCGATCTTCCGGTCGGCGGCCGGTCTCGGAATGGACGCGGTGCTCCTCAGCCCGCGCTGCGCCGACCCGTTGTACCGCCGGTCGGTCCGGGTCTCGATGGGCGAGGTCTTCGCGGTCCCCTATGCCCGGCTCGACCCCTGGCCGGCGAGCCTGGCCACGCTCACGGAGCGCGGCTTCGAGCTGCTCGCCCTCACCCCGGCCGCCGACGCCACCGACCTCTCGGCGCTGCGCCTCGCGCCCGACGCCCGCGTCGCCGTCCTGCTCGGCACCGAGGGCGAAGGCCTCTCCGCCGCCGCGCAGGCCGCCGCCAGCCGCCGGATCCGCATCCCGATGGCCGCCGGCGTCGACTCCCTCAACGTCGCCGCCACCGCGGCCATCGCCTGCTACGCCCTGGGCCGGCCGGCCTCCCCGCCGATCAGCTAGCGGGACAGTCAGGCCAGCTAGCGGGGACCATGGAGTCAGGGGGAAGCAGGGTCAGGGGGCGGTTCCGGGCAGGTCCGGTGTGCCTCCGGCCTCGGCGCGGCGGCGGTGGGCGAGCGCGGCGAAGATCTCCATCGCTACCCGGTGCGCGCTGTTGACCGTGGTCTCGGCGTGATCGTAGGGCGGGGAGACCTCGACGATGTCGGCCGCGACCAGCGGAGTGTCCAGGGCGATCTGGCGGACGGCGCGCAGCAGGTCGGCCGGGTTCATCCCGCCGGGCTCCGGAGTGCCGGTGCCGGGCGCGAACCCGGGGTCGAGGACGTCGATGTCGACCGACAGGTACAGCGCCTTGCAGCCGTCCACCGCCTCGGCGATCGCGTCGGCGATGACGGCGCGTGAGCCGCGGTCCCAGACCTCGTGCATCAGGTGCCAGCGCAGGCCGTTCTCGCGCATCCAGGCGAAGACGTCCGGTGGCGGCCAGTAGCCGCGCARCCCGACCTGGACGAAGTTGCGGCCGCGGATGGCGCCGGACTCGATCAGCCGGCGCATCGGGGTGCCATGGGAGGCCAGGTTGCCGTCGATGATGTCGGCGGTGTCGGCGTGCGCGTCGAAGTGCAGCAGGCCGACCTCGCCCCAGCCGACCGCCTCCGCGACCGCCGTCGCAGCGGGCCAGGTGATCGAGTGGTCGCCGCCCAGCACCAGCGGGAAGATGCCGGCCCGGGCGACCTCGTGGACCTTGGCGCGAATGTTCGCGTGGGAGGCCTCGGTGAGCCCGTGCGGGCAGTGCGCGTCGCCCGCGTCCACGACGTCGAGCCAGTCGAAGATCTCGATGCCGAGGTCGAGGTGGTAGGTGCCCGGGTCGTAGGCCAGCGCGCGCAGCGCCCGCGGGCCGAACCGGGCGCCTGGCCGGTGGGTGGTGGCGACGTCGAACGGGGCGCCGACGACCGCCACGTCGGGGCGCCGCGCCAGCAGCTCCGCCTCGGTCTCGTACCAGGGCCGGCCACAGAACGTCGCGAGACCGGCGTAGCCAGGTCCGTCGGGATTACCCGCGGCGGCCTCGCGCGCCGCGTAGGGCGGCACCGGCCGGCCCGAGGTCCTCGGCGTCTTGTCGGCCTCGTCCATCACGTCCGCCTCCCCTCCGCTTCCGTCTACGCTGGCCAGTATGAGTCTGGCGGACCAGCCTGGCCCCTCGGCGGCCACGCCCGCCTCGGCGCCCGCCTCGGTGCCCGTCCCGGGCCAGGGTGGCGCCGACGCCCTCCCGGGGTGGCCGGTGCGCCGCTGGTCGCGGCGCGCGCGGCTCGCGGGCTACCTGGGGGTGGCGGCGGTCGTGGCGGCGGGCTCGACGATGATCTACCTCGTCGACCCGGCCGAGCCGGGCCACTACCCGACCTGCCCGTTCAAGCTGGTGACCGGCCTGGACTGCCCCGGCTGTGGCTCGATGCGCGGGCTGCACCAGCTGCTGCACGGGCACCTGGGGCACGCGGCGAACTACAACGTCCTGCTGGTCGTCGCCGCGCCGTGCCTGGTGGTCGGCTGGCTGGTCGCCATGGCTCGGCTGCTGGGCTTCCAGGTCCGGCTGCCGCAGCCACCCGCGTCGCTTTACCGGGCGATCCCGGTCCTGGTCATCGCGTTCTGGATCGTGCGCAACATCCCGGGACCCGTCGGCCACTGGCTGCACTCGTAGGCGACCCGTAGTTCGCCCATGGCTGGCCCGGCGTCCACGTACTTCCCGCGTATTCCTCCCCGCATAAGGCCGGAGACGGTTGATCGCACCGCTCGCTCGCCAGGGCGGCACGATCCGGTTACTTGGGGGACTTCGCTACAGTTCGACCGGATGTCCCAGGACCCTGGGGGTGCGAATGACGCAGGGCACGGGCCGGTGTGCCGGCCAGATCCAACTGGTCGGGTTGACGCACCACCATCCCGGGGCCTCGGCCGCCGCGGTGGCCGGCGTCGAACTGACCGTCGCCCCCGGCGCGTCGCTCGCCCTGGTCGGCCCCGCCGGCGCGGGTAAGACGACCGTGCTGCGCCTGGTCGCCGGGCTCGAGGCCCCGACCGAGGGCCATGTGCTGCTGGACGGGGCGGAGGCCGCCGACCTGCCGGCCGTGCGCCGCCACGTCGTCGCGGTGTTCGGGCGCTACAGCCTCTTCCCGTTCCTCGACGTCGCCGCGAACGTCGCCTTCGGCCTGCGGGGTGGCGCACCCCAGTCGCGCGGGCGGGCGCTGGCCACCCCGGCCGGCCAGGCGGCGGCGGCCCGCCGGGTCCGCGAGGCGCTGGAGCTGGTCCGGCTGGGTGACTACGCCCGCCGTCGCCCGCCGCAGCTCTCGCCGGCGCACCAGCAACGGGTGGCGATCGCCAGGGCGCTCGTGCTGCGTCCGCGGGTGCTGGTGCTCGATGAGCCGCTCGGCACGGTGGACGACGAGGACCTGCGCGTCCGGCTGGCGGCCGACCTGCGCGTGCTGCACCGCCAGCTCGGGTTCACGCTGCTGTACGCGACCCGCTCGGCCGGCGAGGCGTCCGCGCTGGCCGACCGCGTCGCGGTCCTCTCGGAGGGTCGCCTGCTGCTGGAGGCCGAGCCGGCCGAGGACGCGGCCGCGCGGCCCCGCGACGACGGATCCTCGGACGACGAGTCGGACGAATCGGCGGGCCGGCGGATGCTGGCCACGACCGACACCCCCGAGGCAGGCGCACCGGCCGCCTGATGCCTGTGCCTGACGCCTGCCGCAGCCGGTTTCCCTGTCGCTCAGGCAGGTAGCCGCCGTTCGCGGCGCATCCGCGCGGACCGTTCGGCGGCGACGGCGGCCCTCGCGGCCGGGTACCCGCGGGGCCGGGATTCGAGGGGAAGCCGGTTACTGTGGTCAACGCCGGGAACGGGCGAGGCAGTACCTGAGTACGCGACGCCGGAGCACGTGAGCAACCGGAGCGCGTGAGCAACCTGGTGTGCGTGAGCAACCGGAGTGCGCGGGGAAAGACCGCCGGGGCCCCGACCCAGACCCACCGGGAGGCAACGATGACCGAGCCCGCCGACTATGCGCGGGAGACGTTCGACTCGTCGAGCGTTCTCGACGACGTGCCGCTGACCGTCGAGGAGAGCCTCGACAGCGACGACCTGGGCGACACCGACGCGGGCCTGGACCCTCTCGACGACAGCTGGGACGCCCCGGACCGGCCGAGTGCCGAGACCCGGCACCGTCCGACCGCCACGGAGGGCCGGGCGGGAGCCTCGCTGGACGACCAGCTGGCCCAGGAGATCCCGGACGTGGATCCCTACCTGGAGGCGGAACGCTCCGAGTCGGGCCCGGTGCTCGACGACGACGTCGAGGGGATCAACACGCCGTTCGGTGACGATGGCGGCAGCTTGCGGCTGGCCGGGCTGGTCGCCGACGACGCGAACGGCCCCGGCGACGTGCCGACGGGGCGGCGGGCCGAGTACCTGGGCGACCCGGAGACGTGGCCGGTGGCTCCCGAGGAGGACGCCCTCCACCTCGACTGAGCGGGACTGGACCGAGCGGCCCAGAGCGGCCCTGGGTGCGTCCGCCGGCGCCGCCGGTGACCGCCCGGCGGTCGTCTGGTGCCCGCCCGTTAGCGTCCCGTTACGCAAGGTGGCCGATGTTTGGCGGACAGACGCTGCCAGATGGGCGGCGCGCGCCAGCGTGGGCACACCGGGCGGGCAATTCCACCCCGCTTGTCGGTGAGACACGGATAACGTATAGCGTCCGCTTCGTGGCTACTGTTGCGGACCGGATTCTCGGCCATCTGACCGGGGCTCCAACCGGTTTGGACGACGGCAGACTCGCGGAGGCCATTGGTGCCAGCCGCAGCTCTGTCAACAACGCGTGTCGCAAGCTCGCCGAGCAGGGGCGGCTGGTGCGGATCGTCGGCCCCGACGGCAAGATCGTGAACCAGGTGGCGGTCGGCACCGCGGCCCCGCCGAACGGGCAGACCGCCGAGGCGCCCGCGGCTGAGGAGTCCGTCGCCGCGGCCCCCGCCGCCCCGGCGGCCGCCGACAGCGACGTGGACGACGCACCGCAGATCCCGGCCGCGCGCCAGGGGTTGGACGACGTGCCCGGCATCCCGGCGGCCCGCCTTCCGGGCGACGACGAGCCGGCGCCGCCCGCGCCGGCGGCCGAGGAGGCCACGCCGTCGACCGAGCCGGCCGCTGAGACCGTCGAGCCGGTGGCTGCCGAGGCGGAGCCGGAGCCCGCACCGGAGCCGGAGCCCACCCCGGAGGTGGCGCCCGTGGCGTCAGCCGAGCCCGCGGCTTCCGAGGAGGAGCCGGCCGCTCCTGTCGTCGAGGCGGCCGCCGCGCCCGAGCCCGCGTCCGAGCCGGTCGATGTGGCCGTCCCCGAGGACGAGGTGGCGGAGGCGGAGCTCATCGCGGCCCCGGCCACGTCACCGGACGCCGACACGGCGGCCACCGATGACACGGCGGCCGATGACGCCGACGGCGACATCGAGGACGCCGACACGTCCACCGAGCCGGATCCGCCCACATCCACCTCCGGCGCCCGGCGGCCGTGGTGGCGGCGCTTGCTGCCGCTGCGCTAGCCGCTTCGGTCGGGCTGGCCCATGCCAGCCGGCGAGATGTCGCGCCCGCCGCGCGGGTGTGAGCCGCGTCCCGGTTGGCTGGAGCCGGCGGGGTATCGGCGCGGGAATAGCGTGACAGCGTCACGGAACTCACCAGGGGAGAGCATGTCCATCCGAGCCCGAGCGCTCGTCGCCGCTGTGGCGCTGTCGACGCTGGCCTTGTCCGCGTGCGGCAGCCGGGTCCACGACGACGGCAGCGACACCGGAAACACCGGGAACACCGGCGGCGCCACGCAGGGGGCGTCCGCCAACACGGCGTCCGACACCGGTGTCACCCCGGACGAGATCAAGGTCGGGGTGATGGCGGCCAAGAACAGCCCCCTCGGCGCGGACACCTTCTCGGCGACCACCTTCGGCGCGCAGGCCTACTTCAAGGCGCTCAACGACGCCGGCGGGGTGAACGGCCGGAAGGTCACCGCCGAGCTCTGCGACGACAAGGGCAGCGGCGACGGCAACGTCACCTGTGTCCACGACCTGATCGATGACAAGAAGGTCTTCGCCTTCGCCGGCACGACGTCGTTCGACTACGCGGGCGCGCCGTACGTCAGCCAGAAGGGCGTCCCCGACGTCGGCGGTGAGCCGGTCTCCGGAACCGCCTACTACCAGTACCCGCACCTGTACTCGATCTACGGTGGCTTCGGCTACCCGCGGGACGGCAAGGCGCCGGGTTACGACGGCAAGCTGTACGCCGGCACCGAGAACTACCGCTGGTTCAAGGAGAAGCTCGGTGCCAAGACGGCGGCGGTCGTGTACTTCGAGATCGGGCCGTCCAAGCAGTACGCGGACTCGATCGCGGCGGGCCTGCAGAAGGAGGGGTACAAGGTCGTCAAGGAGTCGATCAACCTCGGCCTGCAGAACTGGGACGCGGCCGTGCTGGACATGAAGCGCCAGAATGTCGACCTCGTCTTCGACGCGCTGACCTCCGACGCCAACGTCGCGCTGTGCCAGTCGATCCAGGCCCAGAACATGCCGCTGAAGGCGAAGGTCACCACCACCCAGAGCTGGACGGACGCGGCCGGCGAGGCCTACAAGTTCACGCCGACGTGCCTGAACAACCTGTACGCGATCAGCCAGAGCGAGAACTACAACAACGTGGATGACCCGGAGGTCAAGAAGTACCGGGACGCCATCGCGAAGTACTTCCCGGACCGGGCCGGCAAGATGAGCATGTGGATGTTCGAGGGCTACATCTCGGCGATGTGGCTGACGGACGCGATGAAGTCCTGCGGAGCGGACCTGACCCGCAAGTGCGTCGACAACTACATGAGCACGACGACCTATGACGCGAACGGCCTGCTCATCCCGCACAACTTCAAGGTCGTCGACACCCCGCCGGCGACCCACAACGGCTGCCTGAACGTGGTGCGCTGGACCAACAGCGCTCCGACCGGCAAGGCTGGCTGGACGTCTCAGACCGACGACATGACCAAGAACTGCTTCGACGTCCCAATGTTCAGCTTCAACGCCGGCTGACGGTTCCACCCGGCTGGAGAAGCGGCCCAGAGAGGGCCGTCCGCAGGGAAATTTCGAGGGGCGCTGGTCCCGGCATCAGCCGGGACCAGCGCCCCTCGGCATTTTCTGAGATCGTCGCTCGGTCGCCGTGTCGCGGCGGCGGGCTTAGGCGTGCGCGAGCTCCGCGGGGTCGCCGACGAAGGAGCGCTCGCCACGGTGCAGGACGTAGGCGAGGTCGGCCATGCCGAGCGCCGCGTCGGTGTACTGGTCGGCCAGGATGACCGTCGTGCCGGTCGCGGCGACGGTCGCGAGCCACTCGAACAGCTCGGCGGCCACCTTCGGCGACAGGCCCAGCGAGAGCTCGTCGACCATCAGCACGCTCGGGCGGGCGAGCAGGGCGCGGGCGAGCGCGAGCATGCGTCGCTCGCCGCCCGACATCGAGCCGGCCCGCTGGGGCAGCCGGTCACGCAGCTTCGGGAACGCCTCCAGCGCCGGCGTGATGTCCGGGTGCCCGGTGGCCTCGGCGACGACGAGCAGGTTGTCGCGTACCGAGAGGCTCGCGAACACGGCCCGCTCGTCCGGTACCAGCAGGAGGCCGCGTCGTGCCCGGTCGACCGTGGACATCCTGGTGATGACCTGGTCGCGCCAGGTGAGCGTGCCGCTGCGCAGAGAGACCAGTCCGGCGAGGACACGCAGCGTCGTACTCTTGCCGGCACCGTTGACGCCGAGCAGTGCGGTGACCTTGCCGGACGGGATGACGAGATCCAGGCCGTGCAGCACCTCGACGGCGCCGTAGCCGGCGCGGGCACCGGTCAGCCGCAGCTCGATGCCGTCGGGGGCCGGAGCGCCGGCGCGTGYCGTCGCCGCGGCCGCGGCCGCCAGTGCGCTGGCGGACGAGCCGGCCGCGATGGCGGCGGACGATGAATCCGGAGCGGTCATGCCACCGTTCCCTGCGCGAGGTAGACGGACTGGACGGTCGGGTCGGCGCGAACCGCCGCCGGGTCGCCGTGGGCGACCACCCGGCCGCCGACCATCGCGTAGACCTGGTCGCACACGGTGAACACCAGGTCGACGTCGTGGTCGACGAGCACGATCGCCACGCCGTTGGCGGCGATCCGGCGCAGCAACTGGGAGAACCGCTCGGTCTCGGCGGCGTCGAGGCCGCTGGCCGGCTCGTCGAGCAGCAGCACGTCCGGGTGGGTGCACAGCGCCCTGGCGCACTCGGCCAGCCGCAGCGCTCCGGTGGGCAGCGACCCGGTGATCACGTTGGCCACGTCGGTCAGGCCGAGGGAGGCCAGCATCTCGTCGACTACCTCGTCGTGCCGCGCGTTGCCGCGTATGCCGCGGCCGAACAGGCCGCCGGCGTAGTCCCGGMGGCGGTTCTCGACGCCGACCAGCAGGTTGTCCCGCACGGTCATGCTGGTGAACAGCGACGGCACCTGGAACGTCTGTACCAGCCCCAGCCGGGAACGCTGGTCGGGGCGCAGCTTGGTGATGTCACGCTCGCCGAGCAGCACGGCGCCCTCGTCGGGCTGCTCGACGCCGGTGAGCAGGCTGAACACCGTCGACTTGCCGGCACCGTTCGGACCGATCAGCCCGGTGATCAGCCCAGGCGGCGCGGAGATGTCGACGTGGTCGACCGCTGTGAGCCCGCCGTAGCGACGGACGAGGCCGACGGCGCGTAGTTCGGCGCGGCTCACCACCGGCCTCCTTCCAGGTGGTTGCTGTTCGAGCCCGCCGGCACGGAGCCGGCCTGCTGGCCGGTGGACGAACCGGAGGCGCGTGGCCCGACCTCGCCGGCCGGTGCCGGGATCACGGCGTCGGGGCCCGTGCTCCTGGCGCTCAGCATGCGTAGCAGTGTCTGGCCGAACGGGGTGAGGTCGAGCCCACGCTCGGTCGCGATCCGCTCGGCGGCCGCGAGGCCCGCCGAGCCGGCGGCCAGGGGCTCGCTGAGCCAGACGCCCGCCGGAACCTCCGGCGTGGCCGTGGCAGCCGCGTCGCCCGGTGCGGTGGGGCGGGGGATGGCTGCCCCGAGACCTGCGGCGGCCGGCGGCCGCGGCACCGGGCGGACCAGGGCCTCGGGCTCGACGAACTGGTCGGCGAGGCGCTGGGCGACGAACCGCGCCAGGCCGCGGACGGCCGAGGCGAGGCCGCCGGGCAGCCAGCCCAGGGAGAGCGCCAGGATGCCGATCGCCAGCGTCGACGAGCCGGACGGTGCGAGCACGTCGATCGCGACGATCAGGGACGCGCCGATGATCGCGCCGACCGCGCTGTCCGCACCGAAGACCACCATCGCGGTGAACCACAGCAGGCTCTGGATCGGCTGGAAGGTCTGCGACGAGAACGACGAGGCGCCCTGCACCAGCAGCGCGCCGCCGAGGCCGGCGACGACCGAGGACATGGTGAACGCGATCAGCTTGAGGTTGCGCACGTCGACGCCGACCGCCGCCGCGCCGCCGGTGTTGTCGCGCACCGCGAGCAGTGCCCGGCCCAGCCGGCCGCGGTGCAGGCTGCGCACGGCGAGCAGGCCCAGGCCCAGACCGACCAGCTCGATGACGTAGAACGCCTTGTCGTTGAGCTGCCAGCCGCCCAGGTACAGGGAGTTGACGTAAAGACCGCTGGAGAACTTGGGCTGCTCGAAGACGAACTGGCTGACGACGGCGCCGACGGCGAACGTGGTCAACGCGAGCGTGAGGCCACGCCGCCGGATCGCCGGGTAGCCGGTGATCAGACCGACCGGGGCGACCAGGATCGCCCCGACCAGGATCGCGAGCAGTCCGGGCATCCTCGGCAGGCCGAGAAAGTCGCCGTTCGCGAGCTTCAGTGAGAACAGGGCACCGAGGCCCGCGTAGCCGGCGACGCCGAGCGACACCTGCCCGCTGTAGCCGGTGACGATCACCAGTGACAGCATGATCAGGGCGACGGCCGGGACGTCGAAGGCCGAACGCAGGTCCGCGGCCCGGAAGAGCAGCGGCGTGAGCAGCATGACGAAGCCCGCGAGCTTCCACACCAGGTCCTTGCTGCGCTCCTCGACCGTCCCGGCCGGGTCCTGCGCGCCGCGGCTGGACAACCGGCCGGCCGAGCCCGCGTCGCCCAGCTCCTTCAGCTTCGGGATGGCCAGCAGCAGCACGAGCAGGACGACCACGAAGAGGTTCGACTCGAGCGACCGGTAGACGTCCGCGAACTGGCCGTCCACCTTGAACTGGGTCAGCTCGCTCTGCAGGATTCCGATCGCGAGGCCCGCGAACACGGCGATCGGCAGGCTCGCTAGGCGAGCGGCGACGACGACGGCGAACGTCTCCAGGACGACGAGCGACAGCCCGTACGGGGACAGCTGCAGCCGGGGCGCGAGCAGCACGCCGGTGAAGCCCGCGAGCGTCGTGCCGAACGCCCAGCCGACGGCGGCGACCCGGTCGGCCGGCACCGAGGACAGCTCCGCGAGCTGGCGGTCGTCGACGACGGCCCGCATCTGCCGGCCGAACCTGGTGCGGTTCTGCACCACTCCGAGCGCGACACAGCAGACGACGATGAGGATGAGCGTGCTGATCGTGTCGACACCGATGCGGTGCCCGCTGATCCCGACCGACTTGTTCGGGAACAACGGCGGGGTGTCGTTCTTGGAGCCGAGCCCCCAGATGCCGGCGCACATGCCCAGCGTCAGCACCAGCACGCCGAGGCTCGCGACCAGTGACTCAGCCGCGGAGGCGCGCCGCCGGGCGAGCGGACGGAAGACGAACCGCTCCAGCAGCAGGCCGAGCAGGGGTGACAGGATGGCGAGCGCGAGCACGGCCGCGAGCCACTTGGGCAGGTCCCACTCGACCGCCATCTGCCGGTACACGTAGGCGACCAGGGCCGCGATGCCGCCCTGGGCGAGGTTCAGGACCCCGTTGGTGCGGTAGGTGACCAGCAGGCCGATGCCGGACAGCGCGGCGATCGCGCCGATGGCGAGGCCGGCGATCGCCAGGTCGACGCTGAGCATCGGTTAGCCGACCAGGATCGGCGCGCAGACCGAGCACGGAGACAGGCCGCGCCCGCTGACCTGCGACGCCTCGACCCGCTGCGCGGCCTTACCGGCCAGCAGCTCACAGCCGGGCCGGTGGAAGGTGCGCCCGCCCGGCACCGCGTAGACCGAGCCGTCGTCGGCCGGCAGCGACTGGGCCGGCGGCTGGGCGGTCGGCGGCGGCACCGTCCCCGCGCCCGCGGGGGAGCCCGCGTTCGCCGCGGCGACCACCAGGGCGTGCAGGTCGTCGACCTGCGTGGCGAGGCGCCCCTGGGCGGCCGTCGCGCGGCTTGCCTGTGTCGACTCCAGCCGATCGGCGATCAGCAGGGCGCTGCCGACGAGCACGAGGGCCAGCCCGCCGAACCCGCCGGAGACCACATAGGGCAGTTGGAGCCCCGGGTCGCTCTCGCCCGAGACCCCCAAATAGCAGCTGAGCAGTAGGACAGCGCCCGCCGCGATCACCACCCAGCCTCGCAGCGCCCGGACGACGTCTACCACCAGCCGGGAGGTGGTCCGCGACTCCGTCGCGCCAGCGCTCTGTTCGTCCACCGTGTTCCCCCAGGAACGTGTTCATCCGGAAACCGGGCGGGGACACCCCGCTGGTCGTCCGCCAAGGCGATCCACGACGCGGCGTGTGGACACGCGCGCGAAGGAGATCGCCAGCCATTAGACGCCAGATTAGTGTGCGGAGGTGGCGACGTGTGCCCATGGGGGTGGTCGAGCGGAATCGCGTGCACGACTACCCCGGCGGCCGACCAGCGACTTCGTCGGAATCGGTCGTCTTCGTGACGCCGCGCGGTCCACGGCCGACTGCCTCGGTGGCGGACCGTGGCCTCGTCGGGCGCCCCGGGCGGCCACGGACCGTCCGCCTCAGCTGGGGCCGCGGGGGTGTGGCGGGGCGAAAGCGAAAGCGGATGYGGCGAGCGGGGTGCCGGGGTCGGTGCCGGGAGAGCCGGTCGCCTCGGTGGCTGGCGTCGGGAAGGGCGCGCAGTGGTCGACCCAGACCTGACGGCGGGTGCGCCGGCGGCGGTCCTCGACCTCGAGCGGCGCGGGTAGCGCGCTCAGGGCCACCTGGAGGTGGGCCCACTCATGGGCGGTCTCCCAGGCCGTGAACGAGCCGAGATGGTCCCCTTCGTGGTCGTAGACGTGGTAGGGACGGCTCGCTCGGCCGACAGCCACCGAATCGTGGCTCTCCTCGCGCTTCCAGAGGCATCCGGTCATGGGCCCCGCTTCTGCCGCGACGACAACGACCTTTCCAGGGTTCCGGCGGCCGGCGGTGGCGGTCCAAGGCCCCGGCGTCATAGCGGTGCGGTTCTTCTCACATCGGTGTGGGTGCCCGACCCGTCACGCACGTCGACGTCGACGCCATCGTCGCCGCTGTCGCCGGCCAGCGGGCCGCGCAGGAGGGACCATCGCCACGCGTCGGAGATGATCTGGTCGAGCTTCGAGTGGCGGGGCCGCCAGCCCAGCTCGGCACGGATCCGCCCGCTGTCGACCACCAGCGCCCGCGGCTCGGTCACCGGCGGGGCGAACTCCCGGCGCACCGGGCGCGCGGTCACCCGCTCGACGGCGGCGAGCACGTCGCTGACGGACACGCCGGTCCCGCTGCCCACGTTGTAGACGCGGCGCTCGCCGGGCGGGACGGCCTCCAGCGCCAGCGCGTACGCCTCCGCGGCATCGCGCACGTGCACGTACTCGCGCAGCGCCCGCCCGTCCCCGTTGATCCGGAAGGCGTCCGTCCGGCCCGCGGCGACGAGCAGCGCGGCCGGGATGATCCTGGTCGTGTCCCGGTCGACGTGCCCCGGCACGCCACCGGAAACGTTGAAGAAGCGCAGCACGACGGCACCGATCCGGCCGGTCGCGGCCTGGTGGGCGATCGCGTGCTCCGCCGCGAGCTTCGAGGCGCCGTACGGGTGCACCGGCTCGGCCGGCTGGGACTCCGGGACCAGAGCGGAGCCCGGGTCGCCGTAGACGGTCCCGGTCGAGCCGAACACCACCACCGGCGGCGGCCCGCCCGCCGCGACGCCGCGGTCGAGCGTCGTGAGCAGGTTGACCGTTCCGGTGACGTTGGTCTCGAAGTACCGCAGCGGCTCGGCGCGCGACTGGCGCACCCGGGTCAGCGCCGCCAGGTGGCAGACGCCGTCAAAGCCCCGGTCAAGGCGCGCCTCGTCCAGCGAGCGTGGGTCGAGCAGGTCGGCCGCGACCACCTCGATGCCGCGCCGCAGCGCCGGTGACCGCGCCGCCGGCGCTCCGGGCCGCACCAGCGCGGTGACCTGGTGCCCCCGCGCCGCGAGCAGGTCGGCGACGACACCCCCGATGAACCCGCCGGCGCCGGTGACCAGGATCCTGCGCGAGCGTCCCCCGCGAGACGGCACTCAGGACGCCGCTCGAAGCCGAAGCCCCGGCAGCAGCTGCTCGCGGTGACGCCAGGCGAGCTCCAGGCAGGCGGCGGCGGCCGGCGCGAGCGGCTCGCCGTCGATGAGCCGGCGCAGGGTGGCGTAGGTGAACGGGATGCCCTCGGCGACGGCGCGGTGCGGCCCGGCGGCGACCACCGTTCCCTCGGCGTTGCTGTGCACCATCTCCGCGAACATGTTGTCGAACGTGTCGGCCTCGATGACGACGACGGTGAGGATCTCTGCGAAAAGGGTCAGCGCGTCGACGCCCACCCCGAAGCAGGACACCCGTACCCGGCCGTCGCGGCGCGCCTCGTCGAAGGCACGGAACGGCTCGTCCGCGTCGTAGTCGATCGGGGCGGACGAGTTGCCGTCGTGCTCGGTGTTGCCCAGCAGCTCCTCGGACAGCTCCCGCATGATGTTGCGCCACAGGTCGAAGTCGGCCCGGTGGTGGAAGGGTGTGATCCCGGACGGCTGGAAGACCCCGGCCGGGATGACGTGGTAGACGCCGCCCGCGGTGGCCACCGAACCGGCGCTGCGCCGGTGCAGCAGGAAGCTCGCGGAGTCGCGGTCGGCCCGGATGGTCAGCGTGTTGATGGACGGCAGCACCGGCCGGCTGGCGAGGTCGAACGGGTCGCCGACGCGGCGGCGGAACGGCAGCGACGGCCAGGCGAGCCCGCCGGACATCATCGCGGCGGCGGTCTCGTGCGCCACCGTCTCACAGACGTCGACGGCGTCGAAGTAGGTGGTGTGGCTGAACGCGAGCCTGGGCAGGCCGGCGCGGTCACCGCCGGGGCGGGCCTCGGCGCCGGTCCTCGCATCGCCGGCGGTGAGCAGCCGAGGAGTGGTCTCGTCGCGGGCGATGTCGACGAGCCGGAAGCTCAGCCGGTTCTCGAACAGGGTCGGCCGGTCCAGGTCGCGCATCGCGCGGGTGTAGCGCTGGTAGCGCACGTACGGGCCGCCGTCGGCGATCAGCGGGCGGGCGCCGTCGGTCTCCGGCTCGCCCCCGGTGAGGACCGGCTCGGGGACGTCGTCGGCCCAGCGCAGCGCGACCTCGTCGATGTCGAGCGGTTGCGGCCAGATCCAGCCCGGCCTGGCCAGCAGACCGGAGAAGAGGCGGTAGGGCTCCGGGTAGAGGCCGGCGGCGGCCTTGGCCAGTTTGATCCGGTTGCGGTTGAGGGTGTCCCGGGTGACCTTCCAGGAGCGCTGGCTGGCGGCGGCCTGCTCGGCGAACGCGTCCCGGGTGGCGTCGCGACGCCGGTCCGCGAGCGTGCCGGGCGCGAGGCCGACGTCCTCGGGCGCGAGGTCGAGGTGACGGGCGATGTGACGCAGCGTCGAGATGTCATGGATCGCCCGCCGGCCGCTCTCGACCTTGGAGACGTACGACTGGTCGAACCCCAGCTGGTCGGCGAGTTGCTGCTGGGTTAGGCCGTGGGCCTGCCGATAGGCGCGAAGCAGCTGGCCGACGCCGACGGGAGCAGGGGTCGGCCGTGGCGGCGTCCACAGCCAAGTCTGACCGGTCACCCGGTGTCCTCTCGGGTCGTAGCTGGGTTACAGGAAGTGAGCCTAACTAGTCGGGCATCTGCAGGCGCATAGGGACAATTCGTACATGCATTCGGGAGGGCGACCGTAGTGGTGCGGATCGCCACCGCTGGACGCGGCCGGGCGTAAGGAGATCCGCCGACATCCCGTCGCACCGCTGGGGTCGCGTCGCCAGCCACGGCGTTGTCCGCACCGGACGTTCGTCGACGTTCCATTGCTTTTTAGGTGTCTTGTTGGTCTTTCGTTGTTGGCGGATCACTTGTTCGGTATGCCGTCCGCCAAGTCGAGGAAGACGACGACCACGATGGCCACAGCGACCCAGCGCAGCAGGCCCATACGGCCCCAGATCTCCCGCGCGAGGCTTCTTCCAGCTCGGCCACCCAGCACCAGCAGGGCAAACAACGCCCCGCCGACGACGACCAGAAATACCCCCGCATAGTTGCCGTGCACGGTCACAACGATCGCATGCCGACCTCGACGGACGGGCACGCCATCCGGGATCACGCCGTCTACCGCGGCACAGGCGGCACGGATCCAGGAGGGCGCGGGCGCCGGCCGGCAGCGAAGGTGACCAGTTCATCAGCGCACGTCCGGTGAGCCCGCGCACGTCATAGCCTGCCCGAACCCGCCCGGCTTTCGACGTGGCCCGCCCGTGTCGGGCGTGATCTCCCTGTGTGCTCCCCCGCGCGGCGTCGCCGGCCAGCGCCGCGCGGTCGAAGAAGACCTGTGGCGATGGGCCTTTCCGACGGTGCACTAGCGCGTCGCGCCGGGGGAGGGCGGCCATGACCAACTGGGCTGGTCCGGTGCCGTCRGCGCGTCGGGACCCGCCGGTCCGCCTTGGTGCTGGAAGGGTTGTGCGACACCCGTCCTTCGTTGGGCGCGCCATTCGGACTTTTCCCGCGCGCCATGGCTTGGGGATACCTACCCTGGTCCGGATGTCCACGGCGCTTTTTACAGATCATTACGAGCTGACGATGCTCCGCGCAGCACTGAAATCGGGTGCCGCGGGGCGTCGGGCCACCTTCGAGGTGTTCGCTCGGTCACTGCCGGCCGGCCGCCGTTACGGCGTCGTCGCCGGTACCGGCCGGCTACTGGAGGCGCTCGCTGACTTCCGGTTCGGCCCGGACGAGCTGAGTCTGCTCACTGGCACCGGCGTCATCGACGCCGAGACCGCGGACTGGCTTGCCGGCTACCGCTTCTCCGGCGACATCCATGGCTTCGCTGAAGGCGAGCCCTACCTACCTGGAACCCCGGTGCTGGTGGTGGAGGGCCCGTTCGCCGAATGCGTGCTGCTGGAGACGCTGACCCTGTCGGTCCTGAACCACGACAGCGCGATCGCCGCCGCCGGCGCCCGGATGGTGCAGGCGGCCGGTGACCGACCTCTCATCGAGATGGGTTCCCGGCGCACCCACGAGGAGGCCGCCGTCGCCGCGGCCCGGGCCGCCTACCTCGTCGGCTTCGCCGCCACCTCGAACCTGGAGGCGGCCAGGCGCTGGGCGGTGCCGACCTCCGGCACCGCGGCCCACGCCTTCACCCTCGTCCACGCGACCGAACGGGACGCCTTCGCGGCCCAGGTGGCGACCCTCGGCGCCGAGACCACCCTGCTCGTCGACACCTACGACACGCGGGAGGGCATCGCGGCGGCGGTCGCCGCCGCCGGTCCCGGCCTCGGCGCCATCCGCATCGACAGCGGCGACCTGGCCGCCGGCGTGCGCGCGGCCCGGATCCAGCTCGACGCGCTGGGCGCCACCGAGACCGGTGTCATCGTCACCGGGGACCTCGACGAGCACGGGATCGCCCGGCTCGCCGGCGTCCCCGCCGCGGCCTACGGGGTAGGCACCAGCCTGGTCACCGGCTCGGGCGCGCCCACCGCCGGCTTCGTCTACAAGCTCGTCGAGGTCGATGGCCGCCCGGTGGCCAAGACGTCCGTCGGCAAGGCCACCCGCGGCGGCCGCAAGGAGGTGCTGCGCCGGCACGGCGCCGACGGAGCCGCGGTCGTCGACCTGGTGGTACCAGCCGGCTACCGCCCCGGCGGCAGCGGCGCGGACGGGCGGCGCACGGCGGACGGCCAGGTTCACAGGAGCGACGGGCTGGCGCCGGCCGAGCTCGACGGGCCGGTCGCGCCGCCCCCGGTCCCGGGCCAGCTGGGCGGCCCCGGGTACGACCGGCCGCTGCTCGTGCCGCTGGTGCGGGCCGGCGCGGTCGTGGACGCCACGGCGACGGGCGCGGCGGGGCTGCGCCGCGCCCGCGAGCACCACCGCGCGGCGATCGCCGACCTGCCGGCGCACGCCCGCTCCGTCACCTTCGGCCATCCCTGCCTGCCGGTCATCAGCGCCGTGCCGTCGCCCTGATGAGCGTGGCCGCTGCGGCCCGCGTCAGCCGGTGAGAGAAGCTGGATCTGTGAGCCGAGCGACAATCCGAGGCCAAGGTGGCGCCACCGGTCAGGGGGCGTCGCGCGGCCAGGGGACGTCGCGTGGGCCGGTCCGGCAGCCGAGCACCAGCGTCACCGTCGACGTGGTGTTGCTCACACTGCGGGCCGGGCGGCTGTGCGTGCTCGTCATCCAGCGCGACGAGCCCCCGTTCCAGGACTACTGGGCGCTGCCGGGCGGCTTCGTGGGCGCCGACGAGGACCTGGACTCCTCGGCCCGCCGCCAGCTCGCCGAGGAGACGGGCGTCACCGCGGCCGGCCACCTGGAGCAGCTCTACACCTACGGCGACCCGGGGCGGGACCCGCGCACCCGGGTCGTCAGCGTCGCCTACCTGGCGTTGTTGCCGAACCTGCCGCAGCCGGAGCCGGGCCGGCGCGGCCAGCAGGCCCGCTGGTGGCCGGTCGAGGACCTGGACTCGCCGGAGGGCCCGACCCTGGCCTTCGACCATCCGCGCATCGTCGCCGACGGGGTGGAGCGGGCCCGCAGCAAGCTCGAGTACACGCCGATGGCGGCGGCCTTCTGCGAGGAGCCGTTCACCCTCGCCGACCTGCGCCGGGTCTACGAGGCCGCCTGGGGGGTGACCCTGGACCCGCCCAACTTCCGGCGCAAGGTGCTCAGCACGCCGGACTTCGTCCTGTCCGTCGGCGCGGTCAGCTCGCCGCGCGGCGGCGGCCGTCCCGCCCAGCTCTACCGCCGTGGCTCCGCGACCGCGCTCTACCCCCCGCTCCTGCGCCGCTCCGTATGAGGCGGGGCCTGGGCGGGGCGGAGCCGACCTCCCGCCCGACGAGAAGGGAGCCGCGGCATGCGTAACAATAGGGATCGTGACCGCGACCACCGTCTCACCCGCGGACGTCGAGGAGATCGACGAGGAGCTCAGCGACGACCGGCCCTGGGTCACGATCGTCTGGAACGATCCGATCAACCTGATGTCGTATGTGACCTACGTCTTCCAGAAGCTGTTCGGCTACGACAAGGCGACGGCGCGCAAACTGATGATGGACGTCCACCAGAAGGGCAGGGCGTCCGTGAGTAGCGGTACTCGCGACGAGATGGAGCGCGACGCGRCCCGCCTACACACCTACGGCCTCTGGGCCACCGTCAGACAGGACTAGCTGGCTCGTGAGCTGGATGCGCCCCTGGAGTCGGGGCAGACCGCTGGATGGGGACGGGAACGTGGGGTCTTACTACAGGTTCCCGGACTGCTTCCGGCGGACGGCCGGTGGAGTCGAGGTGCGGCTGCCCCGCTGGGAGGGCACGATCCTCGCCGAGCTGGTGCGGCTGATCGACGGCATGCTGGAGCCGCCGCCGGTCGACGACCCGCTGGAGGCGCTCGTCGGCCTGCGTGACACCGCTCCGCCGCCGCCCGAGGACCCGGCGCTGGCCCGCCTGCTGCCGGATCCATACCCGGAGGACCCACTGGCCTCCGGCGACTTCCGCCGCCGCCGCACCGACGACTCGCTGGCCCACAAGCGAGCCGCCGCCCGCCGGGTGCTCGCGACCCTGCCCGGGCCCAGCGAGGTGCTGCTGCTCGACGAGGAAGCCGCCCAGGACTGGTTGACCACGCTGAACGACCTGCGCCTGGTGCTCGGTACCCGGCTCGGCATCACCGACGACGACTTCCTCGAGGAACTCGGCGAGCTGCCGCCCGACGATCAGCGCGCCCCGTTCGTCGAGATGTACGAGCTGCTGACGACCCTCGTCGACAACCTCGTCCGCGCCCTGTACTGAGCGGCCCGCTGCGCGGCGGTGCTGAGCGGATCGCCGCGCGGCGGCCTGATCCCGACGGCAGGTAGCTTGTTCGACGTGCTGCGAATTGAGCGCGCCCTCTACCAGGCGATCGTCGATCATGCCCGCCGTGACCACCCGGACGAGGCCTGCGGCGTGATCGCCGGCCCGGCCGGCTCGGACACCCCGGTTCGGTTCATCGCGATGGAGAACGCGGAACGTTCGCCCACGTTCTACCGGTTCGACTCGATGGAGCAGCTGCGCGTCTGGCGGGAGATGGACGACCGGGACGAGGAGCCCGTCGTCATCTACCACTCGCACACCGCGACCGAGGCCTACCCGTCCCGCACCGACGTCTCGTACGCCTCCGAGCCGGGCGCGCACTACGTGCTGGCCTCCACCAGGGAGCCCGACGTCACGGAGTTCCGGTCGTTCCGGATCGTCGACGGCGCCATCACGGAGGAGCCGGTCGAGATCGCCTGAACCGCTGCTCACGGTGCCGGTGTCATATCTGTGCAACCATGGTTGCTATGACTGCGTCCCACCACCCGATGCGGCCCGGATCCCGGGCCGCGGTGGCCGAGGGCGTTCCGGAACTGCGCCTGGTCGCGCGGCTGCACGTCGACCTCCTGCGGGTGGCCAGCGCCCGCTGTCGCGGCGCGCACTGACCTTCGCCGCGGTCGCGCGCACCGCCGGGAAGCGTTGACACCGTCGACGGTGTTCCCGGTAGGGATCGACAAAGACGTGATCATGTTCGTGAGAGCGGGTCCCGCGGGCCGCGAACCCTGAAACACTGGAGGCCGCTCGCCGCGCCGGTCGGGCTGTCCGGCCGCGGGCGAGCATGGACGCTGGTTTCGTTACGACGCTGGTTCTACGTGTACGTTTCGCGCCCGGACGCGCCGGGCGTGTCGCCGTCGCCCGCGGGCGAGCGGCGCGAACGAACCGAAGGAGACGAGGAACACCATGGCAGTCAAGGTCCGCGTGCCGACCATCCTGCGCACCCACACCGGCGGTTCGAAGCTCGTGGAGGGCACGGGGGACACCCTCGGCGCGCTGTTCGTCGACCTCGACGCCCGCCACGAAGGTCTCCGCGGCCGCCTGGTGTCCGGCGAGGGCGAGGGCGAACTGCACCGCTTCGTCAACGTCTACATCAACGACGAGGACGTCCGCTTCCTCGGCGGCCTCGACGCGAAACTCGCCGACGGCGACGAGGTAACTATTCTGCCCGCCGTCGCTGGCGGCTCCGCCATGATGCCAGCGACTTTGGGCAAGGTCACCATCCTGCCCGCCGTCGCTGGCGGCTGACCGCGGGCCGCGAGCAGGCCACAGATCGGTAGCAGATCATGCGTTACGACTCCCTGGTGGGCTCCGTCGGCAGGACACCGCTCGTCGGCCTGCCGAGGCTGTCACCGTCCGCGGACGTGCGGCTGTGGGCCAAGCTGGAGCAGGACAACCCCACCGGCTCGATCAAGGACCGGGCGGCGCTGTGGATGGTGCAGGACGCCGAGAAGCGCGGCGTGCTCAGCCCCGGCGCGATGGTGCTCGAGCCGACGTCCGGCAACACCGGGATCTCGCTGGCGATGGTCTGCCGCCAGCGGGGCTACCGCCTGACCTGCGTCATGCCGGAGAACACCTCGATCGAGCGCCGGCAGCTTCTGGCGATGTGGGGCGCGGAGATCATCTTCTCGCCGGCGGCCGGCGGCTCGAACGAGGCGGTCGCCGTCGCCAAGCGGCTGTCCGCGCAGCACCCCGACTGGGTGATGCTCTACCAGTACGGCAACCCGGCGAACGCGCAGGCGCACTACGAGACGACCGGCCCGGAGATCCTCGAGGACCTGCCGAGCATCACCCACTTCGTCGCCGGCCTGGGCACCACCGGGACCCTGATGGGCACCGGCCGCTACCTGCGGGAGCGCGTGCCGGGCATCACGATCGTCGCCGCCGAGCCGCGCTACGGCGAGCTGGTCTACGGCCTGCGCAACATCGACGAGGGCTTCGTGCCCGAGCTCTACGACCCGGCGGTGCTGACGTCGCGGTACTCGGTGGGCCCGAAGGAGGCGCTGCGGCGCACCCRCGAGCTGGTCGCCGAGGAGGGCATCTTCGCCGGCATCTCCACGGGCGCGATCCTGCACGCCGCGCTGGGCCAGGCCGACCGCGCCGTCAAGGAGGGCCGACGCGCGGACATCGCGTTCATCGTCTGCGACGGCGGCTGGAAGTACCTGTCCACCGGCGCCTACGCGGGGACGCTGGAGGAGGCCGAGGCCGCGCTCGAGGGCCAGCTCTGGGCCTGACCGGGACTCCGATGGGCACCCGGCCCGGACTCCGGTAGGACGCCGGGGGATCGTGCGGTCCCGCGAACGCCCAGGTTGTGGAGGGTCGAAGGCGCCGAGAGCGGGAAGCGCCAGAGCATGAGATGTGTGGTGGTCGGCGCGACTGGCTATGTCGGTAGCCGGCTCGTCCCCGAACTGCTCGACCGGGGGCACACGGTGCGGGCCGGTGCCCGCAGCCCCGCCAAACTGGCGGAYGCGCCCTGGCGTCACCGGGTCGAGGTCGTCGCGGCGGATGTCACCGACGCGGGCCAGATCGCCGCCGCTCTTGCTGGGCAGGATGTCCTCTACTACCTGGTGCACTCCTTGCATCACCGCGACTTCGTCGAACGCGACCKCGCCGCCGCTCACACGGTCGCGGCCGCCGCCCGGCAGGCTGGCGTGCGGCGGATCATCTATCTGGGCGGGATCAGCCCGGTTGGCGAGCAGCTGTCCCCGCACCTTGCCTCCCGCGCGGAGGTCGGGCGGATCCTGACCGAGTCCGGGGTGCCGACGGTCGTGCTGCAGGCGGCCGTCATCATCGGCTCAGGATCGGCGAGTTTCGAGATGCTTCGCTACCTCACCGAACGACTGCCGGTTATGGTTACGCCACGGTGGGTGCATACTCGGGTTCAGCCGATAGCCATCCAGGATGTGCTGTACTACCTCACCCGCACCGCCGACCTGGTGCCGGCGGAAGTCAGCCGTGGCTTTGACATCGGTGGTCCCGAAGTCCTGACCTACTGGGAGATGATGAAGCGATACGCGGCGGTCGCGGGCCTGCCCCGCCGGGTCGTGATCCCGGTGCCGCTGCTTACGCCGTGGCTGTCCGCCCAGTGGGTCAACCTCGTGACGCCGGTGCCCCACAGCATCGCCGTCCCGCTGATCTCGTCGCTCATCCACGAGGTTCGTTGCCACGACCGCGACCTCGCCACGTACGTCCCCGATCCCGCCCGCGGCCTGACCGACTTCGACCAGGCGGTGGCGCTCGCGCTGGCCAGGATCCGGGAGGCGGCGGTGCCGCCCAACTGGTCACGGGCCGGGATCGCCGTCGGGGAACCCCAGCCTCCCTCGGACCCGCTGCCCATGGATCCGGACTGGTCCGGCGGCACCGTCTACCAGGACGTGCGCGAGCTGCCCACGACCGCGGACGCCGGGCAGCTGTGGCGGGCCATCGAGGCCGTGAGCAGCGAGTATGGCTGGCGTCCCCTTCCCCTCGCCTGGTCACCCAGCGGGTGGATCGACCGGCTTGTCGGGGGCGCAGGGGGACGGGGGCGACGGCAGCTCCCGCGCGGCCCGCGTGTCGGCGAGGTCCTCGGCTGGTGGCGGGTCGAGGACGTGGAACAGCCGCGTCGGCTGCGGCTGCGCCCGCGACTGCCGCTGCCGGGCCGCGCCTGGCTCGAGCTCTCCGCCGTTCCGGACGCCGAGGGCGCCGAGGGAGCCCAGGGAGCCCAGGGCGCCCAGGGCGCCGTCTACCGGCAACGTGCGATCTTCGAACCTCATGGTCTCGCGGGCCACGTGGGCTGGAAGGCGCTCGCTGCGCTCCACGGCGCCGCGCTGGGCCGGATGGCGCGTGGCATCGTCGACCTGGCGGAGCATCCGGTGCCGGCGGAGCAGCCCCAGGTGTCGACGGAGCAGCCGTCGGTACCTGCAGAGCAGCTTTCGGTATCGACGGAGCGGCCTTCGGCCTCGGCGGGGAAGCCATGGTGACCACGCTGGCGGTCTTCACCCGTGACCTCCGAGTACACGACAACCCGATGCTCACGGCCGCCACCGACGAGGCCGAGTTCGTCGTGCCGCTGTTCGTGCGGGACACCGGAGCGCCCCGGGACCTGTTCGGCTCCGGCAACCGCGAGCGGTTCCTCGTCGAATGCCTCGCCGATCTCGACCGCTCCCTGCGAGGGCTCGGGGGGCGTCTCGTGGTCCGGGAGGGCGACCCGGTCGAGCAGGTGTGCCGGCTCGCCGACGAGGTCGGCGCCGCCCGGGTCCACATCGCCGCCGACGCCTCCGCGTACGCCCAGCGGCGCCAGACCACCCTGCGCACCGCGCTCGCCGAGCGTGGCCGCGAGCTGCGCAGCCACGACGAGGTGCATGTCGTCGTCGCCCCGGGCCGGGTCACCCCGGTCGGCCGAGACCATTTCGCGGTGTTCAGCGCGTACCACCGGCGGTGGGAGGACGCGCCGTGGCGAGGTGTCGTCTCACCGCCCGAGCGGATCCGGCTGCCGAAGGTCGACCCGGGACACGTGCCGCCCGCCGGGGCCGACGGGCGACAGGCGGGCAAAGGCGGGTCCGCCGGCGCGTCTGCCGGCGGCGAGTCCGCCAGCGGGTTCGCCGGCGGTGAGTCCGCGGGCCGGCGGCGCGCCGAGCTGTGGCTGGGACGGGACGTCGAGCACTACGACGACCGCCGGGACCTGCTGGCCGAGGACGGCACGTCGAGGCTGTCGCCGTACCTGCACCTGGGATGCCTGTCCGCGCGCGAGCTGGCGACCCAGGCGGGTCGGAGCGACGGAGCCCGCGCCTTCGTCCGGCAGCTCGCCTGGCGCGACTTCTACTACCAGCTCCTGGCCGCCCGCCCGGACGCGGCCCATGACGACTACCGGCGTGACCGGGGCGGTGCGCGCGACTGGCGGGACGACCCGGAGGCGCTGGACGCGTGGCGCTCCGGCCACACCGGCATCCCGATCGTCGACGCCGGCATGCGCCAGTTGCTCACCGAGGGCTGGCTCCCGAACCGGGCACGGATGATCACCGCGAGCCTCCTCACGAAAACCCTCGGCCTCGACTGGCGCGCCGGCGCGGCGCACTACCTCGAGCACCTGGTCGACGGAGACCTCGCCAACAACAACCTGAACTGGCAGTGGGTCGCCGGCACCGGCACCGACACCCGCCCGGGCCGCGTCCTGAACCCGCTGCGCCAGGCCGAGCGGTACGACCCGGACGGCATCTACATCCGCCGGTACCTGCCCGAGCTCGCCCACCTGAAGACGCCCGAAATCCACCAGCCCTGGCGGCTACCGGACCACGAGCGCCGCGCCCTCGACTACCCAGCACCGCTCCGCGACCCGGCGGACGGGTTCAGGCCGGTTCGCTCCTGAACGGTCGCCGAATGTCGATGCCCGCGTCCGCGCGCAGCGCCCGCGAGTGCCACCTCAAAGTCTGATGGCGTCCTCGCATCGGCCGGTGATGACCGCGACGACGGTCGAGGCGGCCGGGATCCGCCCGTCGGTGACCATCGCGAACAGGCCGGACATCATCTTCGCGACGTAAACCCATTCCAGGACCAGGCCGTGTCGGTCGGCAAAGTCGTCGATGAAGGCGTCCAGCGCCGGCGTGCGACGGGCATAGCCGCCAAAATGGAACTCCTCGGCCACGCGCCAGTTGGCGGTTGGGTGGCCGAATGCGGCGCGCTGGAGCGATGTGACCTCCTCGGCGAGGAAGCCGCCGCCCTTGAGCACAGAGACCCCGATCGCCTGCCGGTCTGGACCTAGGCCACCGGCGAGGCCGGCGAGGGTGCCGCCAGTGCCGACCGGGCAGACCACCACGTCGACGTCGGGCACCTGGCCGACGAGCTCGGCCGCCAACTGGGCGCAGCCGGGAACCGCCAGTGCGTTGCTACCGCCTTCGGGGAGCAGGTAGAACGGACCGAACTCGGCGGCCAGTTGGGCGAGCAGGACCGGGTCTTGCTTGGCCCGGTAGCGGGTCCGGTCGAGGTAGGTCAGCCGCATCCCGTGCTGCTCGGTCGCGCGAGCGAGGACCGGGTTGAGGGGCAGGTGCTCCTCGCCTCGGATCACACCGACCGTTCGGAAGCCGAAGTGCCAGCCGGCCGCGGCGGTCGCTGCGACGTGATTCGAGTACGCCCCACCGAACGTCAACAGCGTCTCTGCGCCCTGCTCGGCCGCTGCGGCCAGGTTGCCGGCCAACTTCCGCCACTTGTTGCCGGGGAAATCAGGGTGGATCAGGTCGTCCCGCTTAAGCAGTAGCCGCACGGAGCGCAGGCGGTCATCCGGCAGCTCGGCCACTGGCGACGGCACCTCAAACGTCGGCCCGCGCTCCCTTGCCTGTCCGCTCACCTGCCAAGCGTGCCATTCAGCAAGGCCGCCCTGGTCGGGTGCCTCGACGCCGAGTATCCGCGTGAGCTTGAAGACCCGTCGCGGTACTGAGTCCGGATGTCCCGGGATCCGGACAGGCGCCTCAGACCAGGCCAGCCCGGCCGTGCGGCGTCGCGGCAGACGGCCTGCTACCGAAACCGCCGATTCAGGACCAGGACGAGTTCTGACTCCGGCGCAGATCTCGTGATCGTTCTGACCCTGATGAAACGGGKGCGAGCTGGGTCCGGGTGGTCAGCGCCGGTCGGCCGCGATGACCGCGAGATCGTCGTGCTGCCAGGCGACGGCTGGTTCGAAGTCGGCGTGGCGGAGCCATGCGAGCTGGTCGGGCAGGGGGCTGGGCTGATCGTAGGCGCCGTCGATGGGTGTGTACCCGAAGATCTTCTTGCTGCCGCGCACGTTCTAGGGAGGTGTGTGGGGAGCCAGCGGCGGGTGCTGCCGGACAGTTGGCTGGACACCGCGGATCTGAATGGGGCACAGCTTGGCGAGGCAGACCTTCGGTCCGTGCGGTTCGGCTCTACGGCCGGATGTACTGCGGGTCGTCATGGACGGCGGGCTCAGGTCGGTCTGGCGGAGATCGCGAACGTCGGAAGCTGGTCGTCGGAACGCCCGGCAGCGCTCGGGGCTCGGCGTGCGGTTGTAGCCAGCGGATCGCGGAACTGGCGACATCTTGCCGGCCGTCGGCCAGGTCGACTAGCCGGGTTTGCTCGTCGCACGTGTTGCGTCAGGGTGTGGTCGGACGTGAGCGGACGTCACCGTCTGCACGCGGACGGATGGTCGGCAAGGGCGGCGCGACCTGCGGCTACGCGGCGTCCGGCCACGGGCAAGCCCAGCGCCAGACAGGCGACCGTGCGGGAGGGGGGACTTGAACCCCCACGCCCTAGGGCGGCAGATCCTAAGTCTGCTGCGTCTGCCATTCCGCCACTCCCGCGCGCCTCTAGCGTATCGATCGGTGAGGGGCCGGTGGGCGGGCCGGGGGTGGGCCTGGTGGGCGCGGCGGCGGGCGATGCACCTGCGTGCCAGACGATGAAGGAGTCGCGCACGACAGGTGGTTAGATGCCTACGCGGAGCAAGGCCGGTGGCTTCGCAGTAGTCCTGACGTGACGCGACACGCTGCAAGATGCAACGTGACTGGCGGCGTGCGCGTCAATGAAGTCAGAAGGGATTGGAGCGCCCGCTCGACTGAGCTGGTTCGGCTGGTGGGCCTGGCGTACAGAGGCAGTGTGCCGCGGCCTCGTGAGCGCTGGACTAGCGCTCGCGAGGGTCGAGACGCGAGATCTCTGATGTGGCTCGGCCATCGCGTCGGCGGCCGGCGCTCACCGACGACCAGGCCCGAAAGACCTCCAACGTTCAGCGGCGGATCCCAGAGGGGGAGGCATCCGGTGAGGCGAGCTGGCGGGCTTGTCGACGGCGAGCTGATGGACATCCTGTTCCCGGGACGCCGAGTGATCAGGATCGAACTTGACGGACGGGTCGTGGACGCGGTGTTCCGCCTGGATGTCGGCGAACACGAACGGCGCGCCCGGTTCGATCTGGGCGCCATGAGTTACCCGCGCCTGCTGCGCCGCCTCGAGGGGATGCCCGCGGGGGTGCTCGTCGAAGACCCGGTTCTGGCGGCCGAGACCAACCTGCTGCCGGACGGCGTGGTCGCGTGGTCGTCAAGTGGGGTCGGACGGCTGGTCGAGCCTCCGCTGACCTTGGACGCGGTCGTCGTGCCCGCCCTTCGAACCGCGCAGACCCGGCACATCCGGGTGGCCGAGCGCTTCGCGCCGTATACGAGCCGCTGGGTGGTAAGCGGCGATCCACGGATCGATCCCGCTGTGTTCGTCGCCGCCTCGATCCACGGCGTCGGCCTGGCCGTCCGCCGACCCGAGGTGGACGTCGTCGCGGAGGCGGCGCCCCCGGCCGGGCGGACCAGGCCGGGGCATGCGTGGCTGCTCGCCGAACAGGTCTACGGCGCCTGGCTCGCCGCCGTCGCGCGCGCCGGAAGCGCGGAGAGCCTCGATGCGGGGAGTTCGGATGCGGAGAGCTCGGAGGTCGCCCCAGGCGTCGGCGATACGCCCGCGGGGCTGATACCGGCCACCTGACCCGTCGGTCGCGACGGTTGCCCGTGTCCAAGGTGATCGTCGGTGGTTGACCGCGGTGCCACCTGAGGGAGCAGCGTCACCTTAGGGAGCATGTCGCCTGAGGGAACAGTGTCGCCTCAGGCGGAAGGCCGGCCGGGCGACCTCGTCGAGCCGAGAGCTTGATCAGCGGGACTGTACTGGGATCCGAACCGGCGGGGGTTCAGGATTCGGATCCCGGTACAGATCTGGCGATCTTCCGGGGTGAAGGTCGGGGACGTCGCCCGGGGCGGCAGTAGGCAAGGAATCGCCGGCAGTCGGCCGTAGCCCGAGCGGGCGCGCCCACGTCAAAATCGTTGGATTGGCCGTCTGAACGTTCCTAGCCGTCCGAACGTTGCTAACTGGCGCGTTCGGGCGATGGAAGAGCTCCCATCGCGTCCCGGGTGCCACCGCTTCGCTTTGCGTTGTCGAAGTTCCGAAGTGCCGGAGCGCTGGGAGCCCCGGAGCGCTAGGAACCCCGGAGAGCCGAAGCGGCGGGAGTCCCGAAGCGCCGGAGGGCCCGGGAGTGCCGAAGTGCCGGAAAGCCGGGAGT
>NZ_MBLN01000094.1:0-7911 GCF_001854645.1 Pseudofrankia sp. EUN1h | reverse complement strand
CCGAAGCGCCGGAGGGCCCGGGAGTGCCGAAGTGCCGGAAAGCCGGGAGTGCCGGAAGGCCGGGCGCGCGCCCTTTGCGCGACAGGGCACCAAGGGGTCGGCTCGGATGAACCGGGATAGATGGATGCGACTGGGGTGCCACGGTCCGGGGACGGATGGATCGGCCCGGACACCTCAGTCGCGTCCTCAACCTACCTGCTCGATAGCTGATAGTCACTGATCGATTACAGGCAGTTTCCAGACTACACCCTGAGGTCGGAGGTTGCCGGACGACACACTGTTTGGTCGCCATATCGCCACCGAAGCGCCCATCCGCACCAATCTCGTCCCGGCTGGTCACCCTCGGCCGTCGCCTGGGCGGGCCTGGGGTTCGCGTGACGTGCCGCATATGTCGACCTACTTGGCTGGCATAACCGTGAACCTGCGTGGCCGGCGTCACCGGCGTCACCGCGAAACCGTGACCCATTTGGTCAGCGGGAGTCCTGTGGTGGCAGGGGTCAGGGCGGTCGACGGGGAGCCTTGCGGGCGACGTGCTCTTTATCACGGGCGGTGCATAGCGGCAAGATCTGGACACTTCTGGACGTCCCACCCGGAGGTCCATGGTTCGTCAACGCTGTGGTGATGACACCCACAGAGTGATCCCCAGCTTTCCGGCTTAGTCTTTGCCCTCATGAGCGACGCGCCGATTGGGGTGTTCGACAGCGGCGTAGGCGGTCTGACGGTGGCCAGGGCCATCCTCGACCAGCTGCCGCATGAGCCGCTCCTGTACTTCGGCGACACTGCGCACGCCCCGTACGGGCCGCGGCCGATTGCCGACATCCGGCGGCTCGCGCTCGGCGCGATGGACACGCTCGTCGCCGAGGGCGTGAAACTCCTGGTGATCGCGTGCAATACGGCCAGCGCGGCCTGCCTGCGCGACGCGCGAGAGCGCTACGACGTGCCGGTGGTGGAGGTCGTGCTGCCGGCCGCCAAGCGTGCGGTGGCGGCCACCCGCACCGGCCGGGTCGGGGTGATCGGCACCGTCGCGACCATCACCAGTCGTGCCTATGACGACGCCGTCGCCGCGGCGGCGGGCGTGACGCTCACGAGCGTGGCCTGCCCGGCGTTCGTCGACTTCGTCGAACGCGGCACGACGACCGGCCGGCAGCTACTTGGCCTTACCGAGGCGTACCTGGCCCCGTTGCAGGAAGCTGACGTCGACACCCTAATCCTCGGATGTACCCATTATCCGTTGCTGACCGGGGTTATCAGCCTGGTGATGGGGGAAGGGGTGACGCTGGTGAGCAGTGCTGAGGAGACCGCGAAGGACACCTACCGGGTGCTGGCCCAGGGTGGGCTGTTCCGTGATCCTGATCTGCCCCCACCCGTCCACCGGTTCCTCGCCACCGGCGACCCGCGATCCTTCAACCGGGTCGGCCGCAGGTTCCTCGGCCCCGAGCTCGCCACCGTCCTACCTGCGTATCCGGCTGGTAACTCTCCGGTCGTGACGGTTGGGGGGGTCCCCGTTCCGCAGGCCAGCGAGGTCAGCACCGCTGGCGCGCGAGCCCCCTTGCCCCCGAGCATGGCGGGGAGCGCGGCGGAACGGGACGGGAGCGGCGACATGACGACGACGGTCCTGGCGACGGCGGAGGCGGTGCGCCGGTGAAACTGACGATTCTCGGCTGCTCCGGGACCTATCCGGGCCCAACCTCCGCGTGTTCCTCCTACCTGGTCGAGTCCGACGGTTTCCGCCTCGTTGTCGACGCGGGCAACGGGTCGCTCGGTGAGCTCCAGCGGCACTGCGACCTGCGTGACGTCGATGCTGTCCTGCTCAGTCACCTGCACGGCGACCACTGTCTCGACCTGGTCGTACAGAGCTATGCGCGTCGCTACCACCCGCAGGGCATGCCGCCCAAGCTGCCGGTCTATGGGCCGATCAACACCCGGGAGCGGCTGTGCGGCGCCTTCGAGCGCTGGCCCGACGACTCGCTGGCCGACATCTACRACTTCCAGACGATCGGCCCGGGCCGGGTGCACATCGGCCCCTTCCTCGTCGACCTGGCCCGCGTCGCCCACCCCGTGGAGGCCTACGGCGTGCGGATCAGCGCGGACGACAAGGTGCTGACCTACTCGGGCGACACCGGCCCGTGCGAGAAGCTCGTCCGGCTCGCCAAGGACAGCGACCTGTTCCTGTGCGAGGCCGCGTTCCTCGACCATGAGGACAACCCACCCGACCTGCACCTGACCGGCCGCGAGGCCGGCCTGCACGCCGAGGCCGCCGGCGTGGGTCAGCTGGTCGTCACCCACCTGGTCCCCTGGGGCGACGCCGCCCGCAGCGAGGCGGAGGCCACCGCCGCCTACAGCGGCAGGACCAGCGTGGCCGCTCCCGGCGCCACCTACGAGATCTGACGACGCGACCCCCGACGGCGGCCGCTCGGCGGCGGTGGCCGTCCGGTGGAAGGGGCCGTCCGGCGACGGTGGCCGTCCGGTGGAAGGGGCGAATCGCCGTCCTGGTCCGCCGTGGCGGGGACGTGCCGATGCGCGCCGAGTCCCCGGCTAGGTCCCGGCTAGCCAGTCCGTGGGGAAGGCCTGGATAAGGTCCGGGTCGTGACCAGACATGACGGCAGGGCCGCCGACCAGCTCCGGCACGTGACGATCACCCGCGGCTGGCAGGAGCACGCGGAGGGGTCCGCCCTGATCTCGGCGGGCAGGACGCGGGTGCTGTGCGCCGCCTCGGTGACCGAGGGGGTGCCGCGCTGGCGCAAGGGCAGCGGCCTGGGCTGGGTGACGGCCGAGTACGCGATGCTGCCGCGGGCGACGAACACCCGCAACGACCGGGAGTCGGTCCGCGGCAAGATCGGCGGGCGCACCCACGAGATCTCGCGCCTCATCGGCCGCAGCCTGCGCGCCTGCATCGACCTCAAGCAGCTGGGCGAGAACACGATCGCGATCGACTGCGACGTGCTGCTCGCCGACGGTGGTACCCGCACCGCCGCGATCACCGGCTCCTATGTCGCCCTCGTCGACGCCTGCCGCTGGCTCGGCCGGTCGAAGGCGATCATCGACGGGGTGAGCGCGGTCAGCGTGGGCGTCGTCGCCGGCGTGCCCATGCTCGATCTCGCCTATGTCGAGGACTCGGCCGCCGACACGGACATGAACGTCGTCCGCACCCACGGCGGCGCGTTCGTCGAGGTCCAGGGCACCGCTGAGGGCGCACCGTTCGACCGGGCCGCCCTCGACGCCCTGCTCGACCTCGCCGTCGCCGGCTGCGCCGAGCTCGCGCAGCTGCAGAACGACGCGCTGGCGGGCCCCCTCCCCGCTGGACCGCCGCCGCGCACCGGGGGCCGCGGGGACAGCCGGTGAGCGAGAACTCCGGGACCGGCTCCCGGACCTCCCAGATCACGACCTCCCAGATCGGCTCCGCCGATCCGGCAGGGACCCCGTCCGCAAGCTCCGTCGATCCGGCAGGAACCCCGGATCCGGCGGGAACTCCGGCCGAGGGCGCGCCCGCCGCCCGGGACGCGTCAGGCGTGTCGGGGGTGTCGGGGGTGTCGGCGCGGATCGTCCTTGCCAGCCGCAACGACGCCAAGCTCGCCGAGCTGAGCCGGATCCTCGCGGCGAGCGAGGTGCCCGTCGAGCTGGTGCCGCTGCCGCCGGGTCCGGAGGTCCCCGAGACCGGTCGGACGTTCGCCGAGAACGCGTTGATCAAGGCCAGGGACGCCGTGGCGACGACGGGCCTGCCGGCCATCGCCGACGACTCGGGACTCACCGTCGACGAGCTGAACGGCATGCCCGGCGTCCGCTCCGCCCGCTGGGCGGGCAGCCCGCCGGGCACGGGCCGGGTCGCGCGTGACGCGGCGAACAACGCGCTGCTGCTCGCCCAGCTCGACGACGTCCCGGCGCAACGGCGCGGTGCCGCGTTCGTCTGCGCCGCCGCGTTCGTGAGTCCCGACGGCCGCGAGCACGTCGTCCACGGCGAGTTGCGCGGCCAGCTGCTCACCGCCGGACGTGGCGAGAACGGCTTCGGCTACGACCCGCTGTTCGTTCCCGACGGCGAGACCCGAGCCAGCGCCGAGCTCACCGCGACCGAGAAGGACGCGATCAGCCATCGTGGCCAGGCCTTCCGCGCCCTCGCCGCGGCTTTGCCGTCGCTTCTCGGTTTCTAGGCGCCCGCCGGCCGGGGAAGCCATTCGGTGGCGCTCAGGTGCCATCGGGCAAAAGGCGGYGACATGTCGAATGGTAGGCGGGTGGTAACATTGTGCGACGAAATGGACCTCGACGTCACGGGTCGGCGTTGTTGCCATCGTGCGACCACCTGTCGCCGGGCTGACTGGTCGGGTAGTGGAAAGGTGCGGTAGAACTGGTGACCGCCGAGAAGATCAAGGTCATTTTTGGCGCGGACGACACCAACGAGTGCGTGACGATGGTGACGGACTATCTCCGGGCGAACTTCGAGACGAGGCTCGTCGACTCGACGAGCTGGCCGGAGCTTTCCGAGGCCGTGGCCAGGGGTGTCGCTGCCGGCGAGTACCGCTTCGGCGTCCTGATGTGCTGGACGGGCACGGGCACCGCCATCGCGGCGAACAAGGTCCCGGGGGTGCGTGCGGCGCAGGCCTGGGAGCCCTGGATCGCGAAGAACGCCCGCCTCTGGAACGACGCCAACGTCCTCACGATGAGCCTCCGGAGAACCGCGCCGGATGTCGCCGTCGACTGTCTGAAGGCCTTCTTCGCCGTCGAGGGCCCAGACCCCGAAGAGGTCCCTCAGATAGACAAGATCCGCGACCGGTAACCGTCCCCGCGCCCCCGCGCGTTCGGCGATGCCCACGCGCGGCCGGGGTTAGGGCAGGTCCGTGGTCGCCAGGCGGGTGCGCAGGGCGGTGAGCGACTCCTCGGGGACACCGGCGTGCAGTGCCCAGGCGTCGGCGCTGCCCCAGAGGGAGTCGACGCCGTCGAGGAAGCCGGCCATCACCTCGGCGCGGACGCGGAGCTGGTCGGCCTCCGACCTCGTCTGGATACCGCGCTGGTAGGACGGCAGCTGGGACAGCCGGGTCTCGATCAGGTGAATGCGCTCGTTGGTGGCGACGTAGTCGGCGATGATCGCGTCACGTTCCACGCCGGCGATGGTGAGGACGAGGGCGGCAAGCACGCCGGTGCGGTCCTTGCCCGCGGCGCAGTGGAACAACGTCGGGCCGCTGGTCGCGTCGCAGATGAGGCGAACCGCGGTGGCGACCGACTCGCCGGCCAGGCGCACGTAGTCGAGGTAGTGCGCGACACGGTCGTCGCTGGTGCGGGTGCGCACGAGCGCGTCGTAGGCGGGGTCGTCCGGCATCACCCAGCGCGTGGTGAGGAACGACAGGTTGTGGTACCTGACCGGCTCGAACTCGAGCAGGCCGCGGCCCTCACGCGCCGCCTCCTCGACCGCGCGCAGGTCGAGGACCGTGCCCAGGCCGAACTCGTCACGCAGCCGGGCGACGCCGACGGCGGTCAGGTGTTGAAGGGTGTCGCTGCGTAGCAGGACGCCGTAGCGGGTCTGGCCGCCATCCACGGTGGGCAGCCCACCCAGATCGCGGACATTGTCGCAGCCATCGAGCTCGTACCAGCGATCCACTCGTTCGATGCTAGCCGTCCGCCCGGCGCCCGGCGCCCGGATTGCGCCACCCTCGTGACCCCGTTCGCCGGGATGCCCACTGGCCTTTCCCCGGCAGCCGGCTGGTCTTTTCCCGGCGGGTCGTTCCCGTCGTGTCAGGCGATCTCGGCCTGCTCGGCGAGGTCGGCGCGGTGCGTCTCGGCCGGCAGGTGACGGGGCGGGGGCGGCCAGGCGGGCGTGCGCCGGTCATCCGGTGGCAGGCCCGCGAGGGCGGCGGCGTCCGCTCCGGCGCCGCGGCCGGCGCCGAGCCCGGCCGGCCCGGTGGCGGCGATCGGGCGGGCGGGCACGCCCGCGACGACGAGGTCGGGCAGGACGTCGTCGACGACGACGGCGCCGGCGCCGACGACGGCGCCGGGACCCACGCGGCGCATCCGCACGATGGTCGCCTGGCTGCCGATCCACGCGCGGGCGCCGATCTCGACCTCGCCGGAGACGCGGGCGCCGGGGGCGAGCGTCGCGTAGTCACGCAGCCGGCAGTCGTGCGCGACGCTCGCCCCGACGTCGAGCAGCACGTGCCGACCGGTCGCGACGTTCGTCGTGATGCTGGCGAGCGCGCAGACCACCGTGCCGGGGCCGAGCTTCACGTCGCCGCCGATGGTGGCCCGCGGATGTACGAGCGTCGCGGGCCGACGGCCCAGCGCGCTTGCATAGCGGTCGATCCGGGCGCGGGCGCCCGGGGAGGCCACACCGATGAGGTAGTCGACGTCGAGGCCCGCCAGCAGATCCAGCCCGCCGAGCAGGCACACGCCGCGCCGGGCGAGCAGGTCCTCGTCGGTCCGACGTCGCCGCCGCCCGTCTCCTCGGCCGGTGAGCGCGAGCGGTTCGTCGGGTGTCAGCCGCTCGTCGGGTGCCGGCCGCTCGTCGAGCGACGGCCGCTCGTCGGGCGAGGCCCGGGCGCCGTCGAGGAGACGGCCGCGCGGCTCCTCGGCCAGGAAACCCACGAGCTGGTAGGTGGCCTGGTCGGATGTGGCGGCGTTGACGGCTTCGACCACGTCGAGGAGCTCGCGGCCGTAACCGCCGGTTCCCACGATGACTAGTTGCCGACGGTGGCGGCTTGTTGGCACGAGGTGACCGTAGAACGCCTCGCTAGCGAGTTCAACGAGGCGCCGCGGCAGCGCCGACCCCGGCCGCGCCGCAGCGATCGTCACTACTCGTGCCGTGTCGACTCTCATCGGTGATCGCAGATCGGAAGAGAGGCAAGCATACTACGGATGGCACCTGTCCGACTCCGAAGGGTGATGAAGCGATGAAGGTCGTGGTGACCGGCGGAGCCGGGTTTCTTGGATCCCATCTGACCAGGGCGCTGCTGTCGGCCGGCTGCGAGGTGATCGTCGTCGACGACCTGAGCACCGGAGCCGTGTCCAACCTCTCCGGGCTGCCGGTGAAGCTCATCGTCGGCAGCGTCACGGACCGGGCCATCCTCGAGGAGGCGGCCGCCGGCGCGGACAGCATCGTCCACCTGGCCGCCAGGCCGTCCGTCGAACGCTCGCTGCTCGACCCGCTGGCCAGCCACGACGTGAACGTCACCGGCACGCTCACCGTGCTCGACGTCGCCCAGCGGGCCGAGGCGCACGTCATCGTCACCTCGTCGGGGTCGGTCTACGGCGACGCCGGGCCGATGCCCTGCCGGGAGGACGGTCCCGTCGCCCCGCGCAGCCCGTACGCCGCGAGCAAGCTCGCCGCGGAGGCCTACGCGCTCGGTTACCAGGCGAGCTTCGGGCTGCCGGTGCTGGTGGCGCGGCTGTTCACCGTCTTCGGCCCGTTCCAGGCGGTCGGGCACGCCTACTCCGCGGTCATCCCGTCGTTCATCGACGCGGCGCTGTCCGGCCGTCCGCTGACGGTGTTCGGCGACGGGCGCCAGACCCGCGACGTCGGCTACGTCGAGCCGATCGCGGCGATGCTCGCCGACGCGACCACCCGCCGGCTCGCCCACCCGCGGCCGGTGAACCTCGCGTTCGGCAACCGGGTGGACCTGCTCACGATGGTCGCCCGGCTGGAGGAGATCGTCGGCCGCAAGCTGCCGGTCGCCTTCGGGCCGGGCCGGGCCGGCGACGTCCGCGACCTGCAGGCCGACATCGCGACCGTCCGGACGCTGTTCCCACACGCGACCAGCGTCGATCTCGCGACCGCGCTCGACGCCACCGTCGCCTGGTACGCCGCCCGCGGCGGTCATCGCGTCGCCCCGCAGGCCCCCCCGCCCGTCCGCGGCAGGGCCTGACCTCGCCCGCCCCCGCGGCCCCCGCCGCCCCCGGCGGCACGGGCCCCGCCCGCAGCCGTGGGGTTAG
>NZ_MBLN01000093.1:0-84518 GCF_001854645.1 Pseudofrankia sp. EUN1h | reverse complement strand
GACCCCGGTGAGCTGGCGCTCCCGGTTCATCGCCCGGTTCGCCACTACCGACGAGGCGGTCAGCGCGTCCTCGTTGAGCAGGCTGGTCACCACAGCAGTCTCCCGGATCGCCGTTCCGCGTCCGGTCGCGGTGGGGGCCGTCTGCGATGGCCAGGCCGGTACAGAAGCCCGCGGGTGGCCGGGCGTTGCGGGGCAGCGCGATGTCCTGGGACGAAGGGGAGTCGTCGGACAGGCCGTGGCGCGCCAGCGATTGATTTGCTCCTTGTAGCTCTGGATGGCTTGTCGCGGCACGGGTCCGCTCGACAGCCCTCAAATCGAGGCGTGAGGGAGGCCTTACCGATTGCGCCCGTTGGGGTCTTCCATACGTCGGCGTGGGCGGCGGGGGCATTGTGGCTGTCTTCGCCGATAGCACCGCTCCATACATCGCCGTGTCGGACACCGCGACGCCCGCGGTGAGGCATTCAAGGTTGAGCAATCCGTAGCCACGAGCACCCAACGGCGATCGGTTCCCGACCCTGAAGCCTCGTCGGCGGGCGAGGCAGGTGGACGAGCCATCACAGGGCGTTTGAACAGTGGCTCCGACGTGCTGTTCTGGCCGTCGGATAGAACAATTATTAGATGATCATCTCGTCGCCAGTTGGCGTCAGGTCCTTTATGCGGCCAGGATGTTTTGTGATTTTCGAAAGTGATTCGGCAGCCTTGTTTCGTGTATCGGCGTCGTGCGATGAGTCGATGACGTCCAGACGAAGAGTGTGGAGCGCAGCGAAATGGTGGGCCGGCGCGATGGCGGCTAGAGCCTCGGCGATCTCACGCCGCCTCGCCGGATCGGCTAGTCGTGCCGCGTGGAGGGAGACGAGAGCGTTGATTGCGATCGTCCGGTGAAGGGCTCCGAACCGCGCGGCCTCATAGCAGGTCATCGCCTGGTCGAATCCTCCGTTGCTGCACCGTTGCAGGAGCTCACGCAGAACCCTGCGCGCCGGGGCTCGGAACTCCCGACCGAAGTCGGGGAGGAGACGTGCTGCCTGTCGACGGTCAGATGGCCGCTGTGTGGTGTCGTCAGCCAGGTGGAGGAGCATGTCGATCGCGTCCCTGGGATCATTGCCGCGGTTCTTGTGGAGCTCCTTGCGGGCGAGTGCGCGTTCAAGCGGAGTCGACGCTTCGTCGGTCGCCTGCTGACGAAGATATTCAAGAGCCTTTCGGCGAAATTCCTGGCCTCCCTTGGCCAAGCATCTTGCTGAATCCAGACGGGTCTGGGCATCAGCATCTGAATCCAGGCAGATCGCTTCAAGCGCCACGACTGCTTGGTCGGAGGCGAGCGTTGCAAGCGGCCGGGCCGCAGACAGGCGTTGTCCACCGGAGATGCCGGTGTCGGTGGCAAGGCGTTCGAGGATGGCGACTGCCTGCGGCCGATGCTGGTTGAGTTCTAGGAGCGCAGTCGCGGCCTCGGCCCGTTCCCAGGGATCAGCGAGCACATCGCCGGTGACCAGGAGAAGTAAGTCGGCGGCGTCGACACGGGTCTTCGCACCAAGGGTGGCCAGCCTGTCCGCAGCCTGGCGGCGTTCCCAGGCGCGCAGGGACCCGTCGGCGGCGATCGCGGAGAGAAGCTGGGCGGATCGATCCTCGTGGTGTCGGCTTACTGCGAAAAGTTCGCTGGCTGCGCAGACGCGACGCCAGCCGTCTTCGAACTTATCAGAGGCGGTCTCGATAAGGAGGTCCACCACACGGTGGTGATGGTGGTCGTCGAGGTCGGCATGTATTCCCTCGCAGTAAGCGCGGACCAGTCGATCGTCGATCGTGTCGCTGGTCAAGGATTTTAGCGCCCGCATTGACGCCTGCCGGCCACTGGTGCCCAGTTCGGTGAGCGTCTCTGCCGCCCAAAGGCGGTTCCACATGTCGGTCGTCGTTTCGGTGCACAACGCGTACAACGCGGCGATGGACTCGGTGAGCGCGGAAGGGCCGAGTTCGGCCAGCGATCGTGCTGCCCAGCGGCGGACTGGTGCATCGAGCACGCGGCTAGTCGTAATCTGCCGGAGCACGCCGCGGGCGGCGATCTGCCCCGGTGAGCCGAGCCGTGCAATGCCGCGTGCGGCCACTAGGCGTTCATGCGCGTCGTTGTCTGGGTCGACGGCCAGCTGGGAGAGCACCCGGATCGCGCTTTCCCAGTGCTCGGCCCCGTAGCGGGCCAATGTCTCCGCCGCCGCCTGTTGGTTGCCTACACCGAGGGATGGGTCGGTGGCCAGTTGGGCGAAGACATCTGCCGCGCGGTGGTGCTGATCCGCTCCCCGAAGTCGTTGGATTCTGCCCGACGCCTCCAGCCGTGCGTCCTCGTCCGCTGCAGGGTCAAGTGCCAGAGCCGACAACAGCTCTGCTGCTCGGGCKGGTTGCGCGTTGAGGCTGGCCGCCGTCGCTGCTACGAAGGTCCGATCTTCGGCGCCGATCGCAGGCTCGACCGCAAGCAGGTCTAGGAGTTCCTTGGCCTGTTGCGCGTCGTTCGGGCCAAGGTTCGCCAGAGCCTCGGCAGAGAGCAGCCGGGTTCTGAGTCTGACCAATGGGCTCGCGGTGAGATCGTGGAGGACGCCAGCGCCGCGTCGCAGGTCGTCACCACGCAGGCGGATGAGACTCTCCGCTGCCCGGCGCCGTGTCGCAGCAGCCATGGCTGGGTCGCCGGCAAGATCACGCAGTACGGCGGCGCCGCGTCTCCGATCCTCACTGCGCAGCTCAGCCAAACTGCTAGCGGCTTGGCGCCGGTCACCCGCGTTGACGGTTCCGTCGATTGCGAGGCTATACAAAGCATCCGCGGCGCGATGCTGATCTTCTCTGCCGAGTTCCGCTAGGCTGTCTGCGGCCCGGCGCTGGTGGTCGGCGCTGATCATTCCGTCAACCGCAAGGTTGTAGAGAACGGCGGCCCCCCGACGCTGATCCTCACCGCCCAGCCTCGTTAGAGCACGCGCGGCTTGGTGTCGGTCGTCGACGTCTATGGTTCGGTCGGTCGCAAGGCTGTAAAGAACGGCGGCCCCGCTGCGCCGGTGGTCACCACCCAGCTCGGCCAGCCTCGCCGCAGCCCTCGACCGCTGGTCTACGGCGATGGTCGTGTCAACCGCGAGATCGTAGAGTACAGCGGCTTTCGAGCGGTGTCCATCACCACGGTCTGGCATTGCTGCTGCAGCGGTCACGCGATCCGCGTCGCTCAGCAGTGGATGCGCGGCGACTTCGCAAATCAGCTGCATGGCGATCTCGCTATACTGTGGGCCAAGATCGGTCAACGTATGCGCCGCGTCGAGTCGAGTCGAAGGAGCGGCGGTGAGACTGGCCGCGATGCGGCTTACGAGAGCACCTACGAGCGGGCGGGCACTGGGCTCCAAGACGGCAAGAACTGCTGAAGCCAAGAGATGTTCGCCTGACGCCGCCGTGGCGTCGCGTAACACGCTGGCGAAGAACTCCAGAACTTCGCGGCGGTGCTCGGCCGATATCTTGGCCTGGCTCTCTGCCGCGATACGGCGTTCGTCGACGGCCCTGGTCGGATCCGTGAAGATCCGGTACATGGTCTTCGCGACCAGAGCTGGGTCTTCGTCGGAGAGCCTCGCTAGAATATGCAGAATATCATCTTTGCGAGTCGAATAAGGTCCAGGACCCTCGACAATCTGTTGCAATGCGGGGAGTATTTGGCGTCGGTGTTCCTCGTTTATTTCCGTCAGGTCGCGCGCCGCTAGTTCCTTCCAATACCAGTCGATGTCGTTCTCTCGGCCAATCGGCGCGACTACGAGGGCTAGGAGCGCTTGGGCGGCCTGATCGCGGCGCTGCGGGCCGAGGTCGGCCAGTTTTCGCGCGGCCTCGAGACGTTGGTATATCGAGGTGGTGATGTCTGCGGTCAGATCGCGCAAGGCGGTGGYCGCCGCGTCGCGAAGATCGGGGATGATTGCGGCAGCGGCGGCGAGGGCCTCCGTCTGATAACGCCTGTCGACTGTCGGGTCGGAAGCGATAATCCGCAGGATGTCTGCGGCACGTTGCCGATATTCTCCGCCGAGTTCGGCGAGGGTGCTAGCGGCCTGTACCTGGATGTAACCGGTGGTGGCTGGACTCTGGGCAAGCTCTTGCGCGATGACAGCCCCGCGATCTCGATGCTCACCACCGAGTCCAGCCAGCTCGCGCATCGCAAATGCGCGGTCGTACTCGTCACCGCCTTCTTCAGCAGCCATGGTGGCCAGTGCGTCCGCAGCGTCCGCGCGGTCGTGTACGCCGAGCTCGGCAAGTTCCCGCGCAGCTCGAACTCGCTCCGTTATCGGGTAGGTGTGATCGGAGGTCAATGTTCGTAGGGCTGCGGCGGCACGGATGCCATGGCTTCCCCCGAACCGGGCGAGACATCCAGCCGATGCGCATCGAAGCGCTATCGATTGATCATCGGATATCCATCGGTTCAGAGCGTCGATGGCACGATCGTGGAGGTCCGGACAGCTTTTCCGGAGAAGRCCGAAGATGGTGATTGTCATGGCCGGTTGGACTTGCGGGTTGGCCGACAGCTGGCGTAGCTGGTTCCGGACCGCCGAGTGGCGGGTCAGGCCGGCCATTTGTCGCAGCCTCCAGGCCCCCCAGAGACCAACGAGAACGCGCTCTTCGAGCTGGCTGAGAAAGGTGGCCAGTTGGGCGCTGTCTGCCGGAGCTCCCTGGATGACCAGTTCGGCACCACGGTCCTGGTAGTCGCGCCCGCCAGTCAGGAGCATCGTCAGCAGGCTGGCGCCTGGGCCTTGGCGGTGCAGGTAGTGCAGCACTACGCGGGTGCCGCTCTCGTCCTCAAGCAGCAGTCGGCGGATCAGGTCGTCCCACGGGGGCAGCTCCGGCCGGACGTCGTCCGGGAGTGCCCGCGCCGTCGCGCTTGCTGCGAGGTGCTCCGCGAAGGTCTGGTGAAGGAATCGCAGACGCCCGCCTTGCCGACTGAGCAGGCCGCTGAGCGAGAGCCATTCGGCCATCGACTCGGTCCAGCCTGCGGGCAGACGTTCTGGTAATGGAGCCTGCGCCACTAGGTATTTCTCAGTGTCATCGAGCAGGCGGGTATCGGCCGTCGTGTAGGTCGTGGCGAGTCGCTCAAGGAGCTCGACACGGTGTGCCTCCAGCCAGTCCGCAAACGCGGTTCCGCCAGCAACGAGCCGAAACGATTCGAGCGCGGCGGAACGGGCAATCGCGCGGATAGCGCCGAGGTGGTCGATGTACTGCTCGTAGAGTTCGTACCGGCTGCCGGGCAGAGGCTGATCCAGCCTCGCGGCATGGACCTGTGCGGCGAGCGCGGCGAGGAGAGGAACCTCCAAGATGTCGCCGAGCCCCGCCGCTTCAATCTGGTCGAGGAACTCCCGTGCGGCGGCCTTGCCCGCCAGGCTGTTATCGGGGTCGAACCAACGATATGCGAAGGTGTTCAGTGCCGCTGCGTCGAATGGTTGCAGTTCGTAGAAGCCCACCTGAGGACCGGCCAGCAGTTGGACTTCTCCTGGTGCCAGCGGCCTAGTGGTCACCAGGAAGCGGGCCGGGCTGTCCGGGTCGGACATCCGTGCGGCCAATGCCGTGAGCAGCTTCTCGCGGCTGGCCTGGTCGGGAATCTCGTCGAGCGCGTCGACGATCACAAGCCAGGGCAGGTCGTGGACCGTGGTGGTGAAGAGAGCGGGGATTGGCAGGCCATCGCCGAGCGTGTCGTATTCGTTGGCGACCGCCGCGGGCAACGCCTCGTTCCAACCCCGGTGTAGGTGCATTGCCAAGACCCGGGCCGGTAATACCAGCGGCACCGCAAGCCGCTCGACCGGTGGCGTTCCGGTCGGGTCGAGCAGGGCCCGCGCCAGTTCGTGCGCGACCTGGTAGCCCAACGTCGTCTTGCCGAGACCGGCAGCGCCCTCGATCACGAGGTGGCCATGCTTGCCGACCACTTCGTCGAATGGCTGGGCCAATGCCCGCACCAACCGGTCCTTCTCAACCCACGGCGCGCCGGCCCTCTCTGGCGCTTCCTCGCGAACCTGCCGGGCCTCGCCTGCGGCGCTGACACTCGGGCGGACATAGACACTCGACAACGATGATCGCCGATCACCACGAAACGACCGCGGCAGGCTATCTGTAACCTTCAGCGTCATCCGTAGCAGGCTCAGTAGCCTCGGTGGCGCTTTCGGTCGCCCCTTCGCGGCGCCGTCCGTGACGAACGGCCCGTCATCGGTCAGGCCAGCAGGCCCGAGACCAAGGATCAAGGCATCGTGTCCAGGGAATAGCCGAGAGGCCTCGGTGAGGATCGCGGTTCGCAGACCAGGGACGGCGCCGTGAACGATCAGGAGCGAGACCTCTGTCCAGAAGGTCAGGCGGTCCCGGCTCTGCGACGCGGGATGCCGGCTGCGAGGAAGCCCTGCCCGTTCCAACAACTGCTCGGCCTCGAGGGGGGCAAACAGGTTCGCGAGCGTGTCGATCTCCTCGCGTGACAGCCCCTCCACGCTCCGCCCACCCCCGCGCGCTCACCGGTCGCAGTAAGGTCGCGACCCTGACGGACATCATCCACCGTGTCGTTGTGCCGCACCCGGGCCTATAGGCAGATCCGGAGAATTGAGAGTGCGGCGATGTTGCGGCCACGGATCGTGGATCGCTAGGGCGACGCCCTCGGGCCCGCGGCGGGCATCGTTCGAGCCATCGCAATGTCGGACGCTGCGATGCCTGCGTCGTGGGCGGCCAGAAATCGCGTGGCGTCTCCACTGAGGCGTCGGAGTTCTGTCGTGTGGCGGCCCGGCGTCCGGTTCCGGCAAGCCGGCTGTGGACTATACGTGGACTCGATCTTGTACGGCGCCTGGCTGCGGTGAGCGACCGCTAACCGGTCATCAGCGAATGTGCAGGCCAGAGATGGCGCGGGCGGTCACCAGACGCTGGATTTCGCTCGTGCCCTCGAAGATTGTGTAGATCTTCGAGGGCGCGAACCAGATCCAGGGCCAGGTGATCAGCCGCCACCTGGTGAAGGCCCGTGGGAGCGCCATCTGACATGTCAGCGGGTACGGGGGGCGACGCGCCGGGTCGGTGGGGCCGTGGTCGGGTCGTCCGGCCAGGGGTGGCGGGGGTAGCGGCCGCGCAGTTCCGAGCGGACCTGCKGGTAGCCCGTCCGCCAGAACGATGCGAGGTCGCTGGTCACCGCCACCGGGCGGCCCGCCGGTGACAGCAGGTGCAGCACCAGCGGGGCGCGGCCGTCGGCGACGACGGGTACCCGCTCCCAGCCGAACACCTCGGCGATCTTCACGGCCAGGACGGGGCCGGCGGCGCCGGTGGTGTCGCTGTAGTCGAGGCGCACCCGGGAGCCGCTCGGCACCGTCACCCGCTCGGGCGCCAGCTCGTCCAGCCGGGCGGCCTGTGGCCAGGGAAGCAGGCGGCGCAGCGCGTGGCCGGCGTCGACGCGCTCGAGGTCGGCGCGGCGGCGCACTCCGTCGAGGTCCGGCCCGAGCCAGTCGGGGGCGCGGGCCAGCAGGGTGGCGTCGGTGACGTCGGGCCAGGGGGCGCCGAGTACCCGGTGGCAGAACGCGAGCCTGTCCCGCAGGGCGAGCGCGTCGGCGTTCCAGCGCAGCACGGGGAGTCCGGCGTCGCGCAGCCCGTCGAGCGCGGCGGCCCGCAGCTTGGACGGGTCGGGCCTGGTCACCGGGCGTTCGGCGAGGATGATCGCGCCGAGGCGTTCGAGCCGGCGGGCGACGATGTCGCCACCGGACCAGGCGACCTCGTCCTCGGTGCGCAGCAGCGCCGCGCCCGCCTCCCGCGCGGTGGCCGCGTCGAGGGCGACGGCCAGGCGCACCCGGGCAGACGTCCGGCCGGACCCGCGGTCGGCGACCGCGATGGCGAGCCATTGCGCCCCGGCCAACGCCGAGCCCGCTGCGAGCTCGGCACCTGTCCCACCGGCCATCAGGTAGTTCGAGCCGCCGGGATCGCGGGCCCGCGCGAGCCGCTCGGGGAAGGCGAGGCCGACCACGAGTCCGGCCGCAAGATCGTCGGTCATCCCACCCGTTCCCCGTGCCGCGGGTCCGGCAGGCCCGGCAGGTCCGGTAGGCCGGGCGGGCCCGGTAGGCCTGGCGGGCCCGGTAGGCCTGGCGGGTTCACCGGGCCGGGCGGGTGCGGCTTCCGCGACTTCCGCGGCCGAGCGCAGCCGGCGGGCCTCCTCCCGCCAGCGGGCGGATGCGGCCCGGTCGGTGTCCGCCCGCAGGCGGCGCCACGTGGCGACGAGGTCGTCGGAGGGGCCGCCCGCGGGGCCGTCCCCGGAGAGCATCGCCACGACATCCGCCGCGCGGCGGGCGCCGACGGCCCTGGTGCCGTCGAGCAGCGCCCGTGCGAGCCGCGGATGGGCCCCGACCTGGGCGATCGAGCGTCCTCGCGGGGTGACTCGGCCGGTCTCGTCGACGGCGCCGAGCGCCCGCAGCGAGACCCCGGCGGCCTCCATCGCGCCGGCGGGAGGGTCGCTGAGCAGCGGCAGGCCCACGCCGCCGGGATGGCCCCAGACCGCCAGCTCCAGCGCGAAGGCGGTGAGGTCGGCGACGGCGATCTCCGGTTCCGGCTGGGCGGGCAGCCGGTCGTGTTCGGCGGCGGACCAGCAGCGGTACACCCGGCCCGGCGCCTCCCGGCCGGCCCGGCCCGCGCGCTGCCCGGCGGACGACCGCGACACCCGCACGGTGACCAGCGAGCCCAGCCCGCGGGCGTGGTCCATCCGGGGGGACCGGGCCAGACCGGCGTCGACGACTACCCGCACGCCGGGCACCGTGAGGCTGCTCTCCGCGACCGCGGTCGCCAACACCACCCGGCGACGCGGGCCGGCGCGCAGCACCGCGTCCTGCGCCCCGCCGGTCTGGCGGCCGTGCAGGCTGAGCACGTCGACCGCGTCGACCGTGTTCCGGTGCCCGGCGAGCCGACCGGCGACGGCGGCGATCTCACCGGCCCCGGGCAGGAAGACGAGCACATCCCCGGACGTCTCCCGCAGCGCGCGCCCGACGGTCGCGGCGACGTGGTCGAGCAGCCTCGGGTCGACCCGCAGGCCATGCGCCGGGGTGATCACCCCGGGCGGGGGCGCCCAGACCACCTCGACGTCGAACATCGAGGCGTCCGTCCCGATGACCGGCGCGGGCTGGCCGGGCGCGCCGAGCATCGCCGCCAGCCGCCGGGTGTCGGCTGTCGCGGAGGCGGCGAGCAGGAGCAGGTCGGGGCGCAGCGCGGCGCGGACGTCGAGCAGGAACGCGAGCGCCAGGTCGGCGTCGAGGTGGCGCTCGTGGCACTCGTCGAGGATGACCGCGTCGGTACCGGGCAGCTCGGGGTCGCGTTGCAGCCGCCGGACGAGCACTCCCGGCGTGACCACCTCGACCCGGGTGGACGGCCCGACCCTGCGCTCGCCGCGGATCGTGTAGCCGACCGCGCCGCCCACCTCGCCGCCACCCACACCGCCGCGACCCGCGGCGTCCGCACGAGCCCCGGCGCCGCCCGCCCCGCCAGCGCCAGCGAGGCTGGCCATCCGCCGTGCCGCGGCGCGGACGGCGATCCGCCGCGGCTCGACGACCAGTACCCGGCCGGGGACGTGGTCGGCGAGCGCGAGCGGGACGAGCGTCGTCTTGCCCGTGCCGGGCGGGGCCACCAGCACCGCGGCCCCGCCGGCGCGGCCCGACCCGTGCTGGTCGCGGGCGGTCAGCGCGGCGACGAGCGCTGGCAGGGCGGCCCGGACGGGCAGGTCCGCCCCGGCGACCGTGAGGTCGGGCAACATGCGCCCAGTCTCCTCGGACCAACGCGGCAGAGAGCGGCGCGGCATCCTGCCCAATGCTCTTCCGCTGACGATGCGCCAGTTCGACACTGGATCTGGACGCGCCAGTTCGACACTCGGATCTGGTTGAGAGGCGGTAAGGGACGGATACGGAGGGGGCGCACGTCGCCTAGGATTTCGCGACCTGTTGGCGCCGTTCCTTGAGCGTGGGGGAGTCGAGAACGGTGGCGTCGCCGCGTTGCCGGTTGAAGGTCGAACAAGGTTTCCAGCGGGGGCGCGGCGGCCAGAGATGCCACCGCCTCGGTGAGGACCCGGTGGGCTGGCTGGTCAGCTGGTGAGAACGGCCAGACGGGCGGCGGCCTCCGCGGTGTCGGGGTGGTCGGGGCCGAGAATGCGTCCGGAGCGTTCGAGCGCGTCGCCGAGCAAAGAGCGGGCTGCGGGAACGTCTCCCTGCGCCTGCAGTTCGGCTGCCATCTCCCGTTCGACGAGGACCGTGAATTCGTGCTCCTCGCCCAGGGCTCGGCGGGCATGCTCCAGGCAGTCCGCGAACGCCGCCCGCGCCGCCGGGTGATCTCCCTGCATCCCCAGCACCGAGGCGAGGGTGTACTCGGCGCCGATGGTCGACAGATCATCCGCGCCGCGCATCTGCCGGGCTCGGGTAACCGCCGCTTCGAACGCCTCCCTCCCGGCCGGCCCCTGCTCACCGGACGACAGCGTCTGTACGGCCAGCCGCTGATCGATGCCGACAGTGTGCGGGTTGCCCTCGCCCAGGATCCGCCGTGCCCGGGCCAGCACCGCCTGCAGCTCCGCCCGGGCCGCCTCGGTGTCTCCGGACCCGTGCAGGGCGGCCGCGGCGTCCGCGGCCGCGCCGATGGTGTCGGGATGGTCCTCGCCGAGGGCGCGGCGATGGTGGGCAACGACCTGCACGAGCAGCTCTCGCGCCGCGGAATACTCCTGCAACGACATCAGACTCAGCCCGAGCTGGTAGGCGGTGGCGACCGACTCCGGATGGTCGGTTCCGAGAAGGTGCCGACGGTGGTGAAGCACCTGCTCGTACAGGTGACGCGCGGTCGGGTAGTCCCTTTCCACGACCAGCGCGGCGGCCAGGTCCGCACCCGCGGTAAGGACGTCGGGATGCGCGTCGCCGTGGGCGGTGAGTAGACGCTCATAGCGGGCGCGAGATTCCGCCACCGGTGCACGCCCCGGAAACCACGGGGCTGTCTCCCCGGAGTCCACGCCGTCCCCCGAGGCCGGCCGCACGGCCCGGACAGCGGCCAGAAGCCGCCTGCGCGCCTCGTTCTCCTCCAGGTCGAACAGGTCCACACAGTCGGCCGGGTCGACCTGGCCACAGCGACTTACCCGCACCCGCACCACGGCCAGGGCCTGCCCCGACGGGCCGAGTGAGGATGCCAGCCGCCGTTCCACGGCGTCCCCGACGGTGCCGACATACACCGGCGAAAGCACCAGGATCAGACTGGTCGGCCCGTTCACCTCTGTGCCGAGGCCGCCGACCCTTATCCCTATGTCGTCGCCGCCGCCGGCGGCAGGCGACGACACCAGGTCGAAACCGCCCGCCCGCAACTGCCAGGAGATCCACTCTGCCCAGGTCCGGTCGACCTCGGCGAACGACACCATGAAACGGCCGTTCATACCGGCTCCCGTCATCGAACGGTGAACACCGCGCGCTAATTATACCGTCTGGTCGCAGCGTGAATTCTGGAGAAATCACCAACAGTGGATGGCAATGCTCGTCAGCTGGGCCGCCGTGGCGGCTTTGCGGCAACCAGGTCGTGAGCGGGCGTCCCGCGCCGCCCGCGGTGCTCCCGCTTCCGACTACGCCGACAGTCCGTCGGTCCGCGCGGTGTAGGTGACCAGGGTCTGCTCCGGATGATCGGTGACGCTCAGCACCACGTGTGCATAGTCCACCGGGCCGAGACGTGGATGGCGGAGCCTTTTCACGCCGCTACCGCCGATCGAGACGACGTCATGGTTCGGCCACCACCGCCTGACGTGCACGCTGTCGCGCAGGAGTTCGGCGACGAGGGCAGCGACGCTCGGCTCGTTCGTGTAGGCAGCGGTCGCCAGCCGGAATCGTCCGAGCATGGCGCGCGCCTCGTGCTCCCAGTCGAGGTAGACCCGCCGGGCCTGATCGTCGGTGAACATCCAGCGCACCAGGTTCCTGTCCGCCGGTAGCCGGACCTCCCAGTCGGTGAACAGCTCACGTGCCGCCACGTTGGCTGCCAGCACATCCCAGCGGCGCCCCTTCACGAAGGTCGGATGTGGGTCGAGGCGCCGCACCAGATCGGCGACGCCGGCCGCTATCACCTCGGTCGGCGGCGCCGAATGCCCGTCAGGCGCGGTACGCGACCCGGCGTGGCCGGGGCGGCCATAGGCCAGCACGTCCAGGTACTGACGTTCCGCGCCGTCCAGCCGGAGCGCGGCTGCGAGCGCGTCGAGAACCTGTGKGGACGGGCGGACCGGGCGGCCCTGCTCGAGGAACGCGTAGTAGGTGGGCGACAGGTTCGCGAGCAGGGCGACCTCCTCGCGGCGCAGGCCGGGAGTACGGCGCCGTGCCCCAGGCGGGAGACCCACGGCCGCGGGGGTGAGCCGGGCGCGCCGGGAGCGGAGCAGCTCGCCCAGTGCCGCCGGATCCCCATCAGGTCCCATGCCCTACCAGCCTAGTCATGCCAGTACCACCAAGACTGTGCTGTGGTCACGCATCCGTCCTCGGATGAAGACTGTTCCGCGTGGACATCATGAGGCAACGGGTCGAGATATCCGTCGAAGACGGCACCACAATGCCCGCGTACTGCGCTCGGCCGGACGGCGCGTTCGCCCCGGTCGGCGTGGTAGTGGCGCATGAGCTTTTCGGGGTGAACCCCGATATCCGTTCGGTCGTGGATGAGATCGCGGCCGCGGGACACGTTGTCCTGGCGCCGGAGTTCTACCATCGGGACGCTGAGGCGGGCCGGTACCTGTCCCGCGACGACGCGGGGCGCGACGAGGGCTTCGCCCTGTTGCACAAGATGACTCGGGCGGGGGCGGTCGCCGACGTGCGGGCCGCTGTCTCGGTGCTGGCCGATCGGTATGCGGTCAGGGAGGCCGCCATCGTCGGTTTCAGCGCCGGTGGGCACCTGGCCTATCTCGCCGCGGCCACGCTGCCGATTGCCCGCGCGGCCATCCTGTATGGCGGCTGGCTCCCAAGCACCGATATCCCGCTCAGCCAGCCGGAACCCACCCTCGACCTGACCCCGGGAATCAGTGGAGAGCTGCTGTTCATCGTCGGCGGAGATGATTTTCTCATTGGCTCCGATCAGGTTGACAAGATTTCCGCTGCCCTGCGGCTGGCTGAAGTCCGACACGAGATGGTCATCTATCCAGGGGTTCAGCACGCGTTTTTCTGGCCCGACACCCCGGCCTTCGACCGGGATGCCCGGGACGACGCCACAAGAAAAATCCTCGCACTGCTCGCCCGGTAGCGGACGAGACGACGCACAGCTGCCCGCCGCCACATCGTCGCCGCCCAGAAGCTCGCGGACCTCCCCGTGCGGCCCCGCGTCAGAGCGGCGGTGAGTCCTCTATCGCGGCGAGGTCGGCGAGCTCGGGGTGGAACGTCGCGAAGGCGGCGCCGGTGAGCCACCAGCCACGGTAGATGAGCAAGCGGCACAGCCGGGAGTCCAGACGGTCGAAGACGGTCGGGAAAAGCGCGAGATCCCGGCCATTCCAGGAGCGGTGCTCGGGGAATCTTCGGCGCCACCTGTCGGCGGCCGGTGACCGCATCTCGGCGGCGAGGCCGAAAAGGACGCCCCGGCGTGCGGACGAGGGCCGGCCGCCGGCGGACAGGTCGTTCCAGGAATGGAAGCGTTCGACCATCCAGCGGGTGCGCAGAGCCGTGCTCTGGCGGTAGAGGAGAGAATTCGCCCGCTTCAGCTCGCCGGCCACGGGAACCCGGTCGAGCGGGCCCGGGATGAAGATTCCGCCGGCATTGAGCGCGACGAGGAAAACGTCCTGGTACCGATCCTTGTCGAGGGCTTCGAGGCCGGTGTTGTCGTAGGCGCCGCCGTCGGCCAGTATCGGGGTCCGCCTGGCGTCCGCGCAGGGGAAGGCGATGCCCGGCAGGCGCAGCGGTGGGAATGTGCCCGGCACGGCCGCCGAGGCGGCGACGGCGGTGGCCACGCGCAGCCCTGTTCCGGCGGTGGGCGCGAGACCGAGGACGTAGTCGCCGACGACGTCGCGTTCGAAGGCGAACCGGACTCCGGTGCCGAGGTTCGCGGCGTTGATGATGTAACGGCACGCCGGGTCGAGGTCCTCGAGCAGGGCGCCCGCGAAGAACCGCCGGTCGAGGGCCTCAGCCAGCAGCTCCGTGCGAGTGGCGGGACCCGCCGTGCGCCACGCGTGGCGCACGAGCTCCCACTTCAGCGACGACCCGGCGACCGAGTCCACGAGCGGGCCGACGACGAGCTCGTCGAGCGCGGGCGTGCTGAATCCGCGCTCCCGCAGACGCGTCCAGCGGGTCGCGAGCATGCCGTTCGTCACCGACCCGCCGGAAGCCGAGGACACGAAACGGACGTCGCGCAGCAGGCCCGCGTCGGCGAGGAAACGCAGCACTCCGAGCGCCGACAACATCGCCCGGAAGCCACCCCCGGAAAGGGCGACGGCGAAGGTCGGCCCGTCGAGGACTCGCCCGGGATCCTGCGGCCGCAATGTGTCGCCGCACCGCCTGATCGTGTCATCGCCGATGCCACTCGACGCGAGTGAGGGCGATGGTGATGCCGACAGAGCTGCTCCGGATCTCGTTCCATCCCCGGTCAGCACCGCCCGGCCATTGTCGAAAGGACTCATTCCTCACCCCAGACGCGAGCACCCGGCGCCCGCACTCTAGACGACGCCGGACAACGCCTCCAACCGAGTGCTGATTACTTGCGCGGACAATGGGCCGACGCCTCGCGCGCGCCGCCGTTATCGTGAGCCGACGGTCGGCTGGTGACGCGTGGGAGGATCACAAGGTGCTGCTCGGAACATGGAACCTGGAGAACCTTTTTCGCCCCGGTGGAGCCTTTGGCGCTGCCGATATGGCCACCTATCAGGTCAAGGTTGCCGCGCTCGCGGCGACCATCAACAGCAGCGGCGTCGACGTGCTCGGTGTCCAGGAAGTCGGTAGCCCAGACGCTTTCGCCGACCTGGTCGGTGAACTGGACGGTACCTGGCACTCGGCGCTGTCCACCCAGTTCGATGCGCAGCACCCGATCCGGGTCGGGATTCTCTCCCGCCTGCCGATCGAGAGCGTCCAGGAGGTGGTGGACTTCCCCGACGGGCTTCTTCCCGTCCAGACCGGTGACGACGCGCAGACCACCCAACGGATGGGCCGAGGGGCGCTCGCGGCCACCGTCACGTCCAGGTCCGGGCAGCCGGTGACCGTCGTGGTCTGCCACCTGAAGTCCAAGCTCCTGAGCTTCCCGGCCAACGGCGGCGGCAGCCGGTTCAGCACCGACGACGAGGAGGAGCGAGCCCGCTACGCCTCCTACGCGCTCCACCGCCGTGCGGCCGAGGCCGTCACCGTCCGCGGGTTCGCCACCCAGCTCCTCGAGGGCGACGGCCGCGTGCACCGCCTCGCCGTCGTCGGTGACCTCAACGACGAGCCACACGCCGCGAGCACCCAGATCCTCAACGGCCCGCCCGGGTCGGAGATCGGCACCCACGCGTTCGACCGCGAGGACAGGGGTGACGCCGAGCGGCTGTGGAACCTCGGCGCGGCGATCCCCGAGGACAAGCGCTACTCCCGCGTCCACGAGGGCCGTAAGGAGCTCATCGACCACATCCTGGTCAGCCACGCTCTCCTGCCCAGGATGGGGAAGGTCACCACCCTCCTCGACCGCCCGCTCCCGACCGTCGGCGACGACCCCACCGAACGCCGCCGGGCCCGCGACTCCGACCACGCCCCGGTCCTCGCGGAGCTGGCCGTGTGACCGGCGCCGCCGCTCATCGGCGCGGCCTTTGCCAGGGCCGCATGCGGCGGTCTCGCCTGTTCGAGCTCGTGGGCCTCAGGCCGGCGAACGAACGCCTGCCGGCCGCTCGAGACCGGACGCACCGGATCCGCGTCAGCCCTGCGTGCGCTGGACCCAGTCGTGGAACTCGCGGATGTGGTGCTCGCTCGGCACCAGCACGCCGCCGGCGGCGTAGGCCCGCGAGGCCATGGCCGGCTGGCAGCGCTCGCAGGCGTCGAAGTCCTGGCGGTTCACCMGGTCGAACAGCTCGACCGAGCGGTCGATGTCGGTACCCCCGTCGACGACTGCCGGCAGGTACAGCCAGTCGCACTCGACCAGCGTGCGGTCGGCCGCGACCGGGAACATGCGATGCAGGATGACGTGGTCGGGGACCAGGTTGACGAAGACCTGCGGGCGGACGGTGATCGCGTAGTAGCGGCGGTCCTGCGCCTGTTCCAGGCCGGGCAGGCGTTCGACACCGGCCGACCCGTCGACCGTGAAGCCCGTCACCTCCGGGCCGAACTCGGCGCCATGCCCGACGTAGTACTGCGCCGCGTACCCCAGCGCGAACTCCGGCAGCACCTGCACCAGCTCCGGATGGATGGCCGCGCAGTGATAGCACTCCAGGAAGTTCTCGACGAGCAGCTTCCAGTTGGCCCGCACGTCGTAGGAGATGCGCCGACCGACGCGGAGGCCTTCGACGTGGTAACGCTCGATGGCCGCCGGGTCCCCGAGGCGCTCGGTGGCCGCGCCGACGACGGTGTCCTCGAACGAGGGCGGCGACGCGTCCAGGCACACCCAGACGTAGCCGAGCCACTCGCGCACCTGCAGCCGGTGCAGACCATGGGCGGACCGATCGACGTCGGACAGGTCCTTGAGATGCGGCACGGCGACGAGTGAGCCGTCCAGGGCATACGTCCAGGCGTGGTACGGGCAGCGAAGGGTACGCCGCGTCCGCCCAGCAGGCTCCGTGCACAGCCGCGCGCCCCGGTGCCGGCACACGTTGAGAAACGCGTGCACGGACCCGTCCAGCGCCCGGGTGATCAGCACGCTTTCCCGGCCGATCGGCACGGTGCGGAACTGCCCGGGCTCGGCGATCTCCGAGCCGTGGACCGCGCAGTTCCACAGCCGCTCGAAGATGCGTTCCTGCTCCTGGGCGAAGACCTCCGCCGAGGTGTAGGCGGCGCCGGGCAGCGTCGGCAGCAGGCTCGGACCGGCCGGGGTCGTCATCGGCGCGCCTTCAGGGCCGGCCGCGCCGGATCGAACAGCGTGATGGGGTGGCTGGTCGCTCCGGTCAGGGCGAGGTCGGCAAGGATCTCCCCGACGACCGGGACGAACTTGAAGCCGTGCCCGGAGAACCCGCAGGCGATGGTGACCCGGTCGTGCGCCGGGTGCGGGGCGATGACGAAGTGCTCGTCGGGCGTGTTGGTGTACATGCAGGCCTTGCCGCGCAGAAGACGCCCGGCCGCGTCCGGCAGCCGTTCGGCCAGATGCGTGGCCATGACCTCGACCTCGTCCGGGCGGATGCGGCGGTCGATGGTGTCCGGCGTGGTCGCCTCACCGCGGCGGAAGAAGGCCACCTTCACGCCGCCGTCCGGGCCGTCCAGCGCCGGAAAGCCGTACACCTGCGTTCCGGCCGGCCGTTCCCAGATGTAGATCGGCTGCCGGTCCGGCCGGAACGGTTCGATGCCGCCGCGCGGGGCGAACCAGAACTGCACGTGCCGCTCCACGACGAGCGGCAGGCCGAGGTCGGCCAGCAACCGCGACGCCCACGGGCCGGGGCAGACGACGAGGGCACCGGCGTGGTAGGTCCCGGTACCCGTGCGGACCGTGACGCCGCCGTCGTCGGCGGACCACTCGGCGACCGGCTCGTGGAAGCGCAGCTCGGCGCCGAGCCCAGCGGCAAGGGTCAGGTTGGCCGCTACGGTCGCCTCCGGCCGGACCAGCCCGGCCTTCGCCTCATACAGTGCCACCTCGTCCGGCCGGGGCCGGAACATCGGGAACCGGCGCCGGATCTCGGCCGCGTCGAGCATCTCGTGCTCCAGCCCCCACTCCTGCGCGCTGCGCCGGCTACCGGCCACGGTCAGCGAGTCCGGCAGGCCCGTCATCAGCCCGCCGGTCAGCGTGATCAGTTCTCGGCCGGAGTCCCGCGCCAGCTTGTCCCACAGCTCATAGGCGCGCAGCAGCAGTGGCACGTACGCCGGGTCCTCGAAGTAGGACTGGCGGGTGATCCGGGACCCTCCGTGGCTCGCGCCCTGGTCGTGGGCCGGGCCGAACCGCTCCAGCCCGAGCACCCGCTGCCCACGGGCGGCCAGGTGATGGGCGGCCGAGCTGCCCATGCCACCGAGCCCCGCCACGATGACGTCGTACGACTCCACCCCGAACCCCACTCATCGCCGGATTCCACTCATCGCCGGATCCTGGTGCCCTTCGGGTCGAACAGCGGCTCCGCCCGCACGGTCGCGCCGACCCGCTGGTCGAAGTACGCGATCTCCACCTTTTCCCCGGGCGTGGCCAGTGCCCCGGGCAGCCACGCGTAGGCGATCGGGGCGCGGACGCCGTACCCGTATGCGGCGCTGGTCACGTGGCCCACCGGCGCGTCGCCCGCCAGCACCGGCTCGCGGCCCATCGGCACGGTCCGGCCGTCGTCGACGGTGAGGCAGCACAGCGCCCGGGGGCCGTCGGGCCCAACGTCGGCGCGGCCCAGGGCGGCGCGGCCGAGGAAGTCGCCGTGCCGAAGGTCGACGGCGAAGCCGAGGCCGGCCGAGTACGGGTCGTCCTGGGCGGTCATGTCCACGCCCCAGGCCCGGTAGCCCTTCTCCACCCGCATGCTGGTCAGCGCGCCGCGCCCGGCGGCGACCGCGCCGAGGGCCTGGCCCGCCGTCCACAGCGTGTCCCACAGCCGCAGCCCCAGCTCGGCGCTCGCGTACACCTCCCAGCCGAGCTCGCCGACGTAGGAGACGCGCAGCATGGTGACCGGCACCGCGTCCAGATGGGTGCGGCGGGCGGTGAAGTACCCGAACGCCTCGTGCGACAGGTCCAGCGTGGTCAGCGGCGCCAGCAGGTCCCGAGCGGCCGGCCCCCACACCCCGACGCAGCACGTGGCGCCGGTGATGTCGGCGATGTGCACGCCGGCCGGCGCGTGGGCGCGCAGCCACGCCAGGTCGAGGTGTCCGTTCACGCCGACCTGGAATTCGTGCTCGCCGAGCCGGGCCACGGTGACGTCGCTGCGCACCCCGCCGCCCTCGTCCAGCAACAGGGCGTAGGCCACCGCGCCGACCGGCCGGTCGACGTGGTTGGAGCACATCCGCTGCAGGAACGCGGCCGCGCCCGGTCCCGTGACCGCGAGCCGTTTCAGCGGGGTGAGGTCGAACAGCCCGGCCCGTTCCCGGGTGGCCATCGCCTCGGCGGCCACGATCGGCGACCAGTGCCGGGCCGCCCAGGCGTCCCGCGGCGGCAGGTCCGGCGTCGACAGACCGGCGTTCGCCTCGTACCACAGTGGCCGCTCCCAGCCGGCGCCCTCGGTGAAGCGCGCCCCGAGCGCCAGCTGCCGTGCGTAGAAGGGGCTCACCCGCAGCGGCCGCGGTTCGTGGACCGGGTCGAGCGGATGGACGATGTCGTACACCTCGACGAACGCGCGCCGCGCGCGGGCGTCGATGTAGGACGGCGCTCGCTGCGCCTCCTCGAAGCGCCGGGTGTCGCACTCGTGCAGGTCCACCGCGGGGCGCCCGTCGACCAGCCACTCGGCGACGGCGCGGGCGACGCCGGCGGAGTGGGTGACCCAGACGGCCTCGGCCAGCCACAGGCCCGGCCGGCCCTCGACGGGGCCGAGCAGGGGGAAGCCGTCGGGCGTGAACGAGAAGATGCCGTTGATGCCGTGCTCGACGTCGGGCAGGCCGGGCAGCACCGCGCGGGCGTCCGTGAGCGACGCGGCGAACTGGGCGACCTCGAACGGCGGCTCGACCGCGGTCGGCATCGGGTCGTGCGCGTACGAGCCGATGCCGAGGCGACCCGCGGTCTCGCGGAAGTACAGGTCCCGATCCTGATGCCGCAGGATGGGCAGGCCCGTCGGCAGGCCGTTCACCGCGCCGGTGACCGCGTACTGGTGGGCCAGGGGCAGCAGCGGAACCGGCGCCAGCCCCGGCCCCCAGTACCCGGCGCAGCAGACGACCAGGTCGGCCGGCACGTGCCGCTCACCCACCCGGACGCCGTCGTCCTCGATCGCGGTCACCTCCTGGTGGCCGTGGAAGACCGCGCCGCGGGCGATCGCAGCCCGTGCCTGTGCCCGCGCGGCGTCGACGGCGCGGGCCAGCCCGTCGGTCGGCACGTGCAGGCCGCCGAGCACCGCTGCGGGGTCCAGCAGCGGGAACCGGTCGTGGCACTCGGCGGGGGAGAGGACCCGCGCCCCGATGCCCCAGGCGAGGGCGAAGCCGTGCCGCCGGTGCAGCTCCGCCAGCCGCTCGGGCGTGGTCGCGACCTCGATGCTCCCGACCTGGTCGAAGCAGCCGAGAGCCAGGTACTTCTCGACGGTGTAGCGGGCGAAGCCGGCCATGGTCCTCGACGGGTTCACCTGGAACACGAGCCCTGGCGCGTGCGACGTCGAGCCACCGGTGCGAAACAGCGGGCCGCGGTCGAGCACCGTCACGTCCGTCCAGCCGCGGCCGGTCAGCTCGTCGGCGAGCGCGCACCCGACGATGCCAGCGCCGATGATCACGAGGCGTGGGCTCATACCGGATCCACCGAGTCGTCAGGTCGGCTGCGTCATCAGGTCGGCGCAGCGCTCGGCGACCAGCAGCACCGTGACCATGGGGTTCACCGAGGGCAGCGTCGGGAAGACGGACGCGTCGGCGATCCGCACGTTGGCCAGCCCGCGCAGCCGAAGCTTCGGGTCGACCACCGCGAGCGGGTCGTCGGGGGCGCCCATTCTGCAGGTGCCGGCCGGGTGGTAGACGGTGTGGTGGGCGGCGCGGCCGTATACCGACAGCTCCTCGTCGGTCGTCAGCGACGGGCCCGGCGCGATCTCGCGGGCGATCCAGTCCCGCAGCGGGGCCGCCGCCGCCACCTCGCGGGCGATGCGCAGGCCGTCGACGATGGTGCGTTCGTCGTGGCCCTCGGCGTCGGTGAAGTACCGGAAGTCGAGCAGTGGCTTGGTCTCGGGACTGTCGTCGGCCAGGGTGAGCCGCCCGCGGCTGCGGGGCCGGGGCACGTTCGGCGTCAGCCCGAAGCCATGGCCTGGTACCTCGTAGCCAAGCGGCTCGGTGTTGAACGTGAACGGCAGCTGGTAGATGTGGAACATCAGGTCGGGCCGGTCCTGCGCGGTGTCCCGGCGCACGAACAGCGCGGCGTCGGCGTCCATCGCGGACTCCGGTGGCAGCGGCCGGGTCGCCTCCCACATGATGATCGACTCGGGGTGGTCGAGCAGGTTCTCGCCGACGCCTGGCAGGTCGAGCCTCGTTCGCGTGCCCAGGTCCCGCGCCGGTCCGACGCCGGCGAGCAGCAGCAGCCGCGGCGTGTCGATCGCGCCGGCGCACAGCACGAACTGGTCACCGTGGATCTCGCCGCGGCTGGTGGCGATCGTGACCGCCCGGTCGCCGTCGATCCCGATGTCGTACGCCCAGGTATCCGTCAGCAGCGTGAGGTTCGGGTGGTCGAGGATCGGGTGGAGGTACGCCACCGAGGACGAGCTGCGCACCCCGGTCTCCGGGTGGTAGCCGACCGGCACGAACCCGGCGCCGTCGACGAACGGCTTGGCGTTGAAGTCCTCGACCACCGGCACGCCCAGCGCCTCCGCGCACGCCGCCACGAAGGCCTCCGTCAGCGCGTTGCGGTGCCGCGGCGCCACCGGCACGATGTTGGTCCGCAGCCGCTGGAAGAGCGGAACGAGCGAGTCGTACGTCCACCCGTCCGCCCCCGCGGCCACCCAGTCCGTGAAGTCGGCTGGCGGCGGGAGGAAGCTGATCATCGTGTTGTGTGACGAGCAACCGCCCAGCACCCGCGCCCGCGCGTGCCGGATGCGGCTGTTGCCCCGCGGCTGCGGCGTAATCGGGTAGTCGTAGTCCAGCTCGGACTCGAGCAGGTTGATCCAGTTGCGCAGCCGCAGCACGCGCTCGTCCCCGACGTCGCTCGGACCGCCCTCGATGAGGCAGACCGTCGCGCCTCGCTCCACCAGCCGGGCGGCCACCACGGCGCCGGCCGTCCCGCCGCCGACGATCACTACGTCGTACCCGCCGTACGCCTCCATCGGCAGCCCCGTCCGGTGCGCTGCTGTTGCGGATGGCACAACGTGGTGCCTCTGTCGCAACAGGATCAGGCCGGGTCGCGGGCCGGTCAATGGCTCGCGGCAGGCATTTACCGGCGCGAAACCTAGGCCAGATGCCCGACCGTCGCATCGATCTCGGCCGCGGCCCGCCGCACGGCCTCGGCTACGGCCGGGAAGCTCTCCCTGGGAAGGCGGTAGGTCGGCCCCGAGACGCTGACGGCCGCCCGGAGCTGGCCGCCCCACCCGCGAATCGGTGCGGCCACGGCATTCAGCCCGATCTCCAGCTCCTCGCAGGTGCTCGCCCAGCCGCGTTCCGCGACGTCGAGTACCTCGGCCCGGAGGCGGGCGGGGTCGGTGATCGTGTGGGGCGTGAACCGCTCCAACGGATCTCCCAGGATCTCGTCCTGTTCCGCCGCCGGCAGCGTGCTGAGCAGGATCTTGCCGCTGGATGTGGCATGCAGCGGCGTCAGCTGCCCCACCCAGTTGTGACTGGACACGGCCGCCCGTCCGCGCACCTGACTGATGTTGACGGCGAACCCGCGGTCGACGATCGCCACGTTGACGGTCTCGCCCAGCTTCTCGGCCAGCCGCTCGCAGACCTCGCGGCTCGCGCGCGCCAGGTCGAACTGCGCGGTGACGGCCCCGGCCAGCCGCGTGATGCCCAGCCCGAGCCGGTACTTGCCCCGCCCTCGCGGCTGGTCGACGAGTCCCCGCCGCTCCAGCGCCCCGACGAGCCGGAACGCGGTCGACTTGTGCACCCCGAGCTCGGCCGCGATCTCGGTGACGCCGGCCTCCCCGCTGCGCGCCAGGATCTCGAGCACGGTGACCGCCCGATCGACCGACTGCACCAGCGCCGTCTCGCTGTTGCTCATGGCGCAACTGTAGGGGTTGACGCGCTGGGCCAGGGCGAGATGTCCACCGGGCTCGCCCGTGAGCCCGCCGGTTCCGTCACCTATTTGGCAGTGTCGCCAGACGCATAGCGTGTTATCTTTTCACCTGTAAGGAAGTTCTTTCATGTGAAGGAGGGACATGACGGAGGCCCGGCCGACCGGCGACGAGCTGGTCGAGATGCTGGCGGCCCTGGCCAATCCGCTGCGGCTGCGCATCGTCGGCACGCTGGCCACCGGCCGTGACTACGTGAGCAACCTGGCTCGGGTGATCGGCGTGAGCAGGCCGCTCATGCACATGCACCTGCAGCGCCTGGAGGCCGCCGGCCTGATCGTCGGCAGCCTGGAGCTCTCCGAAGACGGAAAAGCCATGAAGTACTACGAGGTCACCGATTTCGACCTGCGCCTGACCGCGTCCGCGCTGGCCGCCGCGGCGAGCAGTCTCACGACCCATGACCCGGACAAGGGTCACGCATCCAAGGAGAGTTCCTGATGTACCTCGCCGATGACTTCAGCGCGGGTGAGGGGATTGCCGCCCTCGCCTTTTTTATCGCTATCGCGGCCGTGACCATCGCGGTCCTCTGGTTCACCTTCGACTACCGCAAGACGAAGCTCCGGACCGCGCAGACGGAGGACCTGAGGCAACTCGTCCAGCGGTTCGAGCAGCTCGCGGAGAACACGATGGACGCCCAGCAGCGGGTCGCCACCGACGTTGCCGAGCTGCGGACTCGTACGGCCTCCATCGAGAAGATCCTGAGTTCCGTCGGATGAGTATGGGCCTGGTCATCGGTCATGGACGCTCTGGCGGAGTCGGTCGGTCCGCGAGAGGCGCGCGTTGCTGGGCCGATGGCTCCGCTGGCCGCTCGTCGTAGCGCCAAACGGGGGCCGGCCCGTCCGCGCTGTCTGGCCCGGCCTCGCTCGGACCCGCCGTGGCGGCGCGCGACCGGATGTCCTCCAGGCTGACCTCCAGCACCTTCCACACGGCGGACAGGCTCCCGGCGAGGGGATCCCGGCCGTCGAGCAGCCGCTCGGCGGCCGGCTCGGCCTCACTGGTGGGAGCGGCCCCGGGGTCGGATGGGGCAGTGGTGGTGTCGTCCCCGGCCTCCGCTTCGGGGTTCGGTGAGGCGCGGTGGCCGCTCAGCGCGGCGAAGGCGAGTCGGGCCAGGCCGACCAGCCGCCGGTCGGTGGCCTCCACCACGACAGCCGAGTCGGTCAGGCGCAACGACATCCCGCGGCGCCCGGTGACCTCGGGCAGCTCGTCCGACGTGTCGGTCAGATCGACGCGCAGCAGGGCGTCGCGGGCGGCCGAGAGATCGAGGCCAAGGCTCGTCAGCGTCCTGGTCGCCGCGTTGTTGGGATCGCCGAGCAGGGCCAGCAACAGGTGGTGCGAGCCGACCGGGTCGTGTCCGGCGTAGCCGTTCGCGGCCGAGATGCCCGCGACGGCCGCCGCGGTGCGGCGCGGCTCGTCCTCCTCCGCGCCGAGGACACCGGTGTCGTCGTCGGCCAGCGAGACTCGCCGCCGCGAGCCGGTCAGCGGGGGAAGGCCGGCCGTGCGGTCGGCGCCTGCCTCGGCGATGAGCGCGAGGACCCGTGCGCGCAGCTCTGCGCTGTCCACCTTCCACTCGTCCAGCATGATCGCGGCCAGGCCCTCGCCCAGCTCCAGCAGGCCGAGCAGGACGTGCTCCGTCCCGATGTAGTTGTGCCGAAGGGCGAGCGCCTCCCGTAGCGACATCTCCAGGACCTTCTTCGCGCGGGGGGTGAACGGGATGTGGCCCTTCAGCGGTTTCTTTCCCCGGCCGACGGCGACGACGACGCGCGACCGGGTCATCTCCAGCGAAAGGTCGATCTCGGCCAGAGCGCGCGCGGCGATGCCCTCGGTCTCGCCGAGCAGCCCGAGCAGGATGTGCTCGGTGCCGATGTAGTTGTGATCGAGTTCGCGGGCCTCCTCCTGGGCGAGGACGACGACATGGCGGGCCTGGGTGGTGAATCGCTCGAACATGAATGCAGCGTCACCCTGCTGCATGACCTGGTCAATACCATGTTAATAGTAGGGTGGATCGAGGAGGTGGGCGTGAGCTGGGATGATCGTCTGGACCGGTGGGACGCCGAGCGAGAACTTGCCTCCCGGCTGGAGGACTCCGACTGGGTGACCCTCCAGCAGGCGACCACCCGCACCGGGGTGTCCCGTGCCGCGCTACGGACCTGGTACCGGGCCGACCTGATCCCGTCGCGTCTCGTCGACGGCCCGCACGGTCCGCAGCGCCTGGTCCCGCTGGCGATGGTGGCCGCGCGGGCGAAGGACTCCCCGCGACTACGCCGCACCCTGGAACGGCGCATGAGCGAGGAGGCGCTGATCGAACTACTGCAGGACCGCATCGACGCGCTCGAGGCCCGGGTAGCGGCGCTGGAGAGACGCGACGCCGGCGGCTGACCGGCCGGGCGGCGACCGGATGCCCGGCTCACGCAGCCCGGGCGGCGAGCTCGCGGCGCGGTTCCTGGCGGGCGCTCAGCGTGGCGGTGCCGTGCCCAGCTGGCGGGAGATGCCCTGCGCGGCGACCTGCAGCGCGGCCGTGAGCCGCCCGCGGTCACGTCGGAGGGTGGCCACGACGACGCCGATCGCCGCGACGACCCGGTCGTCGCGGCGAACCGGCACGGCCACCGAGCAGGCGCCCAGCGACATCTCCTCGACCGTCGTCGCGTAGCCGGCGTGCCGGATCTGCGTCAGCTGCTCGCGGAGCCTTCCCGGATGAGTGACCGTGTACGACGTGATGCGGGTGAGCGATCCGAGGACGCGCCCGCGGACGTCCGCGGGCGCGTAGGCGAGCAGGACCTTGCCGACCCCGGTCGCGTGCATCGGCAGCGTCGAGCCCACCGAACTGACGACCGGGACCGACGCCCGACCCGCCATCCGCTCCAGGTAGAGCACCTCATCCCCGTCACGTACCGCGAGGTGGACCGTGGCTCGGGTGGCGGCATGGATGTCATGCAGGAAGGGCGAGGCCGTCTCGCGCAGGGTCGACTCGATCGGGGCCAGCAGGCCGATCTCCCACAGGCGCCGGCCGATGACGTAGTCGCCGTCGGCGCGGGCGAGGGCGCCCTGCAGGGTGAGCTCGCCCGCCAGCCGGTGGACCGTGGCTGGTGGCAGGCCGGTGCGCCGCGCGATCTCGGACAGCGGCAGCCGTGGGTGCCGGTCGTCGAACGCGTCGAGGATCGCCATGACCCGTCCCACGACGGTCGCCCCCGGTGTTCCAGTGTTTCCCGCCATCGGATCCAGTCTTCCACTGAGCGGAAAGATCGTGTTCGTCCGCGTGCGTGGCTCGACCTACCGTGCAGACCATGAGCCGTAATGCCACGTCGGCCCGCGAGCTGGAGCCACCGTCCGTGATCAGCTCCGAGATCGCGGCCATCGGGGCTCGCTACCGCCAGGCGGGTACCGAGGAGACCCAGCCACGGCTGGACTATCCGCCGTACCGCAGCAGCCTGCTGCGGCACCCGACCCGTGACCCGCACCGCGTGGACCCTGAGACGATCGAGCGCTGGGCGCCGTGCTTCGGTGACCGCGACGTCGCCCCGGCGGACGCCGACCTGACGGCCGGCCATCCCGGCGAGCCGATCGGCGAGCGCGTCGTCGTCACCGGGCGGGTGATGGACGCGGACGGCCACCCGGTTCGTGGTCAGCTGGTGGAGATCTGGCAGGCCAACGCCGCGGGTCGGTATGTGCACCAGCGCGACCAGCATCCGGCACCGCTCGACCCGAACTTCACCGGCGCGGGGCSATGCCTGACCGACGCCGAGGGCCGGTACCGGTTCCAGACGATCAAGCCGGGTCCGTACCCCTGGCGCAACCACTTCAACGCCTGGCGGCCGGCGCACATCCACTTCTCGCTGTTCGGCACCAGCTTCACCCAGCGCCTGGTCACGCAGATGTACTTTCCGGGCGATCCGCTGTTCGCGCTCGACCCGATCTACCAGTCGATTCTCGATCCGCGAGCCCGGAAGAGGCTGGTCGCGAGCTATGACCACGATCTGACCAGCCATGAGTGGGCAACCGGCTACCGGTGGGACGTGGTCGTGACCGGCGCCGGGCGGACCCATCTGGAGTCCGAGGACGCCCCATGACAATGATCGCGACTCCTGGCCAGACTGTCGGGCCGTTCTTCCACCTTGGCCTGCCGTACGACGGCGATCACGATTTGGTGCCGCTGGACAGCCCGGGAGCCGTGCTGTTGCGGGGCCGGGTGCTCGACGGCGCGGGCGACACGGTGCCGGACGCGCTCGTCGAGATCTGGCAGGCCCGCCCCGACGGTACGGTTCCGCGCGACACCGGTTCGCTGCGCCGCGACGGCCGGACCTTCAGCGGATTCGGCCGGGCGGCCACCGGACCGGAGGGGTCGTACGTGTTCAGGACCCTCGTGCCCGGATCGACCGAACCGGGCCGAGCGGCGTTCTTCGCCGTCACGGTCTTCGCCCGTGGCCTCCTGCACCGGCTCTTCACCCGCGCCTACCTACCCGACGACCCCGCGGCGCTGACGGCCGACCCGCTGCTGTCCGCGCTGCCCGCCGAGGCTCGCCGKACCCTGATCGCCGTGCGCGACGAGCAGGGCCTCGTGTTCGACATCCGCCTGCAGGGGTCCGGCGAGACCGTCTTCCTGCGCTACCCGGATCAGTGACGCCGCGGTATGAGTGATCTCTTCTGGCCCGGTGACGAGCGCGCGGGCGATCTGGTCACCGAGGCGGCGTGGCTGGCGGCGATGACGAGGGTCGAGCAGGCGTGGCTCGACGCGCTCGCGCGGGCGGGCATCGCTCCGGAGACCGTCGACCTCGCCGGGATCGTCGGACCCGGCGAGCTCGCCGCCGTGGCCCGCGAGGCGGAGGGCGCCGGCAACCCGGTGCCAGCGCTCGTGACGCGGTGGCGGGAACGCGCGCCCTGGGCACACCGTGGCCTGACCAGCCAGGACGTGATCGACACCAGCCTCGTCCTGCTGCTGCGCGACGTCGTCGAGCGCCTGCTCCAGGAGCTGCGCGGCCAGGTGGGCTCGCTCGCCACGCTGGCCGACGCGCACCGCGGCACGGTGATCGCCGGACGTACCCTCACCCAGCACGCCGTCCCCACGACCTTCGGGCTCAAGGCCGCCGGCTGGCTCACCGGCGTGCTCGACGCGGCCGACTCCCTGCGGCGGGTGCCGCTGCCGGCGCAGTTCGGCGGCGCGGCCGGGACCCTGTCGGCAGCCGTCGAACTCGCCAGGTTGCGCCGGGTGGCTGATCCGGTCGCCGCCGTGTCCGGCGCCGTGGCGGACGCCGCGTCCGTTCTCGGCCTGCGGGCCGCGCCTGCATGGCACACGACCCGCACGGCGTTCGCCGCGATCGGCGACGCGCTGGTCGCCTGTGTCGACGCCTGGGGGCACATCGCGACGGACACGGCGACACTGTCCCGTCCCGAGATCGGTGAGCTCGCGGAACCTTCCGGTGACGGGCGCGGTGGATCGTCGACGATGCCGCAGAAGCACAACCCCGTCCTGTCGGTGCTCATCCGCCGCGCGGCCCTCACGGCGCCGCCGCTGGCGTCGACGCTGCACCTGGCGGCGGCGCTCGCCGGGGACGAGCGGCCGGACGGCGCCTGGCACGCCGAGTGGCCGGCGGTCCGTGACCTGGCCCGCCGGACGGTCGTCGCGGCAAGCCAGACCAGCGAGCTGCTTCGCGGGCTGCGGGTCGACGACGCCCGGATGGGCGCCACGGCCAGGAAAGCCTGGGCCGAGCTGACCGCTGAGCGCCGCTCGATCGCCGCCTTCGCCGGCGGCGAGCCGTCCGGCGACGACTACCTCGGTGTGGCCGACACCGTCGTCGCCGACGTGCTCGCGCGCGCCCGCGGCTACCTGGAGGACACGCGATGACGGTTCCGCGCCTCACGGGCGCCCGGCTCTCAGGCCGCCCCCATCAGCCACTCCTGGTGGTCGGCCCATCGCTGGGCACGTCGTCGGCGGTTCTGTGGTCCACGGCCGCCGGTCTGCTCGGCGACGTCTTCCACGTCGTCGGCTGGGACCTGCCCGGCCATGGCGGCGCCCCCGTCGCCGGGTCCTTCAYGGTCGCCGAACTCGCCCAGGGCGTCCTCGGCTATGTCGACGAGGTAGGCGCGGCCCGTGGCGACGGCGCGCCCCGGTTCGCCTACGCGGGCGTCTCGCTCGGCGGCGCCGTCGGCCTGCGGCTGCTGCTCGACGCCCCGGGCCGCGTGGAGCGCGCCACGCTCCTGTGCACCGGTGCGAAGATCGGTGAGGCGGGGGCCTGGCACGACCGAGCCGTGACCGTGCGCGCGTCCGGCTGCGCCGCCATGGTCACCGGCTCGGCCCAGCGCTGGTTCGCGCCCGGTTTCGCCGACCGGCAGCCGGCGGTCGTTGCGGAGCTGCTGCGTGATCTCGCCTCTGTCGACGCGGAGGGATACGCGTGGGCCTGTGAGGCGCTCGCCGACTTCGACGTCCGGGACCGGCTGGCCGAGATAGCCGCGCCGGTGCTCGCCCTCGCCGGTGCTCAGGACGTGGTGACCCCGCCGGCCAGCCTCCGGCAGATCGCGGACGGCGTGCGGGACGGACGGCTCGCCGTGCTCGACGGCGCCGCGCATCTGGCCCCGGCCGAGCAGCCACGGCAGGTCGCGGACCTGCTCCGTGGCCAGCCGCCCGCCCCGTCGCCGACCGTCGACGAGCTGTACGACGCCGGCCTGGCGGTGCGCCGGCAGGTCCTCGGCGACGCCCACGTCGACCGCGCGACCGCGGCGGCCACCGACTTCACGAACGAGTTCCAGCGGTTCATCACCCGGTATGCCTGGGGCTCCATCTGGACCCGGCCCGGGCTCGACCGCCGCAGCCGCTCGATGATCACGATCACCGCGCTCATCGCCCGCGGCCATCACGAGGAGCTCGAGATGCATGTCCGGGCCGCGCTGCGCAACGGGCTGACCGTCGAGGAGATCAAGGAGGTCATCCTGCAGAGCGCGATCTACTGCGGGGTCCCGGCCGCGAACACGGCCTTCAGGATCGCCGCGCAGGCACTGCGGACGCAGGGGGAGCAGTGACCGGGCGCCGACGGCGACCCGCGACGCCCTCCTGGGCCGACGCACCGCCGGCAGGCGGCCGGTGCGCGCGTTGGTGCTCAGATTCCTCGGGCCTCGAACGGAGCGCTCATGACCGTGATCGCCACCATCACTCGCACCCGCGTCGCGATCGTCGGCGGCGGGCCGGCCGGGCTGATGCTCTCCCACCTGCTCCACCTCGCCGGGCTGGACAGCGTCGTCGTCGACAACCGGACGGCCCACACCATCGAGACCACGCACCGGGCCGGCATCCTGGAACGCGACAGCGTCCGCCTCCTGGTCGACTCGGGCGTCGACCGGGTGCTCACGGACGGGCACCGGCACGAGGGCATCTCCCTGCGGTTCGCCGGGGCCAGCCATCGGATCGATTTCGAGGGCCTCATCGGCGCCTCGTGCTGGCTGTATCCGCAGACCGACGTGTTCGTCGACCTCCACCGGGCCCGCACCGGCGACGGCGCGGACCTGCGGTACGGCATCAGCGACACCGAGGTCCTCGACGTTCTGGACGCGCCCCGGGTCCGGTACACCGACGTGGACGGCCGTCGCCACGAGATCACGGCGGATCTGGTCGTCGGTGCTGACGGCTCGCGGAGCATCTGCCGAGCCCTGGTCGACGGGGCCACGCAGTACTTCCGCGAATATCCGTTCGCCTGGTTCGGCATACTCGTCCAGGCACCGCCCAGCGCGCCCGAACTGGTCTACACCCGGGCCCAGCAGGGATTCGCACTCATCAGCCAGCGCACCGCGTCGATACAGCGAATGTATTTCCAGTGCGACCCGAGCGAGAACGCCGACGACTGGTCCGACGACCGCATTTGGGACGAGCTGCAGCGCCGGGTGGCCGGCGAGGACGGTTTCCGGCTCCAGGAAGGGCCGGTCATCGAGCGGACCGTGCTCCCGTTCCGCAGCTTCGTTCAGGCCCCGATGCGGTACGGCCGGCTGGTGCTCGCCGGCGACGCCGCGCATACCGTGCCGCCGACCGGTGCCAAGGGCCTGAACCTTGCGCTCGCGGACGCCCGGCTCCTCGCCGAGGCCATCGAGCGGGCACTCGTCAAGAACGACCAGGCCGCCCTGGACCGCTGCGCGGGCCAGGCGCTAGGCCGGGTATGGAAGGCCCAGCACTTCTCGTACTGGATGACCAGCATGCTCCACCTCGTCCCGGGCGCGACCGCGTTCGACGAGTTACGCCAGCTGGGTGAGCTGGACAGCCTCGTCTCCTCCCGGGCCGGTACCACCTATCTCGCCGAGGGCTATACAGGCTGGCCCACGCGCTGACCGGCGCGTCGCGATAGCCCGTCCGGTCCCGCCGACGGTCAGGATGGCAGACGCAGGACCGGCTTGACGACGGTGCCGGCGTACGACGCGTCGAGTGCCTTCTCCACGTCGGCGAAGTCGAAGAACTCCACCAGCCGGTCGAAGGGGAAGCGGCCCTGGGCGAACAGGTCCATCACCGCGGGAATGAGCTGGGAACTCAGGCCACTGCCGCCGAGAAGGCCGATGATCCGCTTGCCCCACAGCGTGGAGATGTGGTCGAGGGTGAATGCGGCGCCGGCCGGTGCACCCCCGATCAGGTAACAGGTGCCGAGCATCCCGACCGAGTCGGCGGCCTGCCGCACGACGCTGATCACTCCGGTGCACTCCAGGGCGAGGTCCGCCGGGCCGCCGCAGATGCCGTGGACGGCGGCGACGGGATCGACGTCCGCGGCGTTGACGACGTCCGTCGCCCCGAGCTCGGTCGCCAGCCGCAGCCGGCGGTCGTGCCGGTCGACCGCGATGATGCGGGTCGCGGGGGAGTTGCGGGCAGCCATGATGGCCGCGAGCCCGACGGTGCCCACGCCGTAGACGACGAGGCTGTCGCCCGGGCCAGGGCGGGCGTCGTTGAACACGGCGCCGGCCCCGGTCGAGATCCCGCAGGCCAGCGGGCCCATCAGCTCGAGGGGGAGGTCGTCGGGAACCTTCACCAGCGCGGCGGCTGTCGTGAGCGAGTGGCTGGCGAACGACGACTGCCCGAAGAAGTGGCTGTGCAGCGGAGCGCCGGAGGAGCGGCGGAACGCGGATTCGCCACCGAGGCGGCCACCGCCCGCGAGGGCATCGCCCAGCCGGGCGCAGTAGCGGGGCTGGCCCCGGTGGCAGTTGCGGCACTGGCCGCAGGACGGCCAGCCGATGACGACACCGTCACCGACGCCGACTTCGGTGACTCCGGGGCCGACCGCGGCGACGCGCCCGGCGCCCTCGTGCCCCAGGACGCCCGGTAACGGGAAAGGCAGGTCGCCGTGGCGAGCCAGCCCGTCGGTGTGGCAGATGCCGGTCGCGACGAGCCGGACGAGAACCTCTCCCGGACCCGGTTCGTCGAGTTCGACCGTCTGGATGCTGAACGGGCCGTCATGCTCCTCGACGACAGCCGCGGAGATCTTCATGCGCGCGGTTCCCCGTCCGACTCAGAAAGGATAGGTGGCTGGCTGATCGCGCATGGTGATCCATCGGGTCTCCGTGAATGCCTCGACGTTGGCCGCCGGCCCGCCGAATCGAGCACCGGTTCCGGAGGCACCCACACCGCCGAACGGGCTGTTCGCCTCGTCGTTGACGGTCTGGTCATTGATGTGCACGATTCCGGTCGGGATCCGATCCGCGAGTGCCAGCGCGCCGACGGCGTTTCTGGTCACGATTCCCAGCGCGAGGCCGTATTCGCCGCGGGTCAGCTCGACCGCCTCGTCCAACGTGGAGAACTTCGCCACCGGGGCGATCGGGCCGAAGATCTCCTCGGCGAAGGCGCGTGAGTCGGGGGGCACGTCGGCGAGCACCGTGGCCTGATAGAAGAGCCCCGTGTAGGTGCCGCCCGCGGCGACGCGCCCGCCCGCGGCGACCGTGTCCGTCACGATCTTGTGGATCTTGTCGCGCTGGCCGGCGTCGATCAGCGGGCCGAGCGCGACCTGGGCGACGGCGGGGTCGCCGACGGGGAGGGCCGCCGCCTTCGCGGCGAGCTTCGCGACGAACTCGTCATACAGCCGCTCGGACACGACGTGCCGCCCGGTCGTCATGCAGATCTGGCCCTGATGGAAGTAGGAGCCGAACGCCGCCAGCGTCACGGCCTCGTCGACGTCCGCGTCCTCCAGCACGACCATCGCCGAGTTGCCACCGAGCTCGAGGTGGGCGCGCTTGAGGTGCCTGCCCGCGAGCTCACCGACGCGGCGGCCGGCCTGGGTGGAGCCCGTGAAGGAGATGACCCGCACCGCCGGGTCCACGACGAGTGCCTCCCCGACGTCGGCCCCGCCGGGGAGGACCTGCAGCACGCCGGCGGGCAGGCCCGCCTCGGCGAAGACACGGGCGATCGACACGCCCCCCGTCACGGGGGTGCGCGGATCGGGCTTGAGGATGACCGCGTTGCCGAGTGCCAGGGCGGGCGCCACCGAGCGGATGCTGAGGATGAGCGGCACGTTGAACGGAGAGATGACCGCCACGACGCCGGCCGGGACGCGGCGCGCGAGCGAGAGCCGGGGCTGCTCGCTCGGCAGGATCTCGCCGGTGGGCCGGCCCGGCAGCGCCGCTGCCTCGAAGCATTCCTGCTCGGCTGTGTGCACCGAGAACCCCGCCATCGCCGGGATCGCGCCGACCTCGCGGATGTTCCATCCGGTGATTTCCGCGGCGTGCTCGGCGAACAGCGCGCCCGCGCGGCGCAGCACGGCTGCGCGCTCGGGATGAGGAAGGGCGGCCCATGCGCGCTGCGCCTTCACCGCGGCCGCGCCGGCGCGCGCGACGTCGGCGGCGCTGGCCATGCCGATCTCGCCGAGCGAGTCGCCGGTAGCCGGCTCGATGATCTTGGCTATTCCGGCAGAACCAGGCCCCCAGGCTCCCTCGATGAAGATGTTGCCGGTCCAGGTGGCGGGTTCGAGCAGCACAGCGTCTCCCTAGCTCCCGAATGGTCGTCCGGGACGCTATGGCGACGATCACAGCAAGGCAATCCAGAGTTCCGTTCGAGGAACTGCTGTTCTATCCACCGGAACCGTCCAGGGTGCCGAGGTACCCCAGCCGCGACGAGATCTCTCCCGCTGTCCGCCGCAGTGGTCCCTCGAGGCGGCGCGCCACAGCCTCCATCGAGGCGTTCCACGCGCCGAGGTGAACGGAGATGTTGACCGCCGCGACGGCCTGCCCCGAGCGGTCGCGTACCGGCGCCGCGATCGAGCGGAGGCCGGGAGCGAGTTCCTCGTCGTTGACGGCGAGGCCGTCGGCCACCACCTTGGCCAGGATCGTCGTCAGCTGTTCGCGGGCCGTCACGGTCTTGGGCCCGCGACGCGCCAGGTCGGTCCGGTCGAGGATCGCGCGCACGGTCGCGGGATCGCGGTAGGCGAGCAGGACCTTTCCCATCGACGTGCAGTACGCGGGCAGCCGCGCCCCGACCTGGATGTTGAGTTCGATGCGGAACGCGGCCCGCGTTGGGCGCCTGCGCTCGATGTACACGATGTCCGCGCCGTCGAGCACCGCCATGTTGGCCGTGTGGCCCGTCTCGTCGGCGAGGGTCTGCAGGGGCCGGGCCGCGACCTTGCTGAGCTCCAGCGAGGACAGCGCCGCGAAGCCGAGCTGGAGTGCCTGCGGGCCGAGCGCGTAGCGCCGCGTGCCGGCGTCCTGTTCGACGAAGCCGAGGCTCACCAGGGTCGCCATGTAGCGATGGCAGGTGCTCTTGCTCAGCCCGACCGCGCGGCTGATCTCCACCAGCCCCAGCGGGGCCCGCTCGGCGCCCAGGGCCGACAGGACCGAGAGCCCGCGTTCCAGTGCCTGGCTGGTGGAGGCGATCGGGTCGCCATCGGGCGTTGCCGGCGCGCCGGTGCCGTTCGAGGCCATGCCCGCACCGTAGCGGAACGCGGTTCCAGCTGCTGGAACGAATTGTTGACACGTGGCGTGCGTCACGCGAATCATCCGGCGACCCCACAACCCATGGAGGACACCGGTGACCCCTTTAGGTAGACCCGAGATCTGGGTTCCGGACCGGCGAGGACTTCTGAAGGCCGGCCTGGGTGTCGCGGCGATGGCCACGGCCGGGCCGGTTCTGTCGGCGTGCTCGGTCAGGGGCGGTGGGGGCGGCGGCTCGACGCAGACAATCAAAATTGGTTTCGTCAGCCCGCGGACAGGGCCGGCCGCGGCCTTCGGTGAGCCGGACTCGTACGTGCTCGGCCTGGCCCGGGGCGTGCTGAGCAAGGGCCTGACCATCGGCGGCAAGAAATACGACGTGCAGATTTTCGACAAGGACGGTCAGTCGGACCCCCAACGGGGCGGTCAGGTCGCCAACGACCTCATTAGCGGGACCGGCGTCGACCTGATGCTCACCACATCGACCCCCGAGACGGTGAACCCCGTCTCCGACGCCTGCGAGGCGGCCGGGGTGCCCTGCATCTCGACGGTCGTGCCGTGGGAGGCCTGGTACTTCGGCCGCGGCGCGAAGGAGTCGGACAAGAAGGCCTTCAAGTACGTCTATCATTTCTGCTTCGGTGTCGAGCAGTTCGCCAACGCCTACACGACGATGTGGCCGCAGGTCGCGACCAACCGCAAGGTCGGCGTCATGTGGCCCAACGACGCCGACGGGAACGCCATCCGCGCGGCGCTCGGGCCGAAGCTGCAGAGCGCGGGATACACGATCACCGATCCCGGTGCCTACACCGACGGCACGAACGACTACTCGTCGCAGATCGCGAGGTTCAAGGCCGAGGGCACGGAGATCTTCAACACCTTCCCGCTTCCGCCCGACTTCGCGACCTTCTGGCATCAGGCGGCCCAGCAGGGATACAAACCGAAGATCGCCCAGGTCGCCAAGACCGGCCTGTTCGCCTCCCAGGTCGAGTCCCTGGGCTCGATCGGCGTCGGCCTGGCCGGTGGCGCCTACTGGACACCGACCTACCCGTACACCTCCTCGCTGACGGGCATCTCCTCGAAGGACCTGGGCGCGGGCTACCAGCAGAAGACCGGCAAGCAGTGGACCCAGCAGCTGGGCCCGAGTCTCGCGTTGTTCGACGTCGCGGCGGCCGCGCTGAAGGCGGCGCCGGACCCCAAGGACAAGAGCGCGGTGGCGAACGCGATCGGCGCCCTGTCGGTGGAGACGTCGGTGGGCAACCTGCAGTGGGGCAAGGGCCCCAACGGAAACGTCGTCGCGACCCCCATCCTCGGCGGTCAGTGGGTCCCAGCCACCTCGGGCAAGTACCCGCTCGACTTCGTGCTGTGCGAGAACTCCTCCGACCTGAAGGTTCCGGTCGCCGCGCAGCTCAAGCCCTACGGCACATGACGGCGGGCACCACGGTGGCGGCCGGGAACGCGTCCACGCGCGACAGCCAGGCGCAGGGAGAGCTCGTCGCGCGCGGCCTGTCGGTCCGCTACGGCGACGTGCGGGTCCTCGACAGCGTCGACTTCCACGTCGGCGCCGCAGAGGCGGTCGGCATCGTCGGACCCAACGGCGCGGGCAAGACGACCCTGCTGTCCGCCCTGTCGGGTACGGTGCGCCCGGCCGCGGGCACGATCAGCCTGCGCGGCACGGAGATCACCCGCCTCGGCGCCGAACGCCGCTGCCGGCTGGGCCTCGCGCGGGCGTTCCAGGTGCCGAAGCCGTTCGGCGGGATGACCGTGCTGGAGAACGTCATCGTGGGCGCGGCCCACGGCGGCCAGCTACGCCGACGCGAGCGCTTCGACCGGGCCATCGAGGTCGTCGAGGTGTGCGGCCTCGCCAGCCTCGCCAACCGCCGCGCCGAGACGCTCGGACTGCTGCACCGCAAGCGGCTCGAACTGGCCCGGGCGCTGGCGACCGGTCCGACGGTCCTGCTCCTCGACGAGATCGGCGCGGGGCTGACCGACTCGGAGGCCGACGAGCTCGTCGGCACGATCCTGCGGCTTCGCGAGCGCGGAATGTCCCTGGTGTGGATCGAGCACATCGTGCATGTGCTGGTCCGCGTCATCGACCGTCTCGTCGCGATGGACGCCGGGAAGATCATCGCCGACGGTGATCCGGACACGGTGCTGCGGGACGCGACGGTGGTGGACGCCTACCTCGGGAAGACACGCTCATGACGGCGCTGGAAGTCACCGATCTGCATGCGAAGCACGGCCTGCTCCACGCGGTCCGAGGGGTCTCCCTCTCGCTCGTCGAGGGGGAGACGCTCGCGCTCGTCGGCGCCAACGGGTCGGGGAAGACGACGTTGTTGCGGGCGATCGCCGGCGCGCATCCCATCGACGCGGGCCACGTCCGGCTGTTCGGCGAGGACATCACCACCGTCCCGGCTCACCGGCGGGTGGCCAGGGGGCTGGCTCTGGTCCCCGAGGGCCGTCGGCTGTTCCCCGAGCTCACCGTGCTCGAGAACCTCCAGGTGGCCGCGCGGCGCGGCCGGAAAGGGGAATGGACCGTCGCCACGGTTCTCGACGCCTTCCCCATGCTGCGCCCGATTGCCGGAAGGCTGGCGTCGCGGATCTCCGGCGGCCAGCAGCAGGCCGCCGCCATCGCGCGCGCCCTGGTGACCAACCCGCGAGTGCTCCTCATCGACGAGGCGTCTCTCGGGCTCGCCCCCGTCGCCGTGGACGCCGTCTATGAGTCCCTGACCCGCCTGCTGACGGCCGGCGTGACCGTCGTCCTCGTCGAACAGGACCTCGAACGCGCGCTCTCGGTCAGTCAGCGGGTCATCTGCGTCCTCGAAGGCCGCGTCGCACTCGAGGCACCCACGCCGTCGGTGACCCGCGAGCAGGTCACCGCCGCCTACTTCGGAATCGGGTCCGCGCCCATACCCGACCGCGCGTCGAACCCAACCGACGTCGCCAGCGCGGAAGTAGGGACATCGTGAACATCGTCAACGCCGTCGTCCAGGGCATCTTCCTGGGCAGTCTCTACGCGCTACTCGCCTGCGGGCTGTCACTCATCTTCGGAGTCATGCGGATCATCAACCTGGCGCACGGCGACCTCGCCATCCTCGGCGCGTTCCTCGTCTGGCTGGTGACCGACCAGACGGGCCTGTCACCGTTCCTCGCGATCCCGCTGGTTCTTCCCGCGATGCTCGCCGTGGGATACGGGCTGCAGCGCACGGTCCTCGCCCGCAGCCTCCGCGGCGGACCCCTGGTGCCGCTGTTGGCGACGTTCGGGCTGTCGATCGTGCTGCAGAACGGGTTCCTGCAGGTGTTCTCCCCGGATGTGCGCTCGCTCGGCTCCGACGTCGGCACCCTGTCGACCGGCAGCTGGAAGGTGGCCGAGGACCTGTCGATCCCCTATCTGGGCGTCGTGCTGCTGGTCGTCTCGGTCGTGGTGCTCGGCGGCCTGCACTACACCCTGCGCAGGACCCCGTTCGGCCGCGAGATGCGGGCCACCGCGCAGGATCCGGACACCGCTGGACTGGTCGGGATCCCGGCCTCGGCGGTGTATGCCCGCGCCGTCGCCATCGCCGTGGCCACCGCGGGCATCGCCGGTGCCTTCCTCGCCATCCGGACCTCCTTCGGCCCAGGCAGCGGCCCGGCCCAGCTGATCTTCGCGTTCGAGGCCGTCATCATCGGTGGCCTGGGCTCGCTGTGGGGAACGCTGGTCGGCGGCATCGCGCTCGGGGTGGCGCAGACCATCGGGGCCACGATCGACCCTCAGTACTCCATCCTCGCGGGCCACCTGCTCTTCCTCGTCGCGCTCGTCCTCCCGCGTATCAAGGCCCTGGCTCCCCGGAAGGCCCTCGCATGACTTCCACGCCCGTCGCGACCCGGGCCGCCAGCCACCCAGCCCAGTCCCGCATCGCCCGCTCGACCCCGGCATCGAAGGCGATGTCGGGTGTCCTCCTGGTTCTCGGGGCCGCGCTGTTCGCGGTGCCCATGCTGTTCACCACGAATGTCGTCCTGCAATGTACGAACCTGTTCATATTCATGATTCTCGCGGTCATGTGGAACGCTCTCGCGGGCTATGGAGGGATGGTATCGGTCGGGCAGCAGGCCTTCATCGGATTCGGCGCCTACGCGACGATCTGGCTTACCCATCAAGGCATCTCGCCGTTCCCTTCCATGATTCTCGCCGCCGCTTTGTCTGCGGTTCTCGCTGCGGTCGTGGCCCTTCTCGTGCTGCAGCTCAAAGGCGGTCACCTGGCCGTCGGCACGTGGGTGGTCGCCGAAGCGCTCGGGCTTCTGGTGGTACTCGACAAAGGCCTCGGCGGTGGCACGGGGGTCTCGCTGCAGGGTCTGAACTCCTACGCCCCGGAGCTGCGCCGCGCCTACATCTACTGGCTGACGCTGGCGGTCCTGATCGTCCTGCTCGGCGCCCTGTTCCTGCTGCTCCGGCTGAAGACCGGCTCCGCGCTCCAGGCCATCCGGGACGACGAGGAGGCGGCGGCCTCGCTCGGGGTACGGGTCCGGCCGCTGAAGTTCGGGATCTTCGTTCTCGCGGGATTCGGCTGCGGCGCGGCGGGTGCGCTCATCCTCGCGAACACGTTGTTCATCCAGCCGCAGTCAATCTTCGGGGTCCAGTATTCGGCCTACATGATCTTCATGGTGCTGGTGGGCGGTCTGGGTACCTTCGAAGGGCCGATTCTCGGGGCAATCATCTTCTTCGTCGTCCAACAGCAATTCGCCGACCAGGGGGCCTGGTATCTCATCGGCCTCGGGGTGATCGCGGTCCTGTTCGCGCTCTTCCTACCACGCGGGCTGTGGACGGTCGTCAGTGACCGTCTGCCCGTCCAGTTGCCACTCGGATATCATCTGTACACGGCCCCACAACCTGTGAAGGAGCGGCGCAGCTGATGGCCCAGTCCGCGACGTCCGGCGACACGCGGCGCAACGGGGCGATTGGCGGACCAACCACCATCCGTCATTACATCGACGGCCAGTGGGTCGACTCCTTCAACGGACGTACCTACGAGAGCCACAGCCCGTGGAGTGGCGAGGTCATGGCGACCGTCGCCGCTGGGGACGCGGACGACGCCCGCGCCGCGATCGACGTCGCGCAGCGGGCGCTCACTGACTGGTCGAGCTCGCTGCCGCATGAGCGTCAGCGCATCTTCCTGCGAGCGGCGGAGGTGCTGGATCGGCGATGGGACGAGCTCATCGTCCTGCTGGCCAGAGAGACTGGCTGTGGCCGTCACTTCGCCGAGGTGCAGGTCCGCTTCGCGGGCGCCCTCCTGCGGCAGTGCGCGGCCCTTCCCTATGCCGCCACGGGCCAGCTGCTGCCGTCGGACCAGCGGGGGACCTACTCGCTGGCAGTGCGTCAGCCCGTGGGCGTCGTGGGCGCGATCGCGCCGTGGAACGCGTCCCTGACGCTGTCGGCCCGGGCGATCGCGGGACCGCTGGCGCTGGGTAACACCGTCGTGCTGAAACCCTCGGAGGAGGCTCCGCTCACCGCCGGCGCGGTGTGGGCCCAGGTGTTCGAGGAGGCCGGCCTGCCACCGGGCGTGCTCAACGTCGTCACGCACGCGCCGGGCGAGGCGAGTTTCATCGGCGACGAGCTGCTGGCCAACCCGCTGGTACGACGGATCAACTTCACCGGTTCGACCGCGACGGGGCGGCGGCTGGCGGAGGCCGCAGGCCGGCACCTCAAACGGGTCGTGCTGCAGCTCGGCGGACAGAACCCGCTTCTGGTCCTCGCGGGCGTCGACCTCGACTACGCGGTCAACGCCGCCGCCTACGGTGCCTTCGTGCACCAGGGCCAGGTGTGCATGTGCGCGCGGCGGATCTTCGTGGAGGAGTCCATCGCGCAGGAGTTCTCCCAGCGATTCGCCGCCAAGGTATCCGCTTTGCCCATGGGCGATCCCGAGGATTCCGACACCGTCATCGGGCCCATCATCAACCACTGGGCGCTGTCGCTGCTCACCCGCCGGGTGGAGCAGGCGGTCGAACGAGGCGCACGTATCCTGGCCGGCGGAACCCCCTCGCCGCCCTGTTTTCCGGCGACGATCCTCACCGACGTGCCGGACGACATCGAGCTCGCCGTCGACGAGACCTTCGGGCCGGTCGTCGTCCTCGAGGTCGTCAGAGATCGCGAGGAGGCCATCGCGCGAGCCAATGCCTCCGGCTTCGGACTGACAGCGGCCGTGCTCGCGGCCGACCCGCAGGAAGGTCTGGAAGTGGCACGTCAGCTTCAGGCGGGAATCGTCCACGTCAACGACCAGCCAGTGAACGACGAACCCCAGATGCCCTTCGGGGGCGTCAAGGAAAGTGGCTGGGGACGATTCGGCGTCGGCTTCGCGGTCGAAGAGTTCACCGAGGCCCGGTGGATCACCGTACGCCGGCAGGCGCGCGAGTTTCCGTTCTGAGCAGCTAGCCGGCATGGGCCCGTCGCGTCAACCGGCTGTTTTCTCCGTGGGTTCGGGGCGCGGAAGATCGGCCCACGGGTCTCCAGCGGCCTGAGCATCGCCGCCATGGACGGCGGCGTGACGAGGGAGCGCCGGGCCAGCTGGCGGCCGACACGCCACCTGCCCGGCTCCGCCGCGGCCAGCTCTCCTGCCTGTTGACCCTGTTGACAGGTTTCCTGACGGCGGACCATCATGCGAGATCTTCAGGTTTCCTGTTGATCGGACGACCGATGAACACGACGATCCGCGACGTTGCGGGCTGGGTTCTGGCGCGCTGGCGATGCAGGCCCGCGCCGTCGTCGCCGACGACCAGGCCCCTCCAGTGCTCGTCGAAAGTCGGGTGCGGAGGCGTCACCCGCGCGGTAGGCCGAAGTGATCAGTAACTCTGAGGAGCACACGTTGCCGACCGCGACGCCCGCAATTCCTGATTCCCGGCCCCGATCGAGGCGTCGGCGCTTCTTCGACAGCCTGACCCATGGCCGGCTCAAGGGCCGTCACCAGGCCACCACCGACTACCGGGTGACCAGTGACCTGCGGATCCCGATGCGCGACGGCGAGGTCTTACTGGCCGACCACCTCGCGCCCATGGGCAAGAGCCGCGGAACGGTCCTGGTCCGCGGTCCGTATGGCTTCGGCCCGTTGGTCGCCTCCATCACCGGCGGAATCTACGCATCCCGCGGGTATGACGTGGTGATGGTCCGATGCCGGGGAACCTTCGGCTCTGGCGGCCAATTCGACCCCATGGTCACCGAGATCGACGACGCTGCGGACACCGTTGCCTGGCTGCGCCAACAGCCCTGGTTCGGCGGCCGGTTCGCGACCGTGGGCGGTTCCTATCTCGGCTTCACCCAGTGGGCGTTGCTCATGGACCCACCGCCCGAGCTCACGACCGCCGTCATCCAGGTCGCTCCGCATGACTTCAGTCGGGTGGCATACCTGAACGGCGGTTTCACGCTCAGCGACTTTCTGAGCTGGAGCGACAGCGTCACCCACCAGGAGGCCGGCTTTCTCAACTCACTGCGGCGGCGGGCGACGGCGGATCGGCGGCAGGCGTCGGCAGTGGCTGGACTTCCGGTCACGAACTGCGCGGACGAGCTCTGCGACGGGCGCGCCACCTGGTTCCACGACTGGATCGGTCGGCGCGACCTGGACGACCCGTTCTGGGCGCCCATGCAGCTGGCCGCGGCCCTCGACCGCGTCCAGGTACCGATACTCCTGCAGACCGGCTGGCAGGACATGTTCCTCCAGCAGACCTTCGAGCAGTATGAGCACCTGCACCGCCGAGGCATCGACGTGGCGCTCACGGTCGGGCCCTGGACGCACCTGGGGCTCGCGGTACGCGGGTCCCGGACAGTGCAGCCGGAATCCCTGGACTGGCTCGCGGAACATCTCGCCCAGGACGGCGCCCGCCACCGGTCGCAACCCGTGCACGCCTACCTCACGGGAGCCGGGCAGTGGCGTGACCTGCCCACCTGGCCCCCGCCTTCGCGCGACCAGGTGCTGTTTCCCCAGCCCGACCGCGGCCTGAGCACCGACGCGGTAACCGAGGCCGACGCCACGGCATCGYTCACCTACGATCCCGCGGATCCGACGCCGACCCGGGGCGGCCGAGGGAGCTCACCCGCCCTCGGCGGCTACCAGGACGACACCGAGCTCGGCCGACGCGCCGACGTGCTCGCCTTCACTGGAACAGAGATCACCGCGCCCATCGAGGTGGTGGGTACGCCGGTCGTCGAGCTGTCCCACACCACCGACAACCCACACGCCGACCTGTTCGTCCGCCTGAGCGAGGTGGACCGCAAGGGCAAATCCCAGAACGTCAGTGACGGATTCCTCCGCCTCGCCCCCGAGCGGGCCAACGGACCCATCCGCATCGAGCTCGATCCCGTCGCCCACCGGTTCGCGGCGGGAAGCAGAATCCGGCTGCTCATCGCGGGCGGATCCTTCCCGCATTGGGAGCGCAACCTCGGCACGGACGAGGACCCGGCCACCAGCACGAAGCTGGCACTCTCACGCCGCACGATCCACCTCGCCTCCTCATCCCTAATACTCCCGGTTACCAGCCTCGGTCATTCCGGCGAATGAACCATCGATATTCGCGGCCACTCGACGTCAACGGCAAGGTGGTAAACATGTCGCATATCCGGAGACCGGCGGCTCGGCGGCCAGGCGCGCAACCATTCCCATTCATCATCTCCACCCGGTTACCCACCCTTCCGGCGGGGTTACGGCCGGCCGGCGTCGCGGTCCTGGCCGCGAGCCTGGCCTTTCTCGCGGCCTGCGGCGGCGGCTCCGACGGCACAGGTGGCTCCGCTCCGACGGCCAGTGCGCCCACCGCGCAGGCGGACATCCTGGGCCCGGTCGCCAGGGCGACGGGCGCGCCCGTCAAGATCGGCGTGATCACGGACGGGGCGAGCGCGGTCGCCGACCACACCAACGACAACAAGGTCGCCGAGGCCACCGCCAAGTACCTCAACGAGCACGAATCCGGGATGGGCGGCCGGCCGATCGAGATCACGGTCTGTGAGACCCTCGGCGACCTGTCCAAGGCCACCGACTGTGGCAACCAGCTGGTCGAGAAAGGTGTGTCCGCCGTCCTGATCGGTGTCTCGGGCGTCGTCGAGAGCGCCTGGAAACCGCTGAGCGACGCCAGGATCCCCGTCATGCTCTACGGCTCGAGCGACCCCGGCCTGCTGACCAGCCCGACGACCTTCAGCCTCGGCAACCCGACCTTCCCCGTCATCGACCTGCCGATCCAGGTCGCGAAGGACCAGGGCAACAAGAAGGTCGCGTCCATCGTGATCGACGTCCCGGCCGCCCTGCACTCCGCCCAGGACGTGGCGCCGCCGCTGTTCGAGAAGGCTGGCATCGGCTACGAGCTCGTCCGCGTCGCTCCCGGCACCGCCGACATGACCCCCCAGATGCAGCAGATCGCCGACGACGGCTCCGACCAGGTCTTCATCATCGGCAACGACTCGTTCTGCATCAGCGCCATGAACGGCCTCAAGGCCGTCGGCTTCACCGGCACCATCACCGCTATCTCCCAGTGCATCACCGACGCCACCCGCAAGGCGGTGCCCGCCAGCACCCTGAAAGGCGTCGTCGTCAGCGCCACCGTGCCCATCGGTCCGGACAGCCCCTCGATGCGCCTCTACACCAAGGTCGCCGAGACCTACGGCGACGGCATCGACCTCAGCGCCCAGGACGGAATGATCATGTTCTCGCTTGTGGCCAGCTTCCAGGTAGCGACCCAGGGCATCTCGGGCGACATCACGCCGGCGGCCATCACCTCGACGATCAAGGCGATGAAGGAGACCGCGCTGCCCGCCGGTGCCGGCCTGAAGTTCCGCTGCAACGGCAAGGCCATCCCGGACCAGCCCGCCGTCTGCGTCCTCGGTGGCCTGACGACCGCCCTGGACGACAAGGGCCAGCCCACCCAGTACAAGGTCCTCGGCAACACCCCGATCGCGGACTGACATCCCGGATGGCGGCCACGGAGGCGACGAGCGGCGCGGACGCGCCGGACCCGGCGATGCCCGGCGGTGGGCTCGGCCTGCCACCCGGCACCGCGCTGCCCGACCTTCCAGCCGGGATGCCGCCTCCACCGCCGCTGGTGCCCCTGGCGCAGGTGCGCTGCGACGTCGGCGCGGTCGTCTCGCTTGGGCAGGCCACCTACGGCGAGCGCCGGTACGTGCCACTGGCCGGTGGCACGGTGCGAGGGCCGGAACTCAACGGGCGGCTGGTCGAGGGCGGCATCGACTGGCAGGTGGCGCGGGCCGACGGCGTCCTGGAGATCGCCGCGCACTACGTGATCCGTACCGAGGACGGCGCGTTGATCGAGGTCCGCAGCGACGGCCTGCGCCACGGCCCACCCGAGGTGATGGACCGCCTGGCGCGCGGGGAACCTGTCGCGCCGCGCGAGTACTTCTTCCGCACCATCGTGCGCTTCACCACCGGCGCGCCGGCCAGGCTGCACCTCAATCGGACGCTCGCGCTGGCCGTGGGCCGGCGCGAGCCGCGGCGGGTGGTGCTGGACCTCTACCGCATCACCTGACGATGCGCCGCCATCGTCGGACGAGGCGCCGCCCGCCGCCCGCCGCCCGCCGCCCGCCGCACCGACGGCCCGGATCCACCCGGCCGCCCTCGCGCAATCGGCGAACCCGGGGAGATCGCTGTGCCATGATGCCGAAAGATAGACAGGAAACCTGATGAATTGGTGGTGGCGGTGGACATCGAGTCACAGGCCGAGGTCGTGGTGCCACCCCAGGCCGCGGCCCTGCCCGTCTCGGTGCGGGTGCGGGCGGAGGGTCAGGTCCTTGTCGTGACCCTCGCCCGGCCGCGCAAACGCAACGCCCTCGACGACGCGACGATCGGTGCCCTGGAACGGGTGTTCCGGGAGATCGCGCCGGCCTACCGCGCCGCGGTCCTCGACGCCGAGGGCGACCACTTCTCGGCCGGCCTCGACCTGCACGAACTCGCCGAACGCGACGCCTTCGCCGGCGTCGCCCACTCCCAGTTCTGGCACCGCGCGATGGAGGCGATCGACGGCGGGCAGGTACCCACCGTGGCCGCACTCACGGGCGCCGTGGTCGGCGGCGGGCTGGAGCTCGCCGCCGCGTGCCACCTCCGGGTCGCCGACCGCTCGGCGTTCTACGCCCTTCCCGAGGGGCAGCGTGGGCTGTTCGTCGGTGGTGGCGGATCGGTGCGACTCCCTCGGCTCATCGGCGTGGCGCGGGTCATGGATCTCATGCTCACCGGCCGCCGCCTGGACGCGGACGAGGGCCAGGCGGCCGGCCTGACGCAGTACCTGGTCGAGACCGGCACCGCGAGTGCCGCGGCCCTCGAGCTCGCGCGGCGCATCGCGGGGAACGCCCCCCAGACGAACTTCGCCGTGCTGCGGGCCCTGCCGCGCATCGCGCAGGCCAGTCCCGATGAGGGCTATCTGCTGGAGTCCCTGATGGCGGCCGTGGCCCAGAGCACCGAGGACGCCAAGCAGCGGATGGCCAGCTTCCTGGCCGGGCGGGCGCCGAAGGTCACCGACCTGTGAGCGACACCAGCCGGGCCGCGACGCGGACCTCCGATGGCAGCCGGACCGCCGATGGCAACGTGACGCTGGACGAGATCTCCGAGGAGCGGCAGTGAACGATCACGGGATCGGGTCGTGGACCCGGCGGCGGGCCCGCATGGTCGCCGACAAGACGGCGCTGGTCGAGAGCGACCGGACCGTGACCTACGGCGAGCTCGACCAGCTCGCGGTCCGCGTCGGCCACGGCCTCGCCGCTCGCGGCGTCCAGCGTGGTGACCGGGTCGCCTACCTCGGGCTCAACAGCATCGACCTGATCGTCTGCATGATCGGTACGGCGAAGCTCGGCGCGGTGTTCGTGCCGCTCAACACCCGCCTCGCGCAGCCCGAGCTCGCCGCGATCCTGCGCGACTGCGCGCCGGCGCTGCTGCTGCACGACACGGTCTTCACCGATCTGGTCATGTCCGCGGACGTGGCTTCCCTCGGCCTTGCGCGCGTGGAGGTGGGCGGACCCGCAGCGTCGGGTCTGGCCAGCCTCATGGCCGACGACGGCACGCCGTGGGACGAGCCGATCGGCCTCGACGACCGGTTCATGATCCAGTACACGTCCGGGACGACCGGCCGGGCGAAGGGCGTACAGCTCAGCCACGGCAACATCACCTGGAACGTCGTCAACCTGCTCAGCGACCTCGACGTCCGCACCGATGAGATCTCCCTGGTCACCGCCCCGCTGTTCCACACCGCGGCGCTCAACCAGGTGCTGTTCCCGACCCTGTTCAAGGGCGGGACGTCGCTGATCGAGCCACGTTTCGACCCGGACCGCGCGCTGTGGCTCATCGAGCATCAACGGGTGACCATGCTGTTCGGGGTCACCTCCATGTACCTCGCGCTCGCCGCCGTGCCGACCTTCGCCGACGCGGACCTCACGTCGCTGCGGATAGCAATGACCGGCGGCGCGCCGGTGCCCGAGAGCGTGCTGCGGCTCTGGGCCGACCGCGGGCTGCCGCTCATCCAGGGCTACGGCCTGACGGAGACCGCGCCGGGCGCCACCCTGCTGCGCGGTGAGGACGCGTTGCGACGACTCGGCTCGGCCGGGGCCGGCGTGTTCTTCGCCGACGTCCGGGTCGTCGCGCCCGACGGTGCCCCGGTCCGTCCCGGAGAGCCAGGCGAGGTACAGATCAGCGGCCCGAACGTCACCGAGGGCTACTGGCGCAACGAGCAGGCGACCCGGGACGCGTTCACGGCCGACGGCTGGCTGCGCTCCGGCGACGTGGCCGTGGTCGATGACGACGGCTTCTTACGCATCGTCGATCGCCTCAAGGACATGTACATCTCCGGCGGGGAGAACGTGTACCCCGTCGAGGTCGAGCAGGCCATCCACACCCACCCCGCGGTGGCCGAGTGCGCGGTGATCGGCGTGCCCGACGCGCACTGGGGCGAGGTTGGCCGAGCCATCGTCGCGCCGCGCGCGGGCTGGCGGCTCACCGAAGCCGATCTGCTCACCCACCTGGCCGGCCGGCTCGCCCGTTACAAGCTGCCGAGGTCGGTGGTGATCGTGGCGGAGCTCCCGCACAGCGCCGCGGGGAAGGTGCTCAAGTCCGTCCTCCGGGAGGAGTACCGGTGACCGTCTACACCCCCGCCGTGGACGTCGAGGCTGTCCGCGCTCTCGACATCCACGTGCATGTCGAGAAGGACAGCCACGGTTGTTGCGCCCTCGACGACGAACTGCTCGAGGCATCGGCCGGCTACTTCCGGGCCGTCGACAACCGCACCCCCACGGTCGCCGACCTCGCCACGATCTACCGCGGGCTGGGCATGGCCGCCGTGGTGTTCACCGTCGACGCGGCCACCAACCTCGGGCATCCGGCGCTGTCCAGCGAACAGATCGCGCAGGAGTGCGCCGAGCACGCCGATGTCCTGATCCCGTTCGGCTCCGTGGACCCGCTGCGCGGCGCGGCGGCCCTCGACCAGGCCACCCGGCTCGTCGAGCACTTCGGCGTACGCGGCTTCAAGTTCCACCCCAGCCTGCAGGGATTCGCACCCGACGATCCCGCGTACTACCCGCTGTGGGCCCGGCTGGAGGAGCTCGGCGTCCCTGCCCTGTTCCACACGGGGCAGAACGGCATCGGCGCCGGTCTGCCCGGCGGGCGCGGCATCAAGCTGCGCTACTCCAACCCACTCCTGCTCGACGACGTCGCGGCCGACTTCCCGCGGCTCACGGTCATCCTGGCCCACCCGTCCGTGCCGTGGCAGGCCGAGGCGATCTCGATGGCCACCCACAAGGCCAACGTCTACATCGACCTGTCCGGCTGGCGGCCGAAGTACTTCCCGCCCGAGCTCACCCACGCCGCCGGCCACCAGCTGCGACACAAGGTGATGTTCGGCAGCGACTACCCCCTCATCCCACCAGGACGGTGGATGGAGGACGCCGCCGCGCTCGGCTGGCCCGCCGACATCCGCCCCGCCATCGACAAGCTCACCGCCGCGCGGCTCATCGGCCTGGTCTGAGCCGGTCAGCCGATGCCGGGGCAGATCCCGGGCAGGCAAAATCTCGCTGTATGGGCATCGCACACGAGCGCCGAGCGCCGCAACCGGATCTCAGCCCGGGCCCGACGATGCTCTACCTGGTCAAGCAGGTCGAGCTCGCGATCCGCACCCGCCTCGACGACCTCGTCCGCCCGGCGGATCTCACCGCGCTGCAGTACACGGCGATGACGGTGCTGGAGCGCCAGTCCGACCTCACCGCGGCGCGGCTGGCGCGCCGCTCGTTCGTCACCGCCCAGAGCATGGCCGACATGGTCACCGCGCTGCTCGACCGCGGCCTCGTCGAACGCCGCCGCGACCCCGCCGACGGGCGGCGTCTCCTGCTCGCGCTTACCGCGACCGGCCAGCGGGTACTCGACGAGTACCGCCCCAAGGTCGCTGCCCTCGAAGCACGGATGCTGCATGACCTCTCCGCCACGGAGGCCATGGAACTCCGACGAGTGCTCGAATCCTGCCGAGCCGCGCTGGTGGAGTGGGCACCGTGACCAGGCCGCCTGACACCCTGCCCCACGGCGGAGCGGTTCAGTGGACGTGGTCGCCAGCCGCGGCCGCGCGCCGGCCCGGTCGTCATGAGCTGGGCTCGGGTCCTCGGGGGAGTGGCGGTAGGCCGCGGGCGAAGGCGGCCAGCCAGCCGGGTGGCGGTATCTGGAACGGGCGTAGGCCGATGACGTCGCCGTCGTCGTTGAGCAGTGCCTGGCCGTCGCGCAGCCGGTTCGTCGCGAGTCCGGACAGGGCGTCGACCCGGTCGTACTGCTGCGGGCGCTGACGGGTCAGGACGATGCCGAACTGGTTCAGGATGTCGCGGTGCACGCGGCGCAGGCCGTTGCCGTCGATGGTCGCGACGACGAACACCCCGACCTCGGGTCCCTCTCGGAGCAGGTAGTCGAGCGGGACGCCCAGCCCCGCCGCACCGCCGCTCCAGGACGGTGCCGCGGAGATCCCGCGGCAGCGGTGCAGGCCGTTGAGGAGCAGGAACCGACAGTCCTCGACCAGGTCGACGGTGTAGCTGTCGTTCATGGTCCGCTTCTCCACCAGCTCCGCGAGCTCTCCGACGTGCGCCAGGGCGTCCGCCGCGCCGCACCGCCGCAGCCCGGGCAACAGCGTCACGAGTTCCTCATGCACCGCGGTGTACCGCTGGTCGACGGCGGTGAAGTCGACGACCGAGACCGCCRCCAGGCGGCCCGGGCCACGGCCTACACCCCCGGCGGCGAGCGACGCGCACACGGCCGTCAGCACACCCACGTTCGCCGGGTCGTCGCCGATGGCCAGCAGCGCGCGGTCGGCGCGGGCGGCGAAGTCGGTGTGCACCGGTGCCGAGAGCCCGAGCGGCTCGCCCAGCCAGATGCGCAACGGCGCGGCGGGCTCCCGCCGCGCGCCGGCGAGCTCGGCGAAGACGCCGCTGGTGATGTCGCCGGGCCGGTCGCCGTCGTAGACCAGGGGATCACGCGGGAAGTCCCGCGACCGGGCGAGCGCGCGGAACGTGTCCAGCAGGGCGGCGCGGTCGGCTGTCTCGAGGTAGGCGACCTGGAACTTCGTGTCCCGGCCGCGCTGGCCCGAGCTGGCGTTGTAGATGGCCTCACCGCGTGGCGCCAGCTCGGTGGCGGCCGGGTTGTTCTCGGCGAGGATGCGGCGGCTCACCTGGTCGTGGCACCGCAACGCGATACGGATCTCCATGTTGCGCACGGCGTCGCTGCCCATGCTGACCGGGCTGCTCGGTGTCTGGGACGCGAGCAGGACGTGGACGCCGTAGGCGCGGCCCATCCGCACCAGCGTCGCCAGATGCCCGGCCGCCTCCCGCCCGGTCTCGTCGTCGGCGTCGAACAGGACGTGGAACTCGTCGACGACCAGCAGCACCCGGGCCAGCATCGGGTCGTCCGCGTCCGCGTCCGCGTCCGCGCCAGTGCCGGTGCCGGTGCCGGTGCCGGTGCGGGTGCCGGCGGCCTCGGCCCGGGCCCGCCGGTAGCCGGCAAGATCCGCCGCCTGGTACCTCTTGAACAGGGCGGCCCGTCTCTCGATCTCCATCGTCAGCGTCCGCATCGTCTCCAGGCCGAACTCGCGCTGGCTGTGCATGGCGACGACCCGGGCGTGCGGCAGCGCCCGGCGCGCGTACTCCTGGAACTCGACGCCCTGCTTCATATCGATGAGGTAGAGCTCCAGCTCCGCCGGCGAGTAGAGGACCGCGGCCACGGTGATGAGCGTGTGCAGCAGGGTCGACTTCCCGGCCCCGGTCATGCCGGCGATCATGACGTGGTTGCKGGTGCCGTCACCCAGACGCATGACCATCAGGTCGTCCAGGCCGTACGTACCGAGGGGAACCGCGAGGCTCTCGGTCGCGTCCGCCTGCCACCAGGTGGACGGGTCACGCAGACGGACCAGCCGTTCGACACCGGCGATGCCACCCAGCTCCGGCCGGGTCGCCACCGGGAGCAGGTCGAACATCCGCTTCGGGGTGACGACGACCCGATCCGCGTCCCTCGCCGCGTCGGCGACGCGGTCCACGACGGTCCGCAGCACCTCCGACGCCTCCCAGCTCGACGCGGCCGGATGCTCCAGTTCGAACGTCCACTCACCCACGGCGGCCGGGGTGAGGACCGCCGGACCCGTCGTGACCTGCCCGTCCTCGCCCATGGCCAGGTGATGGGGGTAGTCAGCACTGTCCTGCGCGATCACGAGGATGGTGTAGACCCCGCACCGCGGGCCGTTCAGCATGACCTGGTCGAGCCGGGTGCGGCTTTCCGGGGTGGTGAACCCGCGAGGGAAGTCGAAGACGACGACGACGTGGTAGGGCTCGGGCCGGGCGCCAGGCCGTCGGTTGAACTCGACGAGCGAGCCGAGCCGGTGCGGTCCCAGCAGGTCGCGGTCCACCCGGCCGATCCGCTCGACCAGCTCGGTGAGCTTGTTCTCGATCTCCTGTGGGCGCACGAGGGGGTCGTCCATCAGCCGTACGTCGTCGGAGTTGAGGCCGGCGAGCGACCGCACCGCGCTGCCGAGCGCGATCGGGTCGATCACCGAGAGGCGCAGCCGGCCCGCGGGGATCGAGGCCAGCATGCGCCCGACCACACCCAGGACCGCGTCCGCGCGCCCGGGAACCCCCCGGCCGGCCCGAACGACGAGGTTGGTCGTCCCTGGGAACGGGAACAGCGCGGGCACCGTCAGCGGCTCGTCCTCGCACCCGCGCCGCGAGTACGTGCCGATGCGCAGCGCGTCGACAGGTTGGGAGAGCGGGTGCCACGCGCTCCAGTCGGCGTCGGCGGGTGGCATGGCCGCGTCGAGCTCGGCGCGCAGGGCGTCGACGGTGCGCCGCAGCTGGGCGAGGTCGCGCCGCCAGGCGTTCAGCGCGTCCTGGACGGCCTCGTTCCGGCCTCGCGTGGCGGCCTGCATGCCCTCCTGCCACTTGCGCGCGGCGTCCGCGCCCGAACGCGCGATCAGGTCGTCGCAGCGGCGTACCGCCGCGACGGCGACCGCGACCCAGTGCCGCTTCCTGCGCAGCGGCGAGCGCAGGCGACGGACGGCCAGCGTGAGCTCGGCGAGGGCAGCGGCGGCGCTGACCTCGGACGACGGGCCGGTCTCGTCCCGTTCCGCCTCCTCCCACAGCGACCAACGGGAACCGAGCGCCTCGCGCGCGCGACCCACCAGGTGGTCGACCTCGCGGGCACGCCAGTCGGCGTTGCCGGTCAGTGCTCGGCCGCGCGCCTTGTCCAGCTCGCCGCGGCGCGTGGCCAGCGCGGTGTCGGCCTTCTCGATCGCCTGCTCGGTTCGCTGGATGACGCGGTGGGCGTCGGTGCGCACCTGGTCCCACCGGCCGGCCAGATCTCGCACCGGACCGCCCGCGGCCGTCTCACTCATAGGTCCCGTTCACCCTTTCCCGGGATCCTTCGCGCGCTGCGTCAGTTCCCTCGCGCCCACTCGCGCCCATTCACGACCGGTCGGAATCGGACGGGTCTTGTTAGAGACCGCCGCCCTGGTTCGCGAGACCGCCGAGTATCCAGTGCACGGCGGCCTGAATGTCGAAGGCCATGGTCACCGCTTCACGCAGCCCACCGATCATCGGAGCCAGATGGTTTTCCTGATAACGCCGGCCGACACTGTCGTTCCAGCCCTTCTCCAGATCCGCGGTGCCGACGTCGAGTCCGGCAAGCAGGTCGCCGAGGAGGTCCGCGACACCGCCGACGCCCGCGCCTTCGCCGGCGAACGTCCTGAGGCCGTGCCGTGCGGGGGCTCCGGCGATCTGCGCCATGAACGCGGGCTGACGCAGGCTCGTCGCGCTCGCGGCCTGCCCCGGCACGTCCGCGAGGTACACGTCCAGCAGGTCCAGCAGCTCCGCCAGGAGGAAGATCGCGTCCGCCGCGAGGTCACCGAACCGGGTGGCGCACGTCGAGAACGTCCGTCCTCGGTCGACCTGTTCGCGGGCCCGGCCGCGCAGCGCGAGCGCGTTCTCCCGTAGCCGGACCGTGACAGTCCGTTCCGCTCTCGCGCGCTCCAGCTCCGCCTCGGCCTCCTCGACCTTGCGCCCGGCCACGTCGAGCGCCTTGGCCGCCCGGCGTTCGGCCTGGAGCGCCGCCTCGGTGTCGACACCCTCTACACCGGCTGTCGCGCCTTCGTTTGCCTGGCCGACGGCCGCCTCGGCCTCGCGCAGCGCACAGGCGGCCCGCTCCTCCTCCTCACGCGCGCGTTCCAGCGCCCGCTCGGCCGCGCGTACGGCATTCTCGGCCCTCGTGAGATCCTGGCTCGTGGCTCGCACCCGCTCCTCGGTCTGCTCGTAGAGGCCGGTCAGCCCGTCACGCTGCGTCACGATGGCGCGGTTGACGCTGGCCGCCAGGGCGGCGAGCTGGTGCGCGTGCGCGACCAGGACCGCTGGGACCACCGAGACGAGCGCCACCTGGCATCCACTCCTGGTCGTGCCTGACCTGGCCGCCGGTCAGCTGGCYTCGAGATACTCCGCGAGCTTCTGCGCCTTGTTTCGCAGCTTCGGCGGGATTTCGCCCATTTTGTCCGAAAGTGGCTTGAGCCGGCTGGTCGATTCCTCCAGCAGGTCGGCGATGTGCCGCCGCGCGTCGTCGTCCCACTCGAGATCGTCAAAGCGCTTGCGCAGCTTCTCCAACTCGGCCTGGGTATTTTCGACGAAGGTCTCTATTTCGCCGGCGAAATCCCGTAGCTCAGTCGGGTCCGCGTGTACGCGTCCGGACATGCTGCCTCGCTCAGAAGAAAGGACGTGGATGCCCGCGGCAGGGACACGCCGCGGAAGAAAGAGACCGGTGGCTGAGCCGGCCAAGGTGGCACCGAGCGGTTGGACCCGCCGGATTCAGGGCGCGACCCTGCCGCGCCCAACCGCTGTCGGGTGAGAGCGAGTGGCCATCGGCGGGTTCCCTTCCAGTCCGCACGGGGTCATGGTTCTTCCTCCCGCGGGCCGGGTCTCGGGGGTCCTGCGTCCCCGGTGGTCACGGCTCGCGGCAGTTACCAACAGAATGGCACGCGGGCCGGCCGGCGGGCAGCGAGTTCTCCTTTTGGTTGTTCCGGCGCCGTTCCGTTGTTTCGTTTACGGACCTGTGGTCATCGAGGCCGGAGTGGCCGGTGGCCGGGCAGATCATCCGTGGGCGAGTGGGCGCAGCAGCGCCACGGCGGCGGGGAGGTCGGCGGGTCGTTCGACGGTGGGGGGCAGGTCCGGCCAGCCGGGGCCGGTCGCGACGAGCACGGGTCGGTGCCGGTGGCGCAGGCAGGCCTGAAGCTGGTGCGGGTCGGCGGTGGTTCCGTATGTGACCAGATGACGACGGCGGTTGGCCGGGTCCGGCGGACGGTCTCCGTGAGCGCCGGCGTGGGGACGCTGGCGCCGAGCAGGCGGCTGGGCACGTCGTGTTCGGCCAGTGCGGCGGCGAGTGCCTCGAGCGGCAGGCTGTGCTGTTCGTCCGCGGCGCACGCGAGCAACAGCCGGGGCGGTCGTGCGCGGTCGGTGGGTCGGGGCACGGCGGCGAGTGCTTCGGAGACGCACCGCGACAGCAGGTGCTCGACCTCGATCAGCCCGCCGGTGGCGGCGTGCCGGCGCCCAAGGCCGGCGAAAACCGGCCGCAGGACCTCGTCCCAGGTGCCGGCGACTCCTCGTTCCTGGATGGCCGCGGCGATGATCTCGTGCATCGCGAGCGTGTCGAGCCGCATCGCGGCGCGGGCGAGGCCACGGGCGGCCGGGTCGGCGCGGCCGACCGGGACCGTGCGGCCGCCGCCGTCGCGGACGGCGGCGGGTGAGCTCCTCGGAGCGTGGTCCTCGGCGAGGGCGGTCCGGGCAGCCTCGGCGGCCGGCAGGCCGCGGGCGGTGAGACGGGCCATCAGGTCGAGCCTGGCGATGTCGCTCTCGGTGTAGCGGCGGTGTTGCCCGGGGGCGTGGTGGCTGGGTCCGAGGCCGTAGCGTTGATGCCAGGTCCGCAGGGTGGTGACCGCGACGCCCAGCCGGCGGGCGACGTCACCGGCGCTGGCGGTGTCCTGTTCGGGTGTCGGCTGGCCGGTCATGACTCGCGTCATGACTCGCGCTGGCTGGCCGCGGCGCAGAGGCAGCCAAGCGCCTCGCGGGTCGCCGGGTCGAGCGGAGCCTCGTCGACCGCGGCGAACGCGCAGGCGACCCGCTCGGAGATCATCCGGTCCAGCTCGGCCGCCGCGCCCGTCCGGGTGAGCAGCGCGGCCAGTCGTGGCAGATCCTCCGGAGCCCGGCGGGCGAGCAGTCGCCGCAGCTCGTCGGCCTCGGCACCGGTGGCCATGGCGCGGGCGAGTTCCAGCAGCACGGTCGACTTCCCGCGGGCGAGATCCTCGCCGACCGGCTTGCCGGTGACCCGCGGGTCGCCGTAGACACCGAGCAGGTCGTCCCGCAGTTGAAATGCCTCGCCCACCGCCATGCCATACCGGGTATATGCCCGCGCCAGCGGACCGTCGGCGGCCGCACCGCCGAGCACGGCTCCGTAGATCAGCGGTCTTGCCACCGTGTAGCTCGCCGTCTTGAGGCGAGCGACGTGCAACGCGCGCCCGATCGAGGACGACTCCAGCGCGCCGTCACCCAGCAGGTCCAGGAACTGCCCGGCAATCGCCTCCAGGCGCATGCGGTCGTAGCCCTGACGAGCGGCGATCAGCGTGGCCGCGGGCAGGTCCGCGCGGCTGGCGAGCCGATCCGCCCAGACCATGCACAGGTCGCCGACGAGGATCGCGGTGCTGCGCCCGAACTCGTCCGGGTCGCCGGGCAGTCCGAGGGCGACGTGCCGGCGGGCAGCCGCTCGGTGCGCGGTCGGCAGGCCGCGCCGGGTGGCCGAGGCGTCCATGACGTCGTCATGGACGAGTGCGCACGTGTGCAGAAGCTCCAACGCACCCAACGCCGGCAGAACCGACGTGGCGGGCCGACCCGGCCCGACGGCGCCACGCCACCCCCAGAAGGCGAACGCGGACCGGAGACGCTTACCGCCGCCGAGCACCATCTGCCGCGCGACGGTGACCAGTACCTCGAGGCCGGGATCCAGGCCCGTCAACGACGCTGACTCGCGTCCAGGAACTCGGTGAGCAGCCGGTCGACGGAGGTGGCGATCTCCCCGGAACGCGGTGACACGGCGCGGCGCGCGTCGGGGATTGACCTGGTAAGGGCGTCCTCTGCCACGCCGACAGCGTACGCCTGCCGACAGGTTGCGTCGATTTGTGCGTCGAAACACTGGCCGATCGTGGCTGGTGCGCCGTCTGGTCGACGCCGAACTCACCCAGGGCTGTCAGCCAGGGGGTAGCCGACGTATCCGGTCGAGGGCTGTCTCGGCGGAACGTTCCGTCATGCGGACCCGCCGTTCACCGAGATCGCCCGGGGGATCAGGCCGAGACGCTCAGGGTGCGGTGGATCGTGGCCGGGTCGGTGAGGGCGTTCGTGGCGACCCGGGCCACCTGGGACCGTGCCACCTTCATCCCGGCGGTCGTGTCGTCGGTCGTGACGTGCGCCGGCGCGTCGGTCTGGTCGTCGGTGAGCGAGACCGGGCGGATCAGCGTCCAGTCGAGGCCGCTGCCGCGGACGATCTCCTCCTGGCGCTCGCTGTCGCGGATCTGCGGGGCGAGCAGCAGCGCGAAGACCAGCTTGAGGGACCTGGGCAGCAGCCGGCGGCCCGCACCGAGGCCGTAGGTGGTCTGCGCGACGAGGCGGGGCACGCCGACCTGTCGCATCGCCGCGACGACGCGCGCCGTTCCCGTCGACCGAACGTCGAGCGGGGTGGCGGCGCGGCGCGCCAGCCGGACCTTCACCGGGTTGTCACTGATCCCGAGCGTGACGACCACCGCGTCCTGGCCGACCATCGCCTTCGCGAGTGCCTCGGCGTCCAGCACGTCGCCGTCGACGCGGACCACCTCCCGGTCCCGGTCGGCCGGCCCCAGGTCCGCGGCGCTCGCCGATCGCGCGAACGCGGTCACCCGGTGGCCTTCGGCCGCCAGCGCCCGGACCGCCGCGGCGCCGCTGCCCCTGCTCGCTCCTACGACCAGCACGTTCATCGTCTGCCTCCTTCTCGCGGTTCCCCGCGGTCCGCCGTTCGGACCTGGTTCCACGATCACGCGACGCGGTCGGACGTACAATGCTCGGAAGCCCGGCTCGATTGCTCATCCGTCCAGGGGGGCGCGGTGGCCGACGTTCTTGACGAGACGCTCGCCCACTTCGGTATGACCGGCGTCTTCTACGCGGTCTCGGAGCTGAGCGCGCCGTGGGGGATCGGCATCCCGCCGATCCGCGACACCGTGATGTTCCACCTGCTCACCGAGGGCGAGTCCCTCGTCGTCGACGTGGAGGGCCAGCGGGCCACCTCGGGTGTTGGTGAGCTGGTGCTCGTGCCACACGGAGCGGGCCACGTCGTCGGTTCCGACGCGGACGGGCCGGCGGTGCCGCTGTGGGACCTGCCCCGCGAGGAGGTCACCGAGCGCTACGAGCGGATGCGGATCGACGGGGGCGGCGCGCCGGCGCGGCTGATCTGCGGGGCGGTGGAGTTCACCGATCTGGCCGTCGGCCGGCTGATGGCGAGCCTGCCGCCACTGCTGGTCGCCGAGCAGCGCGACGGCTGGCTGCGCTCGACCGTCGAGGTGATGGCGGCCGAGTGCCGCGCGGCGGCGCCCGGCAGCGCGGTGGTGACCGCCCGGCTCGCCGACGTCCTCGTCGTCCACGCCGTCCGCGACTGGCTGCACCGCGAGCAGCCGACCCGCGGGTGGGTGGCGGGGGTCCGCGACCCACACCTCGGCCGCAGCCTGGCCGCGTTCCAGGCCGCGCCCAGCCGGGCCTGGGACCTGCCCGCCCTCGCCGCCGAAGCCGGACTGTCCAGGTCCGCGTTCGCCGCCCGTTTCACCGAGGTGCTGGGGGAGCCGCCGATGGCCTATGTCACGTCGTGGCGGATGGATCTGGCGGCCAGGCTGCTGGAGGACGGCGAGCTCAGCGTCGGTCGGGTCGCGGCCCGGGTCGGGTACGCCTCCGAGGCGGCGTTCAACCGGGCGTTCCAGCGGATCAAGGGGGCCACCCCGGGCCGGTGGCGGCGACCGTCCCCGCTGGAGGACGCGGCCCCGGCGTCACTGACCGGCGTCGACTGAACAGGACCGGTCCAGACCGCCCGTCGCCCGCCGCTCGTCGTCCGCCGGCGATGTCACACGCTGGTCAGCGCGGGTGCGGCGCACGGACCAGTTATGATGGCGCCATCAGCTCGTCGAGCTCCTGCCGCGAGTTGTCCGTGCGTCGCAGCACCCGATTTCTAGCAGCGGCTTCTCAACATCCGCTTCTCGGCATCGGGCCTCCGCTCCGCGCGTAACCGGTCGAGATCCTCGGGTCCCTGGTTGTCGGCGGGACATCCGCACAGATAGCGATCTTTCTTGTCTTCGTTCACCGATCTTGGCGTGCCCGCGCGCCTGACCGACGTTCTCACCCGTCTCGCCATCGAGACCCCCACCCCGATCCAACGGGCGACGCTGCCGGACGCGCTCGCCGGACGTGACATCCTCGGCCGCGGCCGCACGGGCTCCGGCAAGACACTCGCCTTCCTCCTGCCCGTGGTCGCGCGGCTGTCCGGCGGGCCTCGGGCCCGGGCCGGGGCCCCGCGCGCGCTGATTCTGGCGCCCACCCGCGAGCTCGCCGCGCAGATCGACACGGCGCTGCGGCCGCTGGCCGCCGCGGCCGGCCTCACCTCGTGCACCGTGTTCGGCGGCGTCGGTCAGAACCCGCAGGTGGCCGCGATCCGGCGGGGCGTCGACATCGTCGTGGCCTGCCCTGGCCGGCTCGAGGATCTCCTCGATCAGCGGCACTGCTCGCTGGCCCACGTGAAGATCACCGTGCTGGACGAGGCCGACCACATGGCCGACCTGGGGTTCCTGCCCGCTGTACGCCGGCTGATCGGCCAGACCCCGGCAGGCGGGCAGCGCATGCTGTTCTCGGCCACCCTGGACAAGGCCATCGACACCCTGGTGCGCCAGTACCTCACCAGACCCGCGGTACACGAGGCCGACTCGGCCCAGTCCCCGGTGGGCACCATGACGCACCATCTGCTGCACGTCGAGCGGGACAGCCGGCTTCCCGTGCTCGTGCACCTGTCCAGCGCACCAGGCCGCACGGTCGTGTTCACCCGCACGAAGCACGGCGCCAAGGCTCTGGCCCGCCACCTGAACCGCGCCGGCGTGCCCACGGTCGAGCTGCACGGCAACCTGAGCCAGAACGCGCGTACCCGCAACCTCGACGACTTCCAGGCGGGCCGCGCCTCGGCGCTGGTCGCCACGGACATCGCCGCCCGCGGCATCCACGTCGACAACGTGGCCCTCGTGATCCACGCCGACCCGCCGGCCGACCACAAGGCCTACCTGCACCGTTCCGGGCGTACCGCGCGCGCCGGCAACAGCGGCACCGTCGTCACCGTGGCGACCACGGAGCAGATCCGTGAGGTCACGCAACTGGCCCGCGCCGCTGGCATCAAGCCGACGACCACCCGGGTCGCATCCGCCGATCACCCGGTGCTCGCCTCGCTCGCCCCGGGCGCCCGGTCGCTGCCCAGCCCCGCGGCCGCGATCCAGCCGGAGACCCGAACCGCCCCAGCCCAACGGGTGCCGGCAGACGGAAACCGCGGCACCGAGCCGACACCTCGAACAGGCAGACGACGTGGACGCCGCCCCGCCGGTAACCACAGCCGCGGCGCCGGGCGGACCACAGCGTCTGCCGGGCGGACCACGGCGTCTTCCGGGCGGACCACGGCGTCTCGACCGCGTGCGGCCACGGCCACGGCTCGTGCCGGCTCACCTGATCACGAGGCCGCCCCGTCGCCCGCCCAGCGACCTGGGTCGCGACCGACCCACAGCGCCGCGACGTTCAGCGCACGCCGCGCCCGCTGACCAGACCCGGTCACGACGCGCCAGCGGTCACGTGATCGCCGAGTCCGCACGCTGTTCGCCGGTTGAGGCGGCCTGGTCAGGCCGGTGACGTGCGGCGACAGCGGCCACAGCGGTTGGGGATGCCCGGAGTGTGCCCCCCAGGGGCTCCGAGCATTCCCAACCCGTGGCCGCTGACCATCCTTGGCGCTGGCTTACGCGGCCTGGCGCCACGCTTCGGCCAGTGCGGCGAAGCTGGCCTTGCGACGATCGCGGTCGAGGCTCGGGGTGACGATGACGATCTCGTCGACCTCGGCCTCCCGCTTCATCTCCAGGAGCCGTTCGGCTACGGCCTTCGGCTCGCCGGTGACCATCCGGCCGTCGTCGTGGCGGGTGGAGCGGAACTGCGGCGACCTGGCGAACTCGCGGACGTCCTCCGGCCGCAGCGGCTCGCGTATCCCGCGGCTGATGTTCTGGATGGTCAGGGTCCACGCCGCCGTGAACTCGAGGGTCGCTTCCTCGTCCTCGCTCGCGAAGGCCAGCACGGACATCGCCGAGTACGGTGCCGCGCCCTCGGCCCGGGCAGTGAACTCGCGCCGGTAGCCGCGCAGCGCCTCGAACGCCAGGTCGGGGCTCATATGGTGCGCGAACACGGCGCTCAGGCCGTTGACGGCGGCGAACCGCGGGCCGTAGGGGCTCGATCCCAGGACGAACAGTTCGGGCCTCTCGTCGACCACGGGAGCGGCCACGAGTCGCGAGTAGGGATGCGAGGGCGGAAAGCCGTCCCCGAGGAACGCCAGCAGCTCGCCGACCTGCCCGGGGAACTCCGCGCCTGGATCGGCGGATGCCCCGCGGCGCAGCACGTGCGCGGTCAGGGGATCGGTTCCCGGCGCCCGGCCGAGCGCCAGGTCGATCCGTCCGGGGTACATCGCCAGCAGCGTCCGGAAGGTCTCGGCGACCTTCAGCGAGGTGTGGTTGGGCAGCATGATCCCGGCCGCGCCGACCCGGATCCGGGACGTGTGCGCGCCGACGTGCGCGGTCAGCAGCTCCGGGGCGCTGCACGCCAGGCTGGTCATGTTGTGGTGCTCGGAAACCCAGTACCGCCGGTACCCGGCCGCCTCGACGGTCTGGGCGATACTCACCGCGCCGGCGATCGCCGCGCTCGGGCTCTCGCCGTGCTCGATCCCGACGAAGTCCAACACGGCCAACGGAAGCGAACCCTCGGCACCACTCACCTTCAGCTCAAGGGCAGGCCCGCCAGCCGCATTCCCCGACCTCGACGTTCCCGTTGGTAGGCGGCGGGGCTCTGCGGGCGAGTGTCGGCGCCGGTCGCGCCCTCGCCGGTCAGCTCGCCCTGCGACGCCCGAAGCGCCGGTCGGTCGTCGCGGTTCGGATTGGGGGCTGGCTGACGTACCGTCGGCCCGTGTGGGGGACAGCTGCCCAGGAGACACCGCCGGCCGGGCTCGGCGGGGACCGGACGTGCCCGGCTGGTGGGCGTGTTCATGAGCGCTGACGGCGCTGACCTGTGGCGGGGTGGCGACGCGAGGCTGCCTGGGGACGGCGGTCCGCCGCTGGTCGGGTACACGCTGCGGTACCTGCGGGACCCGGCGCCGCACTGGCGGGCACGCTATGACCGGTACGGGCCGGTGTCGTGGGAGCGGACGTTCGGGCTGCGGGTGGTGACCATGCTCGGCGCGGACGCCGCGGGCGTGGCCCTGCGCAACCAGGAGCGGGCCTTCGCCAACGGCCCCGGCCAGGAGCTGCTCGCCGGGCCGTTCTTCCGCCGCGGGCTGACGATGCTCGACTTCGACGAGCACCGCCACCATCGCCGGATCATCGCCGCCGCCTTCGCCCCCGACCGGCTGCGCGACTACCTGGCGGGTATGAACCCGTCCATCGCGCGAGGCCTGGCCGGCTGGCGGCCGGACGAGCGGTTCAGGGTCTATCCGGCGATGAAGCAGCTGACCCTCGAGCTCGCGACCGAGATCTTCATGGGGGAGCGGCTCGGCCCGGAGGCCGACCGGTTCAACGCGGACCTGTTCGACTGCCTCCGGGCGGCGGCCTCGGTGGTCCGGGTACCGGTCCCGGGGCTGCGCTGGTCCCGTGGCCTGGCCGCGCGCCGGCGGCTGGAGGAGTTCCTACGGCCACAGGTGTCGGCGAGGCGGGCCGGCGACGGCCCGGACATGTTCAGCCGCCTGTGCCGGGCTCGGGACGAGGACGGCAACTCGCTGACCGACGACGACGTCGTCAGCCACATGATCCTCATGATGGCGGCGGCGCACGACACGTCGACGGGCACGATGACCAGCATGATCTACTTTCTGGCCCGGCATCCGGAGTGGCAGGAGCGCTGCCGCGACGAGTCACGCGCCCTCGGCACGGACGCGGTGGACCACGCCGACCTGGCCCGGCTGCCGGCGCTGGACATGGTGATGAGGGAGTCGCTGCGCCTGATCACCCCGGTGCCGCTCCTCGTGCGTCGGACGGTCCGCGACGTCGACGTGCTGGGTGTGCCGATACCGGCTGACACCCTCGTCGCCGTCGTGCTGGCCTTCAGCCACCGGATGCGCGAATACTGGCCGGATCCGGAGCGCTTCGACCCGGAGCGCTTCGCCGAGCACCGCCGCGAGGACAAGGCGCACCCCCACGCGTGGCAGCCCTTCGGGGGCGGCGCGCACACCTGCATCGGCCTGCACTTCGCGGGCCAGCAGGTCAAGGCGATCCTGCACCAACTGCTGCTGCGCTACCGGTGGAGCCTGCCGGCGGGCTACCGGCTCTCCCTCGACCGGTTCCCGCTCCCGGTCCCGCGTGACGGTCTGCCCGTCCAGCTCGAAGCGATCACCTGACCTGAGCGGCCACACCGGCCGTCCTGAGCGTGGTTCTCAGCAGTCTGAACTTCATTGACTTCATTGAGGGGATGGCAGGATCTCGACGTATCCGTCGGTTCCGTGCACGCGGATCCGCTGCCCGTCGGGGATCAGCCGGGTGGCGTCCACCACGCCGACGACGGCGGGCAGTCCGTACTCCCGTGCGATCACCGCGCCGTGAGTMATCAGTCCTCCGACCTCCGTCACCAAGCCCGCGATGGCGACGAAGAGGGGCGTCCAACTGGGGTCCGTGTGAGCCGTGACGAGGATGTCACCCGGTTCGAGGTCGGCCCGTGCCATGTCCAGGATGACGCGGGCCCGCCCTTCGACGGTCCCGGCGGAGACCGGTAGGCCGAGCAGCGCGCCGGCCGGCATGCCGTCGCGCCGGTAGGCCCCGGTGATGGCCTCCCCATCCGACGTGAGCACCCGGGGCGGCGTGAGCGCCTGATACGACCTGAACGCGTCCTTGCGTCGGCCGATGAGCTGGGCATCCACGCGGTTCGTGCGCACGACGTCGTGGAGCTCCTGGAACGTGAGGTAGAAGATGTCCTCCCGCTCGCGAAGTACGTGGGCCTGGGCGAGGCGCTCGGCTTCTGCCAACAGGGCGTGCTTGTACACGAAGTAGCGACTGACCATGCCGTACTTCGGATACTCCCGGTACCCGATGAAGGTCCGGACCCGATCGATCATCCGCTTCGTCTCTTCGGCCTTGCGCTCCCCGTCCGGCAGGGCCCGCAAGCGCTCCAGCAGCTCCTGCTCCTTCTTCCAGGCCTCCTGCCGCCCTTGCTCGAAGCGCCGCTCGCCGGCTCCCGGCTCGAAGTTCCTGATGTTGCCGAGAATCATGGGCACGAGCGTGGAGGGGCGTTCGCTCCAACGCGGCCGCGTGATGTCGATCTCGCCGACGCAGCGCATGCCGTACTTGTCGAGCCAGGCCTCGATGGCGTCCCGCGCCGCCCGCCCGCCCGCGAGCTTGGGCAGCTCATCCAGGAAACCCTCGTCCTCGACGCGCCGCAGGAACGCCACCACGCCCGGATGCGGGCGGATCGCGTCAGCGACGTCGAGCAGTGCCAGCCCCATCTCCGACGTGATGTTGTGGGGCACGGACTGCGTGAGCGTGTCCGCCGCGTTCTTCTCGCCCAGCCACGCCTCCAGCCGCTCATTGAGCCACCACGTGGCATCCATCGCCGACATGAACACCTGATGGCTCCGCGGATCGAACAAGATCCGCCTCAGCTCCTGGATGTCCGCCCGGATGAAGTCGAGCAGCGCCTCTCCCGACTTCGTCCGGATGTCACTTTCCAAGGCGGCGAGGGATGCCTCGCTGCGCCCGATCAGCTCGGTGACGATGGCCGGATCGGTCTCGATCGGGGCTGACGCGCCGCCCGACAGCGGGCCGGGGGGACCCTCGTCTGGCAGCGGCCGGATGAAGCCGTCGCGCTCGAGGATCGTCTGCAGCGCGTCCGCGGTCAGCGGATCGGATTTCCCCATGAGCTCCAGGAGGCCGGCGCGGCTCGTCGGCGAGGCCACCCTCTGGGTGACGTCGACGAACAGGCGGCCGCCGGCCTCGGCCATGGGGGCGGGGGTCGTCATCTGCCAAAAGGAGAGCCCCAGGGGCTTCATGGGGTCGGTCATCATCTGCTGATGGCCGACGGAGAGGTAGACGTGGTTCTCCCGGTCGCCGGACTCGGGGATGGGGAACAGCGTGGTGATCGGCCGGCTCTGGACGATCTGGAAACCGTCGTCGGCCAGGCACCACTCGATGTCCTGAGGGCGGCCGAGGTGCGCTTCGATCCGCCGGCCGAGCTGGACGAGCCGCACGACCTGCGCATCCGTCAGCGCCGGCTGTTCCCGCCGTTCCGGGGCGATCGCCTGTTCCTGCGTCCCGCCCGCCGGCGAGACGTGGATGGCGAGCTGCTTGGCGCCGACCGCCTTCGCGACGACCTCACCGTCGCGCACCGTGAAGACGTCCGGGTTCACCAGGCCGGAGACCAGGGCCTCGCCGAGGCCGAAGCTGGCCTCCACAGAGGCGACCTTCCGGTTGGACGTGATGGGGTCGGCTGTGAACAGGATGCCGGCCGCATGCGGGAAGACCATCCGCTGCACGACCACGGCCATGTGGACGGTGCGGTGGTCGATGCCGTTGCGCTGGCGGTAGGTCACGGCCCGCTCGGTGAACAGCGAGGCCCAGCAACGGCTGACGTGCTGGAGGATCGCCGCCGGCCCCACGACGTTCAGGTACGTGTCCTGCTGGCCGGCGAACGACGCCGTCGGCAGGTCCTCGGCCGTCGCGCTGGATCGGACGGCGTAGGCGGCCTGCTCGCCGAGCTGGGCGAGCGAGCCGGTGATCGCCGCCGTGAGATCGCCCGGGATGGCGATCCCTTCGAGCGTCCGGCGGATCTCCGCGCTGCGCGCGCGGATCGTCTCCCGGTCGTCCGGGTCCAGGCGCGACAGCTGATCGAGCCGATCGTCGATCGACGGCGCCTCCGCCGCGATCCGCCGGAAGGCGTCCGTCGTCACGCAGAAGCCAGCCGGCACGCGGATGCCTTCGATCCGCGACAGCGCCCCCAGGTGCGCGCCCTTGCCGCCGACGACCGCGACCTGCGTCTCGTCAACCTCTTGAAGATCCAACACGTACTGCTCGCTCATCGCCATACCTCCGGGGCAGCCGTGCTTCGTTGTCCGCTGCTGGTCAGGCCGACGATTCTGCGGCGCGACCCGGGTCTTGCGGCAAGCCCCCCAGGCCGCTGTACGTTGAAGATGGCAAGGAGTGGGATCTCCTTGCCTCGGGCGGGTCTTGCCTCGACGGGTCCTGTCTCAGACAGGGAGTCGGCGAGCCACGGCCGGCACCACGATGGCGGCGGCGACCAGGTGGGTCGTCATGAGCAGCAGCTTCGTGACCCAGGTGGCGTCCGCCAGCAGATCCGGCACCAGAGACAGCGCGGTGAGCACCACGGTGGTGCGGATGAAGATGCCGCGCGGGTRCCGCGTCACGCGCGACAGCACCACGGCGAGAACCAGCCCGACCAGCGAGAGCACCGCGGTCAGCATGGCGAACCCGAGCACCGGGATCGCCTCGCCGCTCATGTCGAGGCTGATCCCCGCCGCATGGCCGGCGGCGGCGACCGTCGTGGTGGCGGCGCTCGCGACGACAGCGGCGGCGACACCGGTCCAGACGAGCGGGCCGGTCTTCGTGGTGACAGTGGCGGTGGGGGTGACGGCCATCGTGGCCTCCGTAGCGGTGGCGACCGGCCCGGTGCCGGTCTCTCACCAGAGCTACGAACGCGACCGGGCCCGATCGACAGGTCCGGCGAAAGTCTTCTGAGAATCCTCCGCCTGGTGCCGTCGGGAAACGGATCCGACTTCATCGCTCCAGGACCGGCCGAAGCTGTGTCGCCACGTGGTGGCCGAATGGCCGAACGCCGGCCGGGAATGCCGGTGAACGGTTCCTGGCGCCAGGCCCGCGCCGGCCGGTACGAGGCGACCATCTCGCGCCGTCGATGGTGGACGGGAGGCATTCCTCGGGGGATGGAAACGTGTTACCGTGTCAGCGCTCAGCCGGTTGGAGCGCTGGGCGCGCGACGTGTTGCACTATCGAAAACGGTCGCGGCTGGCTTCTGCGGGAAGGGCCGGTTGCGTGTACGCCCTGGGCGCCACCCTCGCCCTCGGCCAGCTCATCCTGATAGCTGGCTATCTCGAGCCGTCGTTGGGGTTGGCGATACTCCTCTTTCTCGCCGCGGCCGTCGCGGATCTCATCGTCCTGGGCCTTGTCTACGCGGCGTTTCGCCCGCTGGGCCTGGCGCGGGACTCCGAGACATCCGCCCCGCCGCGGCTGTTTGATTATGTCGCCGCTTCCTTCGGCGCCGGCGCCATGGCCATGTTCGGCCTGTCCATGGTTGCCCTGGGCTCCTGGCTGTACATCGGCCTGCACGGCTGGGGGCTGCATCCGGTGCTCAGCGTCGCGATCACCTTGCCGCTGATGCTCGTCGGGCTGTTCGTGGTTTTGATCTTGTCGATGCTGCTCCTGGGACTGGCCATCAAAGATCCTAAGAAATGAATCTCGGATCGCGCCCGCGGCCTGCCTGAGTATCTCCGCGCTGGCCACACCTCGGGTTGATCATGGTCGGCGCAGGTTGTGGCGTGGCGGCGGGCGACGGCGCGTTCGACGGCGGAGGGGAGAGCGGACGGCGCGGCACGCCCGGCATGCCGCGCCGGCCGGACCGAGGTCGCCGGCCCGCCCGGGCGGGAAGCGCAGTCTCGTCGTCCTGGCGGGCCCGAGCGTCCCGTGGTCCTGACCGGGACGGATCAGGCTGTGCTCTGATCTCCTCGCAGCAACGACTCCAGATGTGCGCCGGCCTCGCGGACAGCCACGTCCGGGGCGGCTCCGGCGTCGCGGGCAACGATATAGGCGGCGTACCAGTCCGACCAGTGGTGCGCGGGAGCGACTGCCTCATAGGCGCCGTGATGCTCCTCCGCCTCGCGGAGCAGTCCGGCCAGTGCCGTGACGTTCATCGGCCTTAGCGTCCGGGAAGCCGGGTCGTGATTTCCTGAACGACCCAGCCGTTGCCATCCGGGTCGCTGAAGGAGACGAACGACGAGTAACTGCGACGCTCCGGATCCGGCCCGGGCACCCGCCCCTGCGTTCCCGCATGGTGGAACACGCCGCCCGCGTCGTGAAAGACCTCGCTCACGTCGACGCCAAGCCCGGCGAGTTCGGMCCTGGCCGCCTCGACGTCGTTGACGACCAGGTGCAGGCCCTGCGCGGAACCCGGCGTGGCGGTCGTCAGGCCGGTACCGAAGATGACCGAGGACGGCGACCCGGGTGGCGTCACCTGGACGACGCGGAACGGCTCGTCCGTGGCGAAGTCGGCGTCCAACCGCCACCCCAGCGACACATAGAATTCCTTGGCCTTGTCGACGTCGGAGACAGGGATGACGACGACCTCGAGCTTCATGTCCATGTCGGCTACCTCGTTCACACGGAGGTGGTGCGATTGGCGTGCTCATCTTCGCGTGGCCCGCGTCTCTCAGGGCTCAGTTGGCCCAAGTCGGGCGATGGCCTGACGAGGTGGGTGGAGAAGGGGCCGGCGGTTGTTCTCGCCGCGGCGGGCCTGTTCAGGTGGGCGCGGTCCGCCGGCCCGGTTGATGATCGCCGTCCGTGCCCTCCCATGGTTGTCCGCCGGGCCGGATCGCGACCACGGGAGGGCGCGGATGGCGATCAAGCTCGTGGGGTCGCTGAAGTGAACCGACGATCAGCATCCGCTCGGCGGCGTCGGCGACTGACTGTCCGTCGGCGGCGGGACGGCCGTGGCGAGGGTGGCGGTCGCGTCGGCGCATGCGGCGACGACCTCATCGAAGCAGGCGACGAGTGACGGTCGGTCCTCGGTCAGGTAGAGGTGGGTGGCAGTCGTGAACCAGCTCATCGCCATCAGAGCCACCGCGTGGATCTCGAGTGAGGACCAGCGGGTGCCGGCACGACCGAGGAGGATCTCGGTGGCCGTCCTGATGAACCCGCCGATTCCCAGCGGAAGTGGCTCGATCGTGGGTCGTGGCTCGGTCGTCAGCACGGCGCGAATCTGGGTCAGCAGGCCTCGGTCGTAGCCCTGGTCGCACAGTTCCCGCAGGACCGCGTGCAGGCTTCCCAGCGGCGCCTCGGTGGCTGGCCGCTCGGCGAGACGAGCGAGGGCGACCTCTCGCCGGACGACGAGGTGGTCCACCAGGATCGCTTCCTTGGTCGCGAAATGGTGGAAGACGGTGCGGCGGCCGACATCGGCGGCGGCGGCGATCTGGTCGATCGTCGTGTCGGTGTAGCCCTGGGTCTGGAACAACTTCAGGGCCGCGGCGGCGATGCGCGCCCGTTTCGCCGTCGGGTCTCGCTCGCGGGTCGGTGCAGCTGACACGCGGCGACATGTTACCGACCAGGCATGGTCTCGTCGCTCGACGTCGTGACGCTCGCAGGTCCGTGCCACCTGTCGGCGCAGCGGCCCGGGTCACCGACGTGAGCGAGCTTGTGCCGGCGCCGAGCGGCCTAGCTCGTGGGGAAAAGCTTGGCTGCGTTTGTTGCCGCGGCCGCCCTGATGGAGTCCGCGTCCTGGGCCAGGAGGTATCCGGCGCTGACGGCCTCGTCGACGGCGTGGTTGTAGGCGGTGAGATAGGCCTGGCCGTCCGGGTACAGCGAGTGYAGGCGGTCGGGTGAGAAGTTGGACATCGACCCGAACAGGGATTCCATCGCGGATGYGCCCGGTACGACGCCGCTGTAGGTCRCGACGGGTACCTCCAGCTCGGGCATCCGGATGCCGCCGAGTGCGTTGCCGTACTCGTCTCGCTCGATGCGCGGTGGGTTCTCGCCGAGGGAGATGCGAGGCAGGACAGGCGGTGGGGTGTTCCCAGATGCCCATTCCGTCAGGCCGACGCGGGCCGTGGATATGACTGGCAGCCAGTCGAGGGAGTTCGGAGCCGACGTCGCGCCGACCGCTCCTGACGTCGATCCGAGGTCGCCCGAGGGCAGTTTGAGGCCGTCGCGCACGAAGAGCGTGACCACGTCCCCGATGCTGTCGGCGCCGGCGCCGGCGTGGGCCGCGCCAGCGATCTCCCAGTACCGGAAGGTGGCCGAGTCCGGTTGGCGCACGGGGTAGATCGATTCGGCCTCGGTCTCGGTGCTCACGAGAATGACGGGAATGTCGAGGTCGTCCCGGATGCGCACGGGCGGCCGGGTGAGAAGCGTGTCCGCGTCGTCGGTGTCCGAGCCTGTGTCGACCCTGGCCGCACGGCCGAAGTTGGCGATCAGGAGCGCACCGTCGAGCGCATTGCTCAGTGGCTGCACGCCGTCAAGATAGGAGGTCAGGCGTATGGCGGACTGGGACGCACCGGTGGCGAACACGTGCTTGACGTCGAATCCGGCCATCGGGTCGACCGGCAGCTTTCCGCGGTCATGCCCGACGAGGAGCGCGGCCTTCGTGAAGATGCCGTAGGAGAAGTCGTCCCCGGGATGGGCGAGCGATCCGTACCGCTTTGGGTCCCACCTTCTAAGCCCGTTCCCCTCGGCGCCAGGAACGCCGTCGAGGCCGATCTTCTGCGCCGACACGTACACGGTGGCGTCGCCTTCGCGCACACTCGCGCGGGTGAAGTCGCCAATCTCGAATCCGGCCGTCACGTTGAGCCAAGACAGCCAGACGGTCCCGCTGAACTTCTTGGGATCGCTCGGACGCAGGACGAGCATCCGGGACCTGAACGGCGCCGTGCCAGACGGTTGCAATGCCCACCGGCCGTCCGTGCCGAGCTGCGTGCCAGGCGCCGGGGCGTAGGAGACGGCGTCGCCGCCGAAGAAGTACTCCCGCGCGGAATATCCGTAGCCGTCGAGGTCGAACACCGGCAGCGAGAAGGGGTTCGGGCGCTCGCCGTTGGCTGTCGGCCCGGTCACGGTCACCCCGGCCAGCTCGGCCGCGTTGCCGGTCGGTGTCGTTGTGCCGGCGGCCGCGCCGCCATCGCCACCGTCGCCGCGCGCGGTACGGCCAGGTAAGGCCGCTCCGGCGGCGAGCAGGAACACGGCTAGTCGACCCGGCCTGATTCGGCTCATGCGGACTCCCGAGGTGTTCGGCCGGCGAGCGCCACCAAGGAGATGTGAACGACCCGTCGCGAGAGATGCGACACTAGTGCCATAGTGGAAGGGTGGTCAAGACCGCGCCACGCTGTCGACGCGCGATGGACCGTGGCGCGCCTGGCGGCGTGGATGTCAGGCGGGAGTTCTTCCGCTCAGCGGAATCGTGGTGTTCGCGAGTGCCGCTGTGGGTCCTACGCTGCGCTCCACGCGCGGCGCCGGCGCTCGGGATCGAGTGCCTGGGTCGGACAGTCAGGCCGCTCACCGATCCGCTCGACCGCCCTGATGCGGGAGGTCCGCGAACGGTGCCTCAGGCCAGCGGCGTACAGCGAGAGGATCCATGAAATGATCACCGAGACCGCGTCGGGCGCTGTCCGTGGCGCTGAGAACGATGGCGTCGTTTCCTTCAAGGGCATTCCCTACGGCGWTGACACCGGTGGAGACGCCCGGTTCCTCCCGCCCCGCCCGGCACCCGCGTGGTCCGGCGTGCGGGACTGTCTGACCTACGGGCCGTCCTGCCCACAGCCGTCCAGCGAGGAGGTCACCGGAGCCAGCCGACCGATCGACATGGAACGGATGACCGGGATCTGGAACTACGAGCGTCAGTTGGGCGAGGACTGCCTGGTCCTCAACGTATGGGCGCCGACCGGGGCTGTAGGCGCGCCCGGCGCGGGTGCGCGGCGCCCAGTCCTGGTCTGGCTGCACGGCGGCGCCTTCACCATCGGTTCGGCGTCCTGGCCGCTCTACGATTTCACGAATCTCGCTCGCAACAACGACGTGGTCATGGTCGGAGTCAACCACCGGATCGGTGCGCTGGGTTTTCTCGACCTGTCCCACCTGGGCGACGAGTTCGCCGACTCGGCCAATGCCGGCATGCTTGACATCGTCGCGGCGCTCGAGTGGGTCCGCGACAACATCGCCGCGTTCGGTGGTGATCCGAGCAATGTAACCATTTTCGGCGAGTCCGGGGGCGGCGCGAAGGTGAGCGTGCTGCTCGCCATGTCGGCGGCTCGGGGCCTGTTCCACCGTGCCTTCGCCATGAGCGGCGCCTTMCTCGACTGCATGCCCCCAGCGGAGTCACGGGAGCTGACGGACCTTACGCTGCAGCTCACGGGGCTCGCTGACGTGACCGATGACGCCGCTGTCGATGCCCTGCGCAAGCTTGACGTAATGACCCTCGTGAACTCACAACTGTCCCACCCCTTGGGCCTGCGGGCGATCACCGAGATGCGTGGGCGGTTCAGCCCGGCCCGATGCCCAAGTCTTCCGCGCGATCCCGTGGACGCGATCGCCGACGGCTCCGCCGCTGACGTGCGCGTCGCACTCGGCTGCACGACGCACGAACTGGAACCGTTTTTGGGGACACCTGAGGTATGGAGCGCCGATGACACGTTCCTGATGGGGCGGCTGCGGGGCTTCCTGGGCGACGACACCGACCATGTGCTCACCGCCTACCGCAGTGCCCAACCCGATGACAGTCTTGTCTCGCTCTACCTGCTGATCGCTTCCGACCACGCTTTCCGGATCCCAACGGTGCGGATCGCCGAGGCGCTCCTCGCCGGTGGCGGCCTGCCCCCGTATGTCTATCTCTACGCGTTCGGAAGGCGTAGTCCCGACGGTGTCGTGCGCGCCGGGCACGGCAGTGACATGTGGTACTTCTTCGACAACGTCAGCGTGGGGCCCGCTTTTGACGGTCCGCACGCCGCTCCGCTCGTCCAGGCCATGGCGGGCTCGCTGGTCGCCCTTGCGCGCCAAGGCGACCCCAACCACCAGGGCCTGGCGACCTGGCCCCCCTACGACACCACCAACCGGCCGACCATGATTTTCGATGTCGAGTCCCGCGTCGAGCCCGACCCGATGGGAGCGGAACGGCGGGCCTGGCAGGACATCGTCACCGTCGGCCTCGGGTGACCGACGTCCGGTCGGAGGTTGGCGCGTCGCGGTTCTGATGCCGACGCAGCCGGTGGATGACCAAAGCGCAGTCGACTCATGGAAGRCACCTCGCAATGGATTCGCGGCAAGCTCGGCCCCTTTCGCGGCCGATCCTACGATCAGGGAGAAAAGTGAAACACATCTGGAGAAACACCTGCCCGGCCGGCTTACGCTCGACCGCCGCCGCGATGATGGCCGCCGCCCTGTGCGTCGTCGCGGCCTGCGGCGGCGGCTCCGACGACAAGGGTGGCTCCGCCGCCCCGTCGGCGAGCGGCTCCGCCAGCCAGGCGGACGTCCTCGGTCCGATCTCCAAGGCGACCGGTGCACCGGTCAAGATCGGCCTGATCTCAGAAGGGGCGAACCCCGTCGCGGACGCCAGCGACGAGGCCCGCATCGCGCAGGCCACCGTCAAATGGCTGAACGAGCACAGGGCCGGGATCGGCGGCCGGCCGGTCGAGCTGACGGTCTGCGAGACCCTCGGCGACCTGTCCAAGGCCTCCGACTGTGGCAACCAGATGATCGATGACGGGGTCGCCGCGGTCATCATCGGCACGTCCGGCGTCGTCGAGAGCGCCTGGAAACCACTGAACGACGCCAAGGTCCCGGTCATGGTCTACGGCTCGAGCGACCCCGGCCTGCTGTCCAGCCCGACGACCTTCTCCCTGGGTGACCCGACCTTCTCGGTCATCGATCTGCCGATCCAGGTCGCCAAGGACAAGGGCAACAAGAAGGTCAGCGCCATCGTCATCGACGTCCCGGCCGCCCTGCACTCTGCCCAGGAGGTCGCGCCGCCGCTGTTCGAGAAGGCCGGCATCGGCTATGTGCTCGTCCGCGTAGCGCCGGRTACGGCCGACATGACGCCGCAGATGCAGCAGATCGCCGACAACGGCTCGGACGAGGTCTTCATCATCGGCAACGACGCCTTCTGCATCAGCGCGATGAACGGCCTCAAGGCCGTCGGCTTCACCGGCACCATCAGCGCCATCTCCCAGTGCATCACCGACGCCACCCGCAAGGCGGTGCCCGGCGGCACGCTGAAGGGCATGGTCGTCAGCGCCACCGCGCCGATCGGCCCGGACAGCCCGTCGATGCGCCTGTTCCTGGCTGTGGCCAACACCTATGGCAAGGACATCGACACCAGCAACCAGGGGAGCCTGACGATGTTCACGCTCCTCGCCGGCCTCCAGACGGCGACGCAGGGCATCACAGGCGACATCACGTCGGCGACAATCACCTCGACCATCAAGGCGATGAAGGAGACCGAGCTGCCCGGCGCCGGCGGCCTCAAGTTCCGCTGCAACGGCAAGGCCATCCCCGACCAGCAGGCCGTCTGCGTCCGCGGTGGCCTGGCGTCGACCCTGGACGACAAGGGCCAGCCCGCCGACTACAAGGTCCTCGGTAACACGCCGATCCCGGACTGAGCGTCACCTCGGCACCGTGCCAGTACCCGGCCGCGGACACGTCCCGCGGCCTCGTTGCCAGGCCATCCGTGGAGCGACAGCCAAACGGGGTTCTGGCACGGTGTCGATCGCCACGGGCGAACGGAAGACAGCGAGCGCGATCACCACCAGCGACGGCCCGCATCAGCCCTGCCCCCGTCGTCGCCCCCAGGTAAACCGCTTGCCATGCCCGGAGGGTTCCGGGAAGGTGATCGCATGATGCTCTGACCGACAGCGCTATTTCTCCGTGGTGCCAGTCCGCACCGCGGGTGTCGGTCATGTTCCCCTCCTGGTGAAAGAGCATCCTTCTTGTCTCAGCGACATTCCAGCCAGGTGACCTCGCAGCGATCCGGCCCGCCCGCGACGGTCAGGGATTCGGCGTCGGTCACCGTGTTCGCCTCGCCCGCGAGCTGGATCGAGTCGGACGCCGTCGCGCAGTGCCACCAGGTGGCCGCCCTCGAAGGCATGATCCATGTTGCCGGGATGCCGGACCTGCATCCCGGGAAGGGTGCCCCGATCGGTGCCGCGATGGCGTCGAGCGTGCTGTACCCGACGCTGGTGGGATCCGACATCGGCTGCGGTATCGCCGTGTTCCCCATCAGGCTTGGCCGCGCCGCGCCGGAGAAGCTCGCGAGGCGCTTCCCGGACCTCGACCGCGCGCTCGATCCCGAGCGGGATGTCGACGACCCCGCCTGGGACGCCGCCCGGGGCGACATTCCCGCCGGCCATGGCGACGGCCTCGGGACGGTCGGTCGAGGTAACCACTTCGTCGAGCTGGCGCGGATCGCCACCGTCGACGAGCTGGAGCACGCGGGCCGCCTCGGGCTTGCCGTCGGGGACCTGGTGCTCGTCGTCCACAGCGGCTCCCGCGGGCTGGGTGAACGGATCCTGCGGGCGCACACCGAGGTTCACGGCGCCGGCCCCGCTCCCGACCCCGCCGCCTACCTGGCGGCCCACGACGACGCCGTGCGCTGGGGGTCGCTCAACCGCCGACTGATCGCCGCCCGGGTCGCCCACGCGCTGGGCACCGAACCCACCGAAGCCGTCGTCGACCAGTGCCACAACCTGGTCGAGATCCGCGACGGGGTCTACCTGCATCGCAAGGGCGCCGCGCCCGGGGATGGCCGCGACGTGCTCGTCGCCGGCACCCGCGGCACCGCCTCCTACCTGGTGGCCGCCCACGCCGGGGCGGCGGCCAACCATTCCGTGGCACACGGCGCGGGCCGCAAGATGTCGCGCGCCGACGCGCTGCGCCGGGGCCGGGCCAAGCACACCGTCGAGCAGCTGCGCCGCACCCCGGTGGGGTCGCTGGTGATCTGCGGCGACCGTCAGCTCCTTTTCGAGGAGGCCCCGACGGCCTACAAGCGCATCGAGCAGGTGATCGCCGACCTCGTCGGCCACGGCCTGGCCACCCCCATAGCCACCACGATCCCCCTCGTCACCTACAAGACGCCCGACCTCCCGGACCGCCAGAACCACCGCCGCGAGCGTGGCCGGCGGTGACGTCGTCGCGTCGATCGCTGATCGCGGATCGCGGATCGATCGTGGCCACTGGGCAGTGATCAGCCGCCATCTGGCCTGTGCCTGATCAGGCGATGTTCTCGCTGGTCAGAGGCCTCGGTCGGGTCTGGTGGCCCTTCGGTCGGCTCCGGGGCGGCGCCTGGTCCGGCCCGGCTGTTTCTGGCTGGCCGAGACTGCCCCGGCCGAGGTGTGGAGGGGAGCCGGCCGATCGCGAGTTCGATCAGTTCCGCGGCCAGCGGGGTCGGCGCGTGACCGGACCAGACCGCGTGCAGCGGTCGGACCAGCTCCAGGTCGGCCACCCGCAACCGGACCAGCTCGCCGGTGGCCAGGCCGGCCGCCGCGGCCCGGGCGCTCACGACGCCCACGCCGCCGCCCGCCCGGACGGTGGCCAGGATCGTCGCCGTCGAGCCCAGGCTGGTCACGTGCTGGATGGGCGGAGTGCGACCGAGCGCGCCGGCGAGAGCGCGTAGGAACGTCTCGCGCGTGCCGGAGCCGGGTTCGCGCAGCAGGAGCGGCACCTCGGTGAGATCCTTGGCGCGCAGATCCCGTTCGGCCCGGGCGGCCAGGGGATAGCGGGCGGCCACGACCAGCGCCAGGCCGTCCGTGCCGACCACTCGGCGGCCGAGGTCGGCCGGGACGTCGGGCGACTCGACGAAGCCGAGGTCGGCCCGGCCGGAGCGGATCGCCGCGCAGACGTCCTCGCTGTTGGCGACGCTGGCCGAGATCTCCAGATCCGCGTGGCCGCGCCGCAGGACCAGCAGCCAACGGGGCAGCAGGTACTCGGCCACGGTCAGGCTGGCCGTGATGCGTAGGCGGGCCCGCTGGTCGGCCCGTAGTGAGAGCACGCCGTCGGCCAGCGTCTGGGCCGCGTCGACGACCGGGTGGATCCAGGCGACGACGGCCTCGCCGGTCGGGGTCAGCGTGCTGCCGCGCCGGGTCCGGACCAGAAGTGGCACCCCGAGACGCCGTTCCAGCCGGGCCAGCCGTTCGCTCGCGCTGGGTTGGCTGATGCCGTGCGCCTGGGCGGCGCGGCCGACGCTGCCGGTCTCGGCGACGGACAGGAGCAGGTCGAGCGTCGCCAGGTCGGTGGCCCAGCTCGGGAGGGACATCGCCGGACAGCGTGTCACACCACCCTGGCGACGGTGAGGCTGGTCAGGCTCACCGTGACCCACAGCAGCAGACCGAGCAGGAGCGGCCGGTACCCGGTGCGGCGCAGCGCCGCGACGTCCGTGGCGAGGCCGGTCGCGGCTAGGGCGACGGCGACGAGAATCATCGTGGCGCGATGCAGCGGCTCGTGGCTCGCGGCGGGGAGAAGCCCGGCCGAGTTGGCCGACGCCACCAGCACGAACGCGATGAGGAACCCGGGAACGAGGCGGACGCCGCGCCGCACCACGGCCAGCAGGCGACGTGACCGGTGCCGCGGCTGGCGGCGCGACTGGCCGCGAGGCCGGTGGCACGGCCCACCGTCTGGGCCGGAAGGGGCCACGCGGTCGCAGGCGAGCGCGCCCAGCGTCAGCACGATCGGAATGATCATGAGTGTGCGGACGAGCTTGACCACGACCGCCTGCTGGACGGCGGCCGGGTCGTAGGCGCTGGCCGCGGCGACGACCGAGGACATGTCGTTGACCGCGGTCCCGGCGAACAGGCCGAACCCGCTCGGGCTCAGGCCGAGCGCGTGCCCGAGCGGCGGGAAGACCAGGGCCGCGGCGACGTTGAACACGAAGATCGTCGAGACGGCGTAGGTGACGTCGGCGTCCTTGGCTCTGATCGTCGGGCTCGTGGCGGCGATCGCCGACGCCCCACAGATCGCCGTCCCGACCCCGATGAGGATGCGCAGGTCACGGCCGACCTGGAGACATCGGCCGAGCAGCGCCGCACCGGCCACGCAGACGGCGAGGGTGGTCAGCATGACCGGCAGCGAGGCCACCCCGACGTCGGCCACCTCACCCAGGGACAGCTGCGCGCCCAGCAAGGCGACGGACGCCCGCAACAGCCGGGTCCGGGCGACGTCGAGACCCGGTTGAAGGACGCGCCGCCATCGCCGGGCGAGTGGGCTGAGCAGGACGCCCCCGACGACCGCCACGACGGGCGCGCCGATCACCGGGCTGGCCACGCCGACGGCGGTCGCGGCCAGTCCGATCGCGATGGCGAACGCCAGCCCGCCGGACACGCCGGAGACGGCGGACACGGTGGGCGGAAGCCGCGCGGGCCGGACGACATGGCGTTGCCCGGCGGGGACGGTGGTCATGGACCCAGCCTCAGCCGGCCGCGGGCCCCTCGGTACCGACCGACTGCCAGGGATGGGCATAGGGAATCCCTATGGCTGGATCCCGTGGACTAGCCGAACATTGTCATATGGGGCTACAGCCTGGAAAACTCCGGCTACTCGACCTCTGTGAGTCGTGGAACCGTGAGATGTTGAGGGGACAACTGTGCGGCGGCTGACCCGCTACGCAAGAATCGTCACGCTGATCGGATTCGTCGCCGCCATCGGCGCGGTCGGCTGCTCGGAAACCACCGGAGCGACCTCGCTCACCTCGTCCGGCACCGTCGCGCCGGCGGACAGTACCAATGCGCCGGCTGACATCAAGCCGCCGGCCGAGGGGCCGACGCTGTCAGCGCAGATCGCCCTCGACATGACCAGTGTCGCTCAAGGCGGCCAGATTGCCGGCACGCTCACGGTCACCAATCGTTCCACCGAGGCCATCGGCATCACAGAGAAAAACGGCTGCCACCCGGCCTGGACGGTCGGCCTCCAACGACCCGGGATGCCCGTCCAGTTCGCCTACACGCTGATGTGTGAACTGCGGCCACTCGTCTTCCCGCCCGGCACGACGAGTTTCGATCTCTCGATCCGCACGACGTACATCAGCTGCTCCTCGGACGAGTCGACGTCGGTAGCCGGGTCGTCGCTGCCCCGGTGCGAGAACGGCGAGGCGCCACCGTTCCCGATCGGCGACTACGAAGCGGTCGTGGTAAGCAATTCTCCCGACTTCCCGAGAGCCGCGGCTATCGGCGTGCGCGTGGTCGCCCGCTAGCACGCACCGGTAGCCGGCGGGACTGGCACCTGTTCTGCTCGGGTGAGGTCGCTGTCGCGGGCTGCCGGGTCGGCATGGGGTCCACAGGTGAGGCGGTTCGGGCGGCGTCCGTCGTCGCCCTTGGACATGGTCGATTGCCTGACGGCTACGAGGAGTTGGTAGCAGCGCGGTAGGCCGCGTTCAGGCGCTCGCGAACGCTGGGCGATCGCGGTGGGGTGCCGGAGCCAAGGTGCGCGTGGCGCGGTTCGTCCATGAACTCTTGCCAGAGCGCCGGGCACTAGGCTCCCGACAAGCGGTTGCAACCACAAGCGGAGGGAGCCACCGGTGTTGAGGCAGGTCGTGGAGGGCGTGCTGATCCACGAGAGCGAGTTCCTCCAGAGCAACACCATCGTGGTGCAGGGCCGGGCTGGCGTGTTGCTCATCGACCCTGGGGTGACCGGCGACGAAATCGCCTGCCTCGCGAACGACCTCCGCGAGTTGGGCCAGCCTGTGGTGGCGGGGTTTTCGACGCATCCGCATTGGGACCACCTGCTCTGGGACGCCCGGCTCGGCGTGGCGCCTCGTTACGGTACGGCCCGCGGCGCGTCCACTGTCCGAGAACGGCTGTCGGACGCGCGCGCGAAGGCCTTCGTCGCCTCGCTGATACCGCCGGACATCGCCGAGCAGGTACCGCTGGACCTGCTCGGAGTCATCACCGGCCTGCCCGCCGGGGAGACGCAGATTCCTTGGGATGGCCCGCAGGTCCGGATTGTCGAGCATCAAGCGCATGCCCCGGGCCATGCAGCGCTGTTGATTGAGGGACGCGGGGTTCTCGTCGCCGGCGACATGCTTTCCGACATCTTGATTCCTATGCTCGACTTGAACAGCACCACTGACCCGGTCGAGGACTGCCTCGTCGCGCTGCGGCTGCTCGAGGGCGTGGCGGGCGGCGTCGATGTCGTCATCCCGGGTCACGGGTCCGTCGGCGGAGGTGGTCAGGTACACGCACGGATCGACCAGGATCGCGCGTACCTGCATTCCCTGCGCGATGCCGAGGTTCCCAGCGACCCGCGGCTCGGCCCGACGGCGTACGGCAAGGATTGGCTTCCCGGCGTGCACGAACGGCAACTTCAGCGCATCGCGCGATGAAGGCGGCCCGTCGCCGGGGAAACAGTCTCGGCGACGGAGGAATCGACTCCTCAACGACGCGTCTTGTCCCACGCTGGTGGCCAGTGGATGTCCTCGGGGGCGAGGCGGGGGCGCTGGTCGGCGGGCCACGGCGCGGTGAGCTCTTCCTGGACGATCTCGAAGAGGCCGTGGTCGAAGGGGGTACCGGGGGCGGGTGTGGTCTGGACGAGCCGTTCGCGGGTGCCTGCCCGCTGGTGGGTGAGCGCCCGGTGGTGGCAGTAGGGGTTGTTGCCGGGGCGGCCGAAGAAGGTGTGCGCGGTCCAGGTACAGCCGCCGCGGCACACGTCGGCGTATTCGCAGGACCGGCAGAACCCCCAGGTGTTCTCCGTGGCGGCGTCGGTTCCGGCGGTCATGTTGATGGCCAGCTGGGGTGCGTCCCGTAGCAGGTCGACCAGTCCCCGCTCGCGGATGTCGCCGGCCGCGTAGTCGCCAGTGGGCAGCGATGGGCAGCCCTTGATGGTGCCGTCCGCCTCGATGCCGAGCGTGGTCAGCCCTGCCTGGCATCCCGACCAGAATGCCGTGCCTTCCGGCGAGCGCAGCAGCCGTTCGTAGGGGCCGTAGTAGCCGACGTTGTTGCCCGCGTGGATGCGGATGCCGTCCGCCGCGGCTCGGCGCGCGACCTGGGCGAGCATCGGGAAGACGTCGAGAAGCTCGACCGGCTGGAGCAGCATCTCGGAGTGGTCGGCCGCGTTTCCCATCGGGACGGTCAGCTGCCATTGCCAGGCGGCGACCCCGGCGGCGCGCAGGGCGAGGTACAGCTCGGGCAGTTCCGGCGCCGTCAGTCGGTTGATCTGGGTGTTGCAGGTGGCGGTGACCCCGGCGGCGCGCAGGTGCCGGATGGTGGCGAAGCAGGAGTCCCACGAGCCGGTACGGCCGCGGAGCCGATCGTGCGTGGCCGTCATGCCGTCGACCGACACGGAGCACTGCTCGATGCCGGCCGCCCGCAGACCCCGGGCCATCGCCGCACTCATCCGATATCCGCCGGTGGTCATGGTGCAGGCCATTCCCCGACGGGTGATCTCGGCGGCGATCGTCAGCCAGTCGCGCCGCAGGAACGCCTCACCGCCGATGAGGGTCACCTCGTCCACGCCGGCCTGTTCGAGCTGGGCGACGACGTCGAGGGCCTGCGCCGTGGTGAGTTCCGCCGGACGTGCCTGGCCCGCCCGGGAACCGCAGTGCCCGCAGGCCAGGTTGCACGCGAGCGTCAGCTCCCACACCGCGTAGGTGCGACGCGGGGTGGTCATCGACGGCGCAGCCGGTCCAGCAGCCGCCGCCATCCCGAAACAGGTCCAGGCGACGGCGGATAGCCCTGACGGGACCAGGGCGGCGGACCGCCGTAGACCGGCGCTGGCGGTGGTGGCAACGGCGGTGGCGGCATGGGAGGCGGTGGAAACGGCGGCGGCGGTGGAGGCGGTGCCCCGTAGACCGGCGCCGGCGGCGGGCCGAGCCGATGAGGGTCGGGAGACGGCGCGATGGGTGGCGGGAAACCGGAAGGAGAACGGTCGGTACCGAGACGGATCGTGTCGTCGCGCTCGGCGTCCTCTTCCTCCGCGAGCCGTCGCGCGATGGCGTCGTCCCGCTCACGGCCTATCTGCTCGTCACGGCCAGGCCCTCGCGGCAGGCGTGGTTCGGACGACTCCGCTGGAATCACCTGCACGTCTCCTGTCCTGTAGGGGCGGCTTCCAGGACAGACCGTACGCCGGGGACACTGGGGCCTGGCCGGTTCTGACGCCGGCCGTCCTGCCCGCGCCCACCGGCCTCGGCCGCGCGGTGCCTGGCCCGCCCGCGCGCCGGCCGGCGATCAGAACTGGGTGCCGCCGTCGATGTTGATGACGGCGCCCGTGAGGTATCCGGCCCGGGATGACAGGAGGAAGGCGAACAGCTCGCCGACCTCCGTGGGTCTGCCCGGGCGGCGCAGGGCGACGTCCATGTGCCACTCGTCGGCCATGACCTGCTCGAGAAGCCCGTCCGGCGGCACGCCCCGCTCGCGCGCGAGGGCCTGGCGCACGGCGGCGAGTGAGTCGGTCTCGATGGCACCCGGGCAGACGCAGTTCGCCCGCACGCCCGAGCCGCCGTACGCGCGGGCGACGGTCTTGGTGAACGCTGCCACGCCGCTCTTGAGGGTGACGTAGGGCAGTCGGTCCGGGTGATAGGCGCGCATGCCGTAGGCCCCGGTGGTGACCACGGTTCCCCCGCCACCGGCGACCAGGTGCGGCACGGCGGCGCGTACGGTGCGCACCGTTCCCATCAGCACGTCGTCGATCGCGTTCGCCCACACCGCGTCCGAGGCCCCGTCGAGGTCGGCATGCGCGGCCGTGGAGGTTCCGGTCGTCACCGCGACGCCGGCGAGCGAGCCGAGCGAGGCGACCGCCTCGGCCAGGATCCGCTCCGCCGCGCCGGGGTGGGTGACGTCGCCTACCAGGGCCGTCGCCCGCCCCTCGCCGGTTCCCTCATCGATCCGCCGGACGGCTGCCCGCGCGCGGTCGGCGTCCCGGCCCACGAGCACCACCCGCGCGCCCTCGGCGACGAGCACCTCCGCCGTGGCCAGTCCCATGCCCGCCGTCCCGCCGACGACGACGAACCCGTGGTCGCGGATGCCAAGATCCATCTCGACTCCTAGGAAGTGGGTAGCCCGACCAGCTCCGCGCAGTTGGCGCGCATGATCCGGTGGACCTCGTCGGGGCTGAAGGCGGTGAGCTCGTCGGTGAACGACGCCGGCTCGGCGAGGCCCTCGCCATGTGGCCAGTCGGAGCCGAACAGGACCCGCTCGACGCCGATCGTGTCAGCGAGTTTGCGCAGGTCCTCCTCGTAGTAGGGCGTGACCCAGACATGGCGCCGGATCGTGTCGAGTGGGTCGGCGGCGAACAGCGACGGGGCGCGGTTCGCGAGCTTGCGCAGGCCCTTGAGCAGGGGATAGACCCAGTCGGAGCCGTTCTCGATGCTGGCGACCTTCAGGTCCGGGTGGCGGGTGAACACGCCGCCGACGATGAGGCTGGCCATGGTGTCGTGGATGGCCCGGTCACCGATGAGGACGCCGCCGAGGAGGTCCGGCGCGCGGAAGGGGGCGAACTCCTCGGCGCCACCCCAGGAGGCTCCGATCATCGCGTTGTAGCCGCTGTCGCCGAGGTGGAACGCGACCGGCACGCCGGCCGCGGCGAGGCGGGCGAAGACCGGGTCGTGCAGCTTGTCGCCCAGCGAGCGGCCCTTGGCGGTCCCCGTCGGAACCGGCGCCGGGCGCATGTGGACGACGCGGGCGCCGAGGCCGAGCACACGGTCGATCTCCGCCAGTGCCGCGTCCGGGTCGGCGAGCGAGATCATCGGCGCGGCGATGATCCTGTCCTCGTGGGAGTAACCCCAGTCGTCCTCGAGCCAGTGGTTGAACGCGGTGAGGCTCGCCATCGTGGCGGGGATGTCGTTTCTGAGCGCCTGTTCGACGCCGCAGCCCAACGTGGGGAAGAGCAGCACCGCGTCGAGGCCCTGGGCGTCCATCGTGGCGAGCCGTGCCTCCCGGTCGCGGTACTCGGGCCGGATGGGCTCGACCTTGGTGAGGCTGCGCGGGTCGACGCCGTCGGGGATCTGGCCGCGGAACTGCAGGTCGAGGCAGCCGGGGACGATGACGGGGTCGAACGTCGGGTTCGGGATGAAGTTGTTGACCTTCCCGCCGATGACCATCTCGACGTGGCGGCCGTCCTGGACGACACGCACCCCGCGGTGCCGGAACTTCCGGTCGAGGTGGCGGGTGAACGCGTCGAGCGTCTCGTAGTAGTGGTTGTCCGCGTCGACGGGCCGCGCCGCCGCCGGTTCATGCCCTGGTAGCGCCGCCATGGCAGCCTCCCTGCAGACTGTGAAGAGATGTAGATATTTCTACTCGCCTAGCCGCCCGGAGCCAAGCCGGTCCGGCGGTGCTACGAGTTGCTGTGGCGGTCAGCCGGCTGGCCGCTGAGGGGGAGTACCCGGGGCGCGCCGAGCAGGTGGGCGAGTACGACGGCGGCGACCGTCTCCGCCGTGAGCAGGCCGGTCAGGATGACGATCTGGAAGCGGGCCGCGTCTCCCGGGCTCGCGCCGCCGAGCAGCGCGCCGACGAACGCCCCTGGCAGGGTCACCAGTCCGGTGGTGCGGGTCTGGTCCAGCGCTGGCACCAGCGCCTCGCGCACGGCCTCGCGGGCGATCGGCGCGCAGGCCTGCCGGGGCGTGGCGCCCAGCGCGAGCCACCCCTCGACCTCGTCACGACGGCGCATGAGCCCGTCGGCCAGCCTGCGGCCGACCAGGGTGCAGGCCGTCATGGTGCCGCCGAAGACGCTGCCGGACAGCGCGATCAGGTGCCGCGTCGAGGGGTCGAGCACCGGTACGGCGAAGACGATGCCCAGCGTCACGGCGGCGCCGGCCACACACGAACCGGCCACGGCCAGGACCGGCCGTCGGAAGGCCGTCAGCCTCCGGGCCGCTGTGATCACGGCGGCTGTCAGCATCAGGGCCAACGCCGCAGCGGTGGCCGGCGGAGCCGCGAACACCCCGCGCAGCGCGAGACTGACCAGCGTGAGCTGGATGACCGCTCGCACCACCGCGGTCACCACCGCCGGTGCCCGGTCGACCCGTGCCCACAGCAGGCACCCCACCGCCACCGCGACGAGGCAGCCGAGCCCGATGATCAGATGTGCGTCCATCAGCACCGACCGGACCTCCTCGTCGCCTCGGCTCTAGGCGATTCCGGTGGCTCCGAGTGTGTACACGCTGATCGGCTGGTTGGTGGTGACGCCCGTCCGCTGGCGCAATCGAAGGTCGGGGCCGCATGAGGTCGGGGGTTCGCCTCAGGTCCGCCGTCAGTCCGTGACCAGGACGGCGTGGTGTCCGGGTTAG
>NZ_MBLN01000092.1:0-89592 GCF_001854645.1 Pseudofrankia sp. EUN1h | reverse complement strand
AGGTGGTCACGGCGCAGACGGCGACCGCGCCGCGGGAACGCAGGGTAGCGCCGAGCAGCAGCAGGGCAGCCGCGAGCGCGATGAGAATCGGCCACGGAGAGATGGCCGTGGCGTTTACGGCTGTAGCATCCGGGCCGGCGACCTCGACTTGCAGATTTGGCCCATCGTAGGCCCGCGCCGTGGCGACGAGGCGCCCCGCCGTGGCCCGGTCGGGGTGCAACGCCGAACCCTTCACGATCACCGAGACGACCGCGGTGCGCCGGTTCGTGCTTACCGGGTCGACGCCGAGGACGACCGCGCCCGCCGGGGAGAACGGGTCGACCACCCCAGCGACCTTCGGCACCTTGCTCAGTTGCGCCACCATCGCGGCAACCTGTGTCCGTACCAGCGGATCGTCGACAGTTCCGTGACGGGCGTGCAGCACCACCGACTCGGTGTCCGGTATGCCTGTACCACCCAGCGCCCGACTCGCGAGGTCGAGGGCACGCGCGGAGTCACTGCCCGCAACGGCGACGTCGGTGTTGAAGCGGGCGCCCTGCGCGCGCGCGAGGAGAACAAGCGTCACCAGGCAAACGGCCCACAACCCGACGATCACCCAGCGGTGACGGGCACAGAGCCCAGCGAAAAGCATGCGCCCAGCAGAAGCAAAGCCACGGTTTCGCCACATTTACGACAAAATAGTCCAAAACGCCGTCTTGGACCAGGGTCGGCAGACCCCGAGTGTGGCCGCACCTGCCCATCCGGTCCGTCCAGGGTGATGCTGCCCAGGCAGCGGGCATGGGCAGGCGACAGCGGACACGCCAAGGCAGTCGGTACGAACRCTCGCCCCCACCAATCGAGCCAGAAATGGCCTGAGGACCTGCTCGTGGCCCAGCCTGCGGGAAAGCCCGACTCGGCGGCCTGAGGCTACGCCCGGATCGGCTATCCGAATGTCGGGGACGAACTGGTCCGTGAAACCGTCCAGGCAGACGCATCGCGACACCTGCCGTTTCGCCAGACTCGCTGGGGCGCGACGAAAGATCACGCGGCCACGCAGGGGTGTATAAAGGATGCATGATTGCTCGGACATAGGCGATCAGGGTGACGCGGTCGAGGACAGGGCGAATCCGGCCTTGATCGTGGCGGCCGAGCCGAGGACCGCCTGCAAATACCTGGGGGTGTTTCGGTCGCCGCGGACAACGGTGCCGTCGTGGTGGGCTTCGGGCCGGCCGTCGGGGCGAGAAGGCCGCCTTCGCGCCGTTGGTCAGTCGGGCTGGTGCGGCGCGGCCGACAGCGGAGCCACCTCCGGCTGTCGCTGGTAGATGCCGGCGAAGACGGAGAAGACGCCGAGCAGACTGTTCGCTAGGTCTTCGGGATCGAGCGGCTCGGCGCCGTTGATCAGCCAGTCGTTGATGACTGCGCCGGAGCCGCCGACGAAGAACGTGGCCAGGTGCTCGGCCGTGGCTGGGTCCAGGTCACCGAACAGAGTGCGCACAGCCATTCGCTGTAGATCGCTGAAGAGCGTGGTGAGCTCCCTGGCTATCGCGAAGGTGCATGACCCCGTCAGCATCGCCCGGTAGAAGGAACGATGCGCAGCGAAGTGCCGCGCCGATGCCAGCGCCCTGGAGACCTCGGGACCGTCCGAGATCTGCGGCAGAACCTCTCGTCTGACCRGGTCGGCGGCGGCTTCAACAAGGAGCGTGTCGCGGTCGCCGAACTGCAGGTAGACGAGCTGCCGGCTGACGTTCGCCGTTTCGGCAAGGTCGGTGACCGAGATGGCGGTCGTACCACGCTCGGACACCAGCCGCACCGCGGCGGCCATCAACGCCGCTCGGGAGCGCTGCACCCGCCTGTCCTGGCTGTGCCCGCTTGGTAACGGCTCGCCCTGCATGCGCCCGACAGTAGACAACCGTCAAATAATGGTCAAGTGACGTCGGTTGGCGACCGCTGCCGTTTGGCTGTGGCCGTCCGCCCTCTGAACATAGGCGCTCCAACCTCGCTCAATCGATTGCGGCGGGCGCCACGGTCCCAGGAACGGCCCGGCCTCGGCGGCCAGGCGAGCCGTTCGCCGCCTTCGCCGGTCCGGGTGACTCCCGATGTCCCGCCGCCGCCTCAGGGCGGTCGCCGGATGATCGCGGCGGCCGGGCACGGCTTACAAGCGAGCGATGAGATCAACTGGCGCCCCAGAGTCACCATGCCCCGTTACCAGATAGTTACATTGAGTAATTTCCCCTGGTCGAGGCGACGGGCGCGGCGAGGTGACTGCTCGGATTCATGTCAGTGAGTATTTACTTGCAAACTGGGCGTCTAGCACCTACGGTCTGTCCCCATTGACAACATGCGGACGGCAGGCCCCGAGCCCCGTCCGACCCCGTGAGCTGTGTCTCCGCGCAGCTTCTTCCGGAGTCGACCCCGGGTTGGCCGCTGGACGTCAGGCATCTCTGACTCGCCACGCCCAACTCCCGCTCCACATTCAAATACTGGGAGGTCTTGTGCTGCTGGTGGACAGGTCGGCGACGGAAGACGGCGAAGGAGGCGGAACCGGCCCTGCCCCGACCACTCGGATGGCCCTCGAAGGCGCCGTCGCGGCGACAGCCACACGTGTCCGCGTGGCCATGGCCGGGAGCGCAACCGCAGAGTTTCCRCACCAGCCGTGCGCGTGGAGGCAGCACCACCGGCATCGGCGATACCAGCCGCCCCGTCTAGAACTGGTTCACCCCGGTCGTTGTCCACCTCCTCGACGCCAACCTTCCGCCGACATCAGCGCGGGCCGCCTCGGCCATCCCGGGCATCCGCTTCTTGACCCCTGTCCACATCACCCAGGCACCCGCGGGGAGATTTCCCGCCTACGGTTCGGCCGTTGCTGACGCCGAGCCGCTCCCGAGACCCGCTTCGGACAGTTGGCTCCGATCTCTCCCGTAGATCCTTCTGCAAACGGCCCCTCCGGACAGCGGGCCACTCCACCATCGAATACGTCGCCCGCCGGCCACGAAGCCCTCGGACGAAAAGGCATCACCAAGATCACCTGGGTGTGGCTCGACGCGAGACATCCTCGGCCCAGCCTCCCAGGCCGGAGCGGAACTTATTTTGTCGCACCACCAGGCTGCCGCGTCTCGTCCAGGACATCGGAACCCGAGCCCGCGCGGGCGGCATTCATTGGCCGCCGGGGAGTCTGCGGCGGGATGAAGCGGAGCCGACAGGGACCAGCGCGGAGATTGGAGCTGCGACGGTCACGGCACCAAGAGGAGGCGCAGAGGGCTGGGATTTCTTCAGCCGACCGCGTGAAGCGCAAAATTCTCGACCACTTGGTGCGTCTCGCCGCGCCCGGCTGAAGCGCCGCGGCCGACCCTTGACCTGCCATGGCGCCTGGGCGTTGGCGGTGACGTTCGTACCGGATGGACGCCCTGGCCAGCACAAGTACCAACGGCACGGTGTGGCTGCGGGCTGTGTCCGGCCCCACCCGCACACAGCCTCTCATCGGCCACACCGACCTGGTGGGATCGGTGGCATTCGGGTCATGCGGACGCACCCTCACCAGTGCCAACGTCGACGGCACAGCACGGCCGTGGGACGTGTCCAACCCGTCCCTGCCACAGCCCCTGGGAGGACCGCTCACCGGACATACCGGCCCGGTGCCGACGACGGCGTTCGCTCCGGACGGACGCGCCCTCACCGCCGCCGGCACCGACCGCACGATGCGCGCGTGGGACGTATTCAGGCCGACCCGGCCGTGTCCACTCGGCCGGCCCCTCGCCGGCCACACCGACCGGGTGTGGTCAGTGGCCCTCGCGCCCGATGGACACACGCTCGCCGGCGCCAGCGAGGACGGAACGGAGCGGCTGTGGCGACTATGACCATCCACCCGGATCCGCTGTCCATGAAAATGCCACTGATCGTYGACGTGAAGCCGATTCAGGAATACCCGGCCGAGGATCTCGGGCCCGAGAAGGCGTTTGTCTAGTAGCGACGGAGCGCCAGTCGGATCACGATGCCGCCCCTCCTCGAAGAGAATAGGGGCGCCGATGAACCATTTGTCATATCCGTAGCCCCAGCCCACCTCGCTGGCCGGGCCCGTCCAGATCGCTGGTACCCGCTGGGCCATCAACATCGACCACCCTCAGCGCGCCCAAGGATGGCAGCCCTGGGATGTGCAGGTCGGAAGGTAGGGGACAAGAACCGAGCCGTCGTACTTCGCATAGACTTACCAAGGGGAGATCGCGCTCCATGATTCTTTTCCGCCCGCATATGCGGACCGCTTCGGCGATGATCGCAGCCCTGGCGGTCGGACTATCCACGGCCCTCACCGCTTGTGACATATCGTCGAACTCGGCTACCAGTGAGGCTGGCGCCTGCCCGACGCAGGTACCAGGGGTGACCACCACTTCCATCAAGATCGGACTTGTCTACCCCGACACCGGGCCCGCCGAGATCGCCTCCGCCTTCAAGGCCGCCCGCAGCGGCGTCGAGGCGCGCATCGACCTGCAACACGCCGCCGGCGGCGTCCATGACCGGGAGATCGACCTGGTGTGGGGCGACGACCAGTCCGATGCCGAGACCTTCTCCAAGGTCGCGCATGACCTCGTCGGCACCCAGCGGGTCTTCGGCCTGATCGCCACGTCGATCGTCCTCGACAAGTCAGCCGGCTGGCTCGAGCGGGAGGACGTCCCGGTCACCGGAACCGGGACGAGCGCCACTTGGAGCAACTACCCTAACCTCTTCCATGCCGGCAACCTGTTCAACACCGGCGGCACCTCCGTCTTCGGCGACTTCGTCAAGGCGCAGGGTGGTAGGAAGGCGCTCGTCGTCGTCGACCCGAACGTCGCGGCCTCACGGAGCCTCGCGGCACAGTTCGTCCCCAGTCTGCAAAGCCGCGGCATTCAGATCGTCGACGAGGTCACCTACACCGAAGGGGTCACCGACCCGGCCCGGGTCGCCGACGAGTTGAAAAGTTCCGGCGCGGACACCCTCGTCGGCGCCGCCCAGTCCGGCGCCTTCATCGACATCTACGCGAAGGCCAAGGCTCGTGGAGTCAAGATTAATGTGGCGTTGAACGCCACCGGCTTCAGCCCCGGTCTGCTCGCCCAGCGAGGCCGCGACATGGCCGGAATGTCGATCATGTCAAGTGTCGCCGCGCAGGGCTCCCCCGCGATGAACGCCTACCAGAAAGCCATGACCGTATACGCGCCGGAGCTGGCGGACCCCACCGACGAGCTCGCCCTCGCCGGCTACGTGGCCGCGGACGAGATGATCCAAGGACTCCAACTCGCCGGACCCTGCCCCACCCGCCAGACGTTCATCCAGACGCTGCGCGGGGTGACCGACTTCACCGCCGGCAGCCTGATCCCCCCGATCAATCTGTCTCAGCCGACACAGCCGATCCTCTGCGAGAACTTCATCAACGTCGACCCCACAGGGCATCGTTTCACCCCCGTCCAACCACCCGCGGCGCTCAACCACGACGGCTACTGGTGCGGCGAACCACTCCAATAGCACCACGGTGTGGACCATGGTCCTGGTCTACGCCGGACAGGTCGCCGCGACCGCGGCAACCGGGCGGCGACGTGGCAGCGCAACCAACGACGAACCGGCTCGCTCGCCCGCGCACCTGCGCCTCCTGGACGGGACCTCGTCGAACGCTGATTCGCCGAACTGAACAACCGCCCCGCCGCGCCGCACGCCACTTCGCCGTCGAACTCGAGACCGACATCGACTACTGGATCAACGTCCCACTGTCGACGAATCAACGATTCGGCCGCCAGATCATCCGACGTTGTGATCCTTGTTGGAATTCCCGCACCGCCTCATCGCGCCCGCCGGCCCCCTCTTGTTTCCTCTCGGTTTCTTGTGCACCCAGGTCGACGCGGGTCGGGTGGTGTCCACCCGACTTTGGCCGGCTGGCAGCGTCAGCTCCAAACGATCGAGCAGGGCACGCCAGCACCGTGGCTACACCCGGGTCGTAGCAACGGATCAACAAGTTGGGCGAACTTCTGCCCTACGACTCCGCCTCTCCGTACAACCCGGATGACATACGCTCGTCGATGTACGACGCTTACCAAATGAGGAAGTTCCGCTACCAGATGACAACTGGCGATGTCGATCGTCTCGTGGAGACGCCAGGCTGGTCGGCTGGCGACCAGTGACCGCCACACCGACAGGTGAGGTCTGGTCGAGTCAGCTGGAGCAGAAGTTGGGAATTCCCCTGCACCAATAGGCCGGGGACGTCCGTTGACTTCATGCCTAGCACCGCGCCTGTGAACACCTAGTGGCGGATCGTTGAGGAGGAACAGTGCAGCCACAGCGGTACGCCGACAACCAACTAATCGACAGATTCCTCGCCAAAGGCGCCTCTCGGCTACGAGACCGTACCGGTGCCGATCTTACTCTTRCCGGGTGGGTTCATCCGCGTACCGGGTTGCTTTCAATACGGTATACTAACGGTGCACGTACGGACGCGTGTCTGGGAATTACCGCCGCCCCAGGAAAGGGGATTGGCGGGAGGGCCGTCAAACTCGGTCAGCATGTGTTAACTGACTACCGTGACAGATCGGCGGGGAACGGCCCCGGCGAGCCGGGCCGAGTGGACTGCGGCGAGCATGTCAGCTCTGTGCTTGCAATACCACTGCGGCTGGGCGGACGGGCGCTCTGTGTCTTCTACCTAGCGGAACGATCGAAGAAGTCGATCAGCGCGGCTACCACCAAGTTCGCGCTAACGTTTGTGCGGCAGTTCGAGATCGCCGTCGCCCAGGTCACGAAGACTTACGAGACCGACGCACCCCGGCGGTGGAACGTGGACGAACGGGTTCTACGCCAAGTCGACGATGAGCTGGTAGCGCTGTCCCTGGACGTCGCCGCGACGCCCGCTCTCGTGAGAATAGCTACGATCCGCAACCTGCTTGAAGACAGCGTCCTCAAGTCGTTGTCGGCGGTGGATTCGGTGAACTCTCTCACTCGCCGCGAACTGGACGTGCTCGAGCTGGTGGCCGAAGGTTTGTCCAATACCGAGGCAGCAGAGCGGCTCGTTATCAGTCCGGAGACCGTCAAGTCATACCTGCGCACCATCCGGTCCAAGCTTGGAGTGCACAACCGGACCGCCGCAGTGGATCTGGCTCGGCGGTCCGGCCTGCTGCGCTGATCGGAGGCCCGTCGAGCTCCAGAATCCGGCCGACTAGAGGATGTCTGAGAAGGGTCAGGGTGGCGCGCCGGTGAGGCGGTGGAGCAGGATCATGCTCATCGCGAGGTAGATGGCGTTCTCGGCGGTGGYAGTCAGGTATTCGTAGTCCTTGGACAGGCGGCGGTATTTGCCCTGCGGGGTGCCAGAAGTCGGCCGGGGCTGTGACCTGGGCTGATGCGATGGACTGGCTGTCGGCATGAAGGTCGCGGTGCTGCGCCATACTCGACCTCGGCCGAGGTGGGACTGGGCGGACCGGTCCGTGCTCGCCGCGCTGATCCGACTCATGCCGTGAGGGCTTCGGCGGCACCGGCTGATCACTCCTGGCACCGTTCTTCGATGGCACCGCCGCCGGTGGACCACCCAGCAAATCCGTGACCTTCTCATGGACCTCGGGGACCGCGCAGCCGAGTTCCGGTTCCTGATCCGGGACCGCGCCTGACAGTTCACCGCCTCGTTCGACGGCGCCCTCGCCGACGCCGGCATCACCCCGATCAAGATCCCACCACGGGCTCCTCGAGCGAATGCCTACGCAGGGCGTTTCGTCCGTACCGTGCGGGCCGAGGTCACCGACCGCATGCTGATCTTCGCAGCGCCTCAGCAGCCGCGACTCAACGTCAGAGCGCATCGGCACCCCACGCACGCAGCACCCCTACGCGCTACRCAGCCTGCTGTTCCACAAGCAGTGCGGCCGACGCATGCAGGGCAACTGGAACCACGGCCACGCCCACTACCGATACCGCTACCCCCAGGAGCACGCCCGCGCCAACCACATCGACCACCCCCTGACCGTCTACGTCCGCGAGGACGCCATCCTGCCMACCCTCGACGCCTGGCTCGCCACCGCGTTCGATCCCGATCACGTCGAGRCCACCCCCACCGCACTGGAACGGACCCAGCCCGACGACTCCCCCACCACAGACCCGCTGCGACAGRCCATCGCCGCCTGCGACCTCAACTCGCTCGCCACCGCGCCGCCCTCGAACGCCGAAGCGACCTCCACCCAACCCGACCAAGACTGACCCGCCCCCAGATCAAGACACCCGTGGACGGACTCGGTGGGCTGCTCACGATCCTGAAAGACGCCGACCCGACCGACAAGGCGCAGGTCTACCACGAACTCGGCCTGAGGCTGACCTACGACCATGAAACAGAGACGATCATGGCCGACGCGAAACCAAGATCATCGATGTGCGCAGTGTCTGTGTCCGAGGGCGGACCGAACCATTACCCCACCGCCGGTCACTCTCTCCGGTGAGCTGCCCAGACGTCCGGGTCAAAGGACGTGTGGGCCGGGCCGGCGTCGACAAGCTCCCGTCGTCGCAGCTCGGCCGCCAGCGCCAGCTGGCGGCGCGCCGCGGGATGGTCACCGGCCATCGTGAAGGCGCGCGCGAGCAGTTCGTGGTTGTGTTCCATGAACGGGTTGCGCGACACCGCGTGGGCGGCGTACCGGACCGCGTCGCCCGCCTGCCCGGCGGCCAGCCGCGCCACCGCCACGTTGCGCAGCCGGGCCTCGTGCGCGGCCGCGACCTGGTGGCGCGCCACCAGCAGCCAGGAGTCGAATCCGGGCGCGGCCGCCGGCTCCACGCTGTCGAGCAGCTCGCCGTCGAGCTCCAGCAACGGCGCGTCCGGGCCGGCCGGCGCGCGGGTGAGCAGGAGGACGTCGACCCAGACGCCGTCCCCGAGCGCCGTACTCACCGGGTCGCCCCGGAAGGCGTTCGGCGCCCCCAGCGTCCGGCGCAGCTCGGCCAGTATCCAGCGCAGCGCGCCGAGCGGGTCCGCCGCGTTGCCCAGCAGCAGGTCAGCCAGGTGGCKGCGGCTGGGCGCACGGTCGGCGAGCAGCAGATAGCACAGCACCGCCCACGCCTTGCGCCCCCGCGGCGGCGGAACCGGCCGGCCGCCTCGCTCGATCGCCGGCGGCCCGATCAGCCGGATCTGCGTCGTCACTTCGCTGGGCGCGCTGCGCGTCGCCAGTCCTTCCATGTCCCCGGCGTCGTCCTCGGCGTCCCCGGCGGGGATGCCCCCTGCGGCACGCGGCAGCGGAAGCGACGCGGGGCCGGCCACGGTGGGCCGTGCCCTGGCACGCGCCCCTAGCTGCGAGGTAGTGATCATCAGTGTCTTCCTGTCCTGCTCGTGAGCACAGCTCGCCGCGGGTGGATCAGGCGGTCTTGCGGCCGACGGTGACGAGGTACTCGGCCCGCGTCAGCAGGCCGCCGCCGTCGGCGTCGTTGCGGCGCTCGACCATCGCGACGATCTCGGCGCGGCACTCGTCCCAGCGGCCCGCCGCGGTCAGGCGCTCGCGTGCCTTGACAGTGGGGCCGTAGCGGCTCTCCATGATCGCGACCTGTTCCGCCGAGTCGAACCGCCACGGGTTGTGGCCGCGGGAGAACTCAATCTCGACCCCGCTGCCGGCGAACAGCCGGCGGACGGCGATGACGTAGCAGCGGCCATCGAGGGCGACGTGCCGCGTCGTGGAGACCCAGCCGTCGCTGGTCGCGAGCGTCGGCGCGGCCCAGATATCCACGCCCTGGGCGTAAAAGTGAACCGCGCCAGCGGCATGTAGTTCTCCCAGCAGATCAGCCCGTCCCAGGCGGCCTCCCGTTCCGGTTCAGGTAGGCAGGAGAGCATCTGGTGCAGCGCGCCAAACGACTCCCGTTCGAACCGGACGCAGTCGGCCGTGCTGGCCATCCGGATCGGTGACGGCACCGTGTCGACGGTGCGGAAATCATGTAGTCGTCGCCGATCACGCTGGTTGTAGATCAGGGTTCGGTCGAGGAGTTCTCGGCGGCAGGTTCGCATCCACCGTTCCATGATCGCGTTCATGCGAGGTCACGCACGCTGCGATGGGGTGTGGCTCCCGGGATCCGGATCCGGCGGCTGGCGTGTTCGATCCCAGCGAGGTTCCGCCCTGACGATCAGCACCAGGCACGCGCTGGTCCAAGAACATCCGCCTCGGCCACTACGAACTCGCCACCGACATCGACCCGCGGCTACGGCCGTCAGCCGCGTTCACTGAACCGCCCACGCCATCTGATCACCATGACCGCCCGGGCGCTGCCATGCCGTGCCCGTCGCGGACGCAACAGCGCCATCTCCTTCGCCCCGGGACCTGACTCGCGCGCTGGCCGCTGACCCACACTTGCCAGGAGGGCCGCGGTGTGACCCGATGAGCTGGGAGAGAGGTGACTGCCATGTTTCGTGGCCATTCGACCGACAGGCGCGACGACGAGGTCGCGCTGCGGGTGACGGCGCCCGCCAGCTCGGCGGCCGGGCTGCCCGGGGTCGGTCATGCCCTCGCCCAGGCCCGGCGGCAGATGGGGGTGCGCCGTAGCGTCACCACCCTGCGCCTGCTCAACCAGGACCACGGCTTCGACTGCCCGGGGTGCGCCTGGCCCGACCCCCGGCCCGAGGACCGGTCCGCGACCGAGTTCTGCGAGAACGGCGCCAAGGCCGTCGCCGAGGAGGCGACCCGTCGCCGGGTGACCCGCGAGTTCTTCGCCACCCATGCGCTGGCCGACCTCGCCGGCCGCTCCGGGTACTGGCTCGGTGGCCAGGGGCGCCTGACCGAGCCGATGTACCGGGCACCGGGCGCCGACCACTACACGCCCGTGACCTGGGACGAGGCCTTCGGTGTCATCGCCGCCGAGCTGGACGCCCTCGACAGCCCGGACGAGGCCGCCTTCTACACCTCCGGTCGCACCAGCAACGAGGCCGCGTTCCTCTACCAGTTGTTCGCCCGGGCGTTCGGGACGAACAACCTGCCCGACTGCTCGAACATGTGCCACGAGTCCTCCGGCGCGGCCCTGAACGCGACGATCGGCATCGGCAAGGGCTCGGTCACCCTCGAGGACCTGGAACAGGCCGACCTGGTGCTCGTCTGCGGCCAGAATCCCGGCACCAACCATCCCCGGATGCTGACCTCGCTGGAGCGGGTCAAGCGGGCCGGCGGCAGCGTCGTGGCCGTCAACCCGCTGCCCGAGGCGTCCCTGCGCCGGTTCCGCAACCCGCAGAACGCCCAGGGCCTGGTCGGCCGGGGCACCGCTCTCGCCGACCAGTACCTGCAGATCCGCCTCAACGGAGACATGGCGCTGTTCCAGGCGCTCTCGCGCCGGCTGCTCGACGCTGAGGACGCCGCCCCCGGCACCGTGCTCGACCAGGCGTTCCTCGCCGACCACACCACCGGGTTCGACGCCTTCGCCGCCCACGTGCGCGCCCACCTCACCGACGACGACATCGCCACGGCCACCGGCCTGACCGGCGCCGAGATCGACGAACTGGCCGAGCGGATCCTGGCCGCCGAGAAGGTCGTCGTCTGCTGGGCGATGGGTCTGACCCAGCACGCCAACTCGGTGGCCACGATCCAGGAGGTGGTCAACTTCCTGCTGCTGCGCGGCAACATCGGCCGGCCCGGAGCCGGGGTCTGCCCGGTGCGCGGCCACTCCAACGTGCAGGGCGACCGCACGATGGGCATCTGGGAGAAGATGCCGGCGCGCTTCCTCGACGCGCTCGGCGCCGAGTTCGGCTTCGCCCCGCCCCGCCATGACGGCCTCGACACCGTCGACACGATCCGCGCCATGCGCGACGGCCGGGTGAAGGTCTTCATGGGGATGGGCGGCAACTTCGTCGCGGCGACCCCCGACTCCGCCGTCACCGAGGCCGCGATGCGCGCCTGCAGGCTGACCGTGCAGGTGTCGACCACGCTGAACCGCTCGCACGCGGTCACCGGCGAACGCGCGCTCATCCTGCCGACCCTCGGCCGGACGGAGGTCGACCTGCGCGGCGGGGTCGCGCAGGTCGTGAGCGTCGAGGACTCGATGGGAATGGTGCACGCCTCCCGCGGCGCGCTGGACCCGGCCGGGCCCGACCTGCGCTCGGAGGTCGCCATCGTCTGCGGGCTGGCCCAGGCGACGCTCGGCGCCCGCGCGTCCGCGCCGGCGGTCGACTGGGACGGGCTCGCCGCCGACTACCGGCGTATCCGCGGCCACATCGCGAACGTCGTCCCCGGCTTCGCCGACTACGACAACCGGCTCGCCGAACCCGGCGGCTTCCTGCTGCCGCACCCGCCGCGCGACAGCCGCACCTTCCACACTCCCACCGGCCGCGCGGCGATGACCGTCAACCTCTGCGAGGTGCTCCGGGTGCCCCACGGCCACCTGCTGCTGCAGACCATCCGGTCCCACGACCAGTACAACACCACGATCTACGGGCTCGACGACCGATACCGCGGGGTCCGCCATGGCCGGCACGTGGTGCTCGTGAACCCCGACGACCTCGCCGCCCTCGGGATCGCCGACGGCAGCCACGTCGACCTCGTCGGCGTCTGGACCGACGGGGTCGACCGCCGGGCGGAGAACTTCCGGGTGGTGGCGTACCCGACCGCCCGGGGTTGCGCCGCCGCCTACTTCCCCGAGACCAACGTGCTCGTGCCGCTGGACAGCACCGCACGGCGCAGCAACACCCCGACGTCGAAGTCGTTGGTCATCCGCCTGGAGGCCCGTCCGGTCGGCGCCTGAGACCACGCCGCGTGGGCGTCTACCGGTACCGACAAGGAACAGTGGCCTCATGAGTCGAGCAACCGCACGGCGCAGGGTGATGAAGGTGACGCTGGGCGCCGAGCCGACGGTCCGGCCGGACACACTCGTGGGCGAGGAGCCCCTGGAGATCCGGGTTGGCGGCAGGTCCCTGGCCGTGACCATGCGGACCCCGGGCGACGACATGGACCTCGCGATGGGCTTCCTGCTCGGCGAGGGGCTGATCGCCGCGGGGTCGGACATCGCGAGCATGCGCTACTGCGTGGGCACCGAGGGCGCGACCGACGCCGACGGGCGGCCCACCTACAACGTGCTGGACGTGGCCCTCGCGCCCGGCGTGCCCGCGCCCGACCCCGCCGCGGCCCGGAACTTCTACACCACCAGCTCCTGCGGGCTCTGCGGCAAGGCAAGCATCGACGCCGTGCGGGTGCGCACCCGTCACCCGGTGGCCGACGACCCGCTGCGCGTCCCCGCCGAGGTGCTGGCGGAACTGCCCGACCGGCTGCGCCGCGCCCAGCGCCTGTTCGCCACGACCGGCGGGCTGCACGCCGCCGCCCTGGCCGACGCCGAGGGCACGATCCTCGCCGTCCGCGAGGACGTTGGCCGGCACAACGCCGTCGACAAGGTGATCGGCTGGGCGGCCCGGAGCGGCCTGGTGCCGCTGCGGGCGCGGGTGCTGGTAGTCAGYGGGCGGGCGTCGTTCGAGCTGGTCCAGAAGGCGGTGATGGCCGGTGTGCCCGCCCTGGCGGCAGTGTCGGCACCGTCGACGCTGGCGGTGGACCTGGCTGAGGAGTCCGGGATGACGCTCGCCGGCTTCGTCCGGGGCCGAACGATGAACATCTACAGCGGCGCGCACCGGGTGGCTCTGGGCTGACCACTCCRCCCGCCTCGCGAGTTGGTCGAGTACTGGCGGGAAGAGCTCTCGGGACCACTACCCCCTCAGCGCTGTCGGCCCGCGTGGGCCGTTCCGGTCGGTGGCAGGTCGCGGCCAGGAACCCGGCCGCGGGCCTGGTGGGTCGCGACGGCGGCGGACTGGACCAGGCGGCGGCCCAGTTCGAGGACGTCCTCGACCCGGATCGGGTGGTCCGGCCCGGTGATGCTCAACGAGAGCAGCACCCGGCCGATTGAGTCGAAGATCGGCGCCGCGACGGTCTTCACGACGATCTCGTCCGCATGGGTGAGGCCGGCGAAGGACAGCAGCATCTCGTCGGTCTTCGCGAGCACCTCGGTGAGGTGGTGCTCGGCCTGCGCATCGGTCGGCTCGTCGCGCAGCTTCGCGACGGCGTCGATCATCGCGGGTGCGGCTATGGGGGGCAGGGGGACGCTGAAGCCTCGGTCGCGGATCTCCTCGAGATTCCGACGGTAGAACTCGCGCAGCGGTGCTGTCAGCGCGGCCCGCTCCAGCCAGCCCATGATCGTTTCGTCGTCAGCCCAGGCCATGAACACCGCGCCGATCGGGGCGAGCATCGGCGTGCGGTCTCCCGGGTAGCCGAGAACATGTGCGCGGGGCACTGGTCCGCGACGAGCGAGGAAGATGACGTCCCTGCCCGCGACGGCCGAAACACCGACCTCCGCGTCGAGCTCGCTCGCGAGCGCCTCGGCCTGCTCTATGGCGACACCAACCGCCGGATGCTGCTCGAGTGCGGCGAAGCCGGTAGCCGCCAGCGCCGGGCCCAGAACGTAGGTGCGGTGCACCGGATCCCGGACGAGAAACCCGCAGTCGCACAGCACGGCCAGGGTCGCGTGGGCCGAGGCGATGTTCATCCCGAGGTGTGTGACGAGCTCGCTGATGGTGAAGCCACGAGACGGGTGCGCGGTGAGGAAGGCAACGATGTCCGTCGCGCGGGCGGACGCGGGCGCGGGCCGGGCCATGCAGACACGGTAGCGGACGGCCACCCGCGCCGGGCCACAGAAGACGCTTGACTGCAAGAAGCATTTTGCTATAGCAATGTCCCATGTTCGACTTAGCGGGCCGTGTGGTCGTGGTCAGTGGTGGCAACGCCGGGATCGGTCTGGCCTTCGCCCGAGGTGTCGCCCGGGCCGGTGGTGACGTGGTCATCTGGGGCCGACGGGCGGAGAAGAACCTCGATGCGGCCAAGGAGTTGGCCGGCTTCGGTCACCGCGTGCTTGCGCAGCAGGTCGACGTCTCCGACGAGGCTCGCGTCGTCGAGGCGATGGCCGAGGTGGTCGAGGAGCTGGGCCGGGTCGACGGCGTCATCGCGAACGCCGGCCTGATGCGCAGGGAGCGCAGCTTCCCGGAGATGACGAGCGACGCCTGGCACAGCCTGTTGGCGGTCAACCAGCACGGCGCGTTCTTCGTCATGCGCGAGGGGGCGCGCCACATGAAGCGGCGCCACGACGCCGGCGACCCCGGCGGGTCGCTGCTGTTCTGCGCCAGCCTTTCCGCGCTGACCGGCAGCCCCGGCATGCAGCACTACAACGCGTCCAAAGGCGCCATGGCGGCCATGTCCCGTGGCATCGCGGTCGAGGCCGGCCGCTACGGCATCCGCAGCAACGTCGTGTGCCCCGGATACACGGAGAGCGAGACAGTCCAGATCCCTGTCGACAGCCCCTTGTTCGACCGCAACCGCCGCTACAACCCCTCGGGACGGGCGGGTAGAGCCGAGGACTTCGAGGGTATCGGCGTCTATTTCATGAGCGACTGGTCGCGCTACCACACCGGCGACCTCGTCGTCATCGATGGCGGCTGGTTGGCGAACGCAGGAAAGACCGACGTTACGGAGCTGCCGCCATGGCCGTAAAAGTGCTGCGCGTCGAAGGGATGCGCGACGACACCCGTGATCCGGCGGAGCGGGCCGCCCTGGAAGCCGACGAGGCACGGCCGCTCGACATGAGCATCGACGCGGTGCTCGAGGGAGCCAGCCGGGAGACCGGCCTGGACGACTTAGGCTCGCTGGACTTCACCCAGCGCCTCGGCCTGCTGCTGGCCGAGGTCGAGGCCGACGACAACGTGTGGCGGGCCCACAAGGCCACGTTCGTCGACCAGTGCGTGCGGGCGGCGGCGAACCGGCTGCTCATCCAGCGCTACTGGGACGACCACCCCGCCTGCCTCGGCGCGCCGATCGAGCGCCCGATCAACGTCATCGCGCTGCCCCGGTCGGGCAGCACCCATCTGGAGAACCTGCTGGCCGCCGATCGGCGGCTTCGGCACCTCCCGGTCTACCTGGCCGCACAGCCGGCCCCGGGCGTCGGCGAGACGGCGGAACCGGGCGGGAGGGACCCCCGCTGGTCACGGTCGGACGCGCGGTGGCAGCGACTGAGCAGCAACGAGATCTTCGCCGCGATGCACGAGCACTCGCCGGACCACGCCTGCGGCGAGAACGAGCTGCAGGTGCCCGACTTCGCCAGCTACCAGTGGGAGTGGATGGCCAACGTCCCCGGCTACCGCGACCACTACCTCAGCCACGATCAGACGCCGCACTACCGCTACATGAAAGACGTCCTGCGGGCGATCGCCTGGCAGTTCCCCAGCGACCAGCGCTGGATGCTGAAGTCGAATCAGCACAGCGAGCAACTCGTCCCACTGCTGACGACCTACCCGGACGCCACCGTCGTCATGATCCACCGCGACCCGGTCGCCACGATCCAGTCGCTGCTGACGATGCGTGGCCTCGCGCTCAAGACCAGCCAGAAGCGGCCCGACATCGACACCCACGTCGCCTACTGGGTCGACCGCCTTGAGCGGATGCTGCGCAGCTACCTGCGCGATCGGCATGTCGTACCCGCCGGCCAGCTCGTCGAGCTGAGGTTCGACGAGATCGTCGGCAACGACGTCCAGGCCGCGGCCGGCGTGCTGGAACGCGCCGGCCTCGAGGTCACCGACGAGACCCGTGCGGACATCGAGCACTACCTGGCGTCACATCCCCGCGGCAAGCGCGGCCKGGTCGTCTACGACCTGGAAGGCGACTTCGGGCTTGACGCGGACGAGCTGCGCGCCCGGTTCGCCTTCTACACGGACACCTTCCAGATCCGGCCCGAGGTGGGAAAGGAGCGTGCCCGGTGAGCTCCGAGCAGCAGCCGCTCAACGCACTCATCGTCCGGGAAGGAGAAGGCGTCCAGGACGCCGTCTCCCTCGGCGACGGCATCTACGCCTCGAAAGGCATCTCCAACAGCTATCTCGTCACCACCCCGGACGGCGACCTGCTGATCAACACCGGGATGTACAACGAGGCGGAGCAGATCAGGACGCGGTTCGCCGCGGTCAGCGCCAACCCGGTGCGTGCCATCGTGTTCACCCAGGGCCATCCGGACCACGTCGGAGGCTGGTCGCAGCTCGACGCCCCCGGCGTGGAGACGATCGCCCAGGCGAACCACACGGACGTCCGGGAGTACTTCCGTCGGCTGCAGCCGTTCTTCGCGCGGCGCAGCGGCCGGCTGTGGAACCGTGACATCACCAGGGTCGACCCGACCTACCAGCCGCCCGAGCCGATCCTGACGACCACGTTCCTCGACAGCCACGCCTTCAGCCTCGGCGGCCGCCGGATCGAGCTGTATTCGACGCCGGGCGGGGAGACGACCGACTCGCTGGTCGTCTGGCTCCCCGACGAGCGCACGCTGTTCACCGGGAATCTCTTCGGACCCCTGTTCGGTCACATCCCGAACCTGTACACGGTCCGCGGCGACAAGATCCGCAGCGCCATCGCCTACCTCCACTCCGTCGACCGGGTCATCGGGCTGGGCCCGGAGTTGTTGGTCACCGGCCATGGCGAGCCGATTCGGGGAGCCGAGAACATTCGGACGCGGCTGACCCAGATGCGCGACGCGACCGCCTACGTACGTGACCGGACGATCGAGGGCATGAACGCCGGCGTCGACCTGTGGACGCTGATGGGCCAGATCACCCTTCCCCCCGCGCTCGACATTCCCCAGGGGCACGGGAAGGTCCCGTGGATCGTGCGGGCGATCTGGGAGGAACACACCGGCTGGTTCCGCTACGAATCGACCACCGAGCTCTACGACGTGCCCCCCTCGGCGATCTGGGACGAGCTCGTCGACCTCGCCGGCGGCACCGCCCCACTGCTCGACCGGGCGGAGGCGCACCTGGCAGCCGGACGGGCACTGCAGGCCCTGCATTTCGCCGAGATCGTTCTGTCGCAGGAACCCAAGGACATGGAGGCCCTGCGGGTGAAGCTAGAAGCACACGAGCTGCTGCTCGCACGCAGCGGGCGGGAGAACTTCAGCGAGGTCCGCTGGCTCGAAGCCGAGATCCGCGACATCCGGGCGGAGCTGTCGTGACGCATCCGCGGCTCTCCGTGAGCGAGATGTGCACCTACCCGTGGACGTTCGCCGAGGAACTGGTCCTGTGGGACTCCCTCGACCTGCACCACGTGGGCGTGCTTGACGCCAAGCTCAGCGCCCACGGACGCGACGAGGCGATCAGCGCTCTCGCCGCTCGGTCGCTGCGCCTCACCACCCTCATCGCCGACCAGTTCGACCTCGGCGCGCCCGAGACCTGGGAGGCGACCCGTGAGGAGGTGAACCAGGCCATCGACCTCGCGGCGCTGCGCGGCGGATGCGTTTACATCACTCCCGGTGCTGGACCTGGCCGGTCGTTCGACGAGCTCACTGACGCGCTCGCCGCCGCGGCCGCGCCCTGCGTCGCCCATGCGGCATCCCAGGGCGTCCGGCTCGCGATCGAACCGACGCAGCGCAGGAACCGCTCGTTCGTGCACACCCTGGGCGAGGCCGCCGAGGTCGCCGACCGCACCGGCCTCGCGCTCATCGTCGATCTCGGCAACTGCTGGCGTGAGCCCGACCTGGCCGCCGCCATCCACCGGGTGGGCGACCGCCTCGCGGTCGCCCAGCTCTGCGACGTCCTCGCCCACGACCGCGGACCACTGCCGACCGGGACCCGGGTCGTGCCGGGCGACGGCGACATGCCCGTCGAGACGTTTCTGAACGCGGTCCTCGAGACCGGCTACACCGGCCTCTTCGAGCTCGAGCTCGTCGGGCCGGCGGTCGAGTCCGAGGGCCTCGACTCCGCGACCCGTCGCGCCGTCGACCGGGCGAACACATTCCTGGAGAAGGTGCTGCCATGACGCGGGCGATCGTTTTCAACGGCGACGAGACCTGGGAGCTGCGCGACCTCCCGGTGCCCGACCCACAGCCCGGCGGCGCCGTCCTGCGCGTCGAGGCCACCGGGCTGTGCCACAGCGACATCGACCACTTCCGCGGCCACGTGCACACCTCGTGGGGCGGCGAGTTCCCCTCCATCGCGGGCCACGAGATCGTCGGGCGTATCGAGAAGATCGACCCGGCGGCCGCCGAGAAGTGGGGCGTCGACGAGGGCGACCGGGTCGCGGTCTGGGACATCGTGTTCACCCCGCAGGGGCATCGCATCTATGGGCACGACTTCTCCGTCGACGAGGGCTCCGGGCTCTACGGCGGTTTCGCCGAGCACCTGGAGCTGCTACCCGGGTCGATGGTCTACAAGCTGCGCGACGACGTCCCGGCCGACCAGCTCACCGTCTTCGAGCCGCTGAGCTGCGCGGTCACCTGGGTCGCGCCGGTGAAGAGCGGTGACGTCGTCGTCATCGAGGGGCCCGGGCACATGGGCATGGCCACGATCGTCGCGGCGAAGGCGGCCGGCGCGGCCAGCGTCATCGTCACTGGGACGGCCAGGGACCGGTTCCGGCTGGACTGCGCGCGCCGCATCGGCGCCGACCACACCATCGACGTCGAGGCCGCCGACCCCGTCGGGCGAGTCCGCGAGATCACCGGCGGCCAGATGGCCGACGTGGTCATCGACGCCGCGGCCGGTAACCCGGTGACGGTGAATCTGGCCATGGACCTCGTCCGCAAGGGCGGCCATGTCGTCATCGCCGGGATGAAGGACCGTCCGCTCGAAGGCTTCCACAGCGACTGGATCCCGACCCGGCGCATCACGCTGCACCCTGGCGCCGGCCTGGACGCCGCGGGCGCCGTGGCGCTCATCAACGCGGGCAAGGTGCCGACCGCCGAGCTGCTCGGCGACTCGTTCCCGCTGGAGAAGTTCGAGGACGCCTTCGCGCTCCTGACCCGGTCCACTCCCGGCCGCGACTCGGTACGCGTCGCGCTCCGGCTGAGCTGACCGCCGACCACCACACGAGGGCAGGAGATCCCGACATGGGCGACGCGGACCAGACCTACCGCGAGGTGATGACCCGGGAACCGGCGCTGGCCACGACTCCCTACGAGGCCGCCACCCGGGACTTCGTGTTCGGCGAGGTGTGGTCCCGGCCGGGGCTCAGCAGGCGTGACCGGCGGTGGGTGGCGCTGACCTGCGTCGCCGCCGCGGATTCTCCGGGGCCCATCGATGACCAGGTCTATGCCGCGCTGAACAGTGGTGACCTCGACGTCGAGACGATGCTCGAGTTCGTCCTGCACTTCGCGGTCTACTGCGGTTGGCCCAAGGCGTCCCATCTCGAGATGGTCATCGCCCAGCAGTCGGCCCGGATCGCCCGCGAGAACGGCCGGGAGCCGGAGCCGTGGCCCGTTCTGTCGAACGAGACGCTCGGGGAGAACGACTGGGACAAGCGGCTGGAGGAGGGCGTGCGGGAGTTCGTCGACGTCAACCTCACCCAGGCGCCGCCGCCCACCTCGCCCTACCGTCACGCGGGCATCCTGAACTTCGTCTTCGGTCATGTCTGGCAGCGCCCCGGCCTCACCCGCCGAGAGCGGCGGATCATCACCGTAGCGTGTGTCGCCCTCGATGACTCGCCTACACCCCTGCGCACCCACGTCTCCTCGGCCCTGCATTCCGGCGATCTCACCAAGGAAGAGATGGACGAGATCGTGCTCCAGTTCTCCGTCTACTACGGGTTCGCGAAGGGCGAGGCTCTGAACGACGCCGCCGAATCCGCGTGGGCAGCGAAGAGCGGCTGATGTCAGCAATGCGAGAACCGTGGCGTCGAGCGCGCACCGCGTGGTTCACGCGGAGAGAGAACAGGTATGCGCCATGAGCCATCTAACGCACCTGCAGCGTCTGGAGGCCGAGAGCATCCAGATCTTCCGGGAGGCCGTCTCCGAGTCCGAGCGGCCGGTGATGCTGTATTCGGTGGGCAAAGACAGCGCGGTGATGCTGCATCTGGCGATGAAGGCGTTCTACCCGTCGAAGCCGCCGTTCCCGTTGCTGCACGTCGACACGACGTGGAAGTTCCAGGCCATGTACGCCTTCCGGGACCGGTTTGTCGCCGAGAATGGCCTGGACCTGCTGGTCCACCAGAACCCGGAGGCGCTGGCGCAGGGAATCAACCCGTTCGACCACGGTTCGGCGATGCACACCGACATCTGGAAGACGGAGGGGTTGAAGCAGGCGCTGGACAAGTACGGCTTCGACCTGGCGTTCGGTGGGGCGCGCCGCGACGAGGAGAAGTCGAGGGCGAAGGAGCGGGTGTTCTCGATCCGCTCGGCGCAGCATCGCTGGGACCCGAAGGACCAGCGGCCGGAGCTGTGGCGGTTGTACAACGCGCGCAAGGGGCCGGGGCAAAGCGTGCGGGTGTTCCCGTTGTCGAACTGGACCGAGCTGGACGTGTGGCTCTACATCCACAAGGAGAACATCCCGATCGTCCCGCTGTACTACGCCGCGCCGCGACCGGTCGTCGAGCGCGACGGCGCCCTGATCATGGTCGATGACGAGCGGATGCGGCTGAACCCCGGCGAGGTCCCCCAGCAGCGTTCCATCCGTTTCCGCACACTCGGCTGCTACCCACTGACCGGTGCCGTGGAAAGCGAGGCGGCGACTCTGCTCGAGATTATCCAGGAGATGCTGCTGACGACGAGTTCGGAGCGTCAGGGTCGGGTCATCGACCACGACTCGTCAGGTTCCATGGAGAAGAAGAAGCACGAGGGGTACTTCTGATGGCGCATGCGACCGATGACCTCGTCGCCGACGATATCGAGGAGTACCTGCGTCGGCACGAGAACAAGTCGATGCTACGGTTCATCACCTGTGGCAGCGTCGATGACGGGAAGTCGACGCTGATCGGTCGGCTGTTGTATGACGCGAAGCTGGTGTTCTCCGACCAGCTCGCCACTTTGGAGTCCGACTCGAAGAAGGTCGGCACGCAGGGCGGTGAGCTCGACTTCGCGCTGCTCGTCGACGGCCTCGCCGCCGAGCGTGAGCAGGGCATCACGATCGATGTGGCGTACCGGTTCTTCTCGACCGAGCACCGCAAGTTCATCGTCGCCGACACTCCGGGCCACGAGCAGTACACCCGCAACATGGTCACGGGTGCCTCCACGGCGGATCTGGCGGTCATCCTGATCGACGCCCGCAAGGGTGTGCTCACCCAGACCCGCCGTCACAGCTACCTGGTCTCGCTGCTCGGGATCCGCCACGTCGTGCTGGCGATCAACAAGCTTGACCTCGTCGACTACTCGAAGGACGTCTTCGACACCATCGAGGCCGACTACCGTGCCTTCGCCGCCCAGATCGGCCTCGAGGGTGAGGCCATCACCTGCATCCCGCTCTCGGCACTGCGCGGCGACAACATCACCACGCTGTCCGGGAACACCCCCTGGTACGCCGGACCCACTCTGGTCGGCCAGCTGGAGACCGTGCAGATCGACGACGTGTCGGCCGCCGGCCCGTTCCGGCTGCCGGTGCAGTGGGTCAACCGGCCGGACCTGGACTTCCGCGGTTTCGCCGGCCAGATCGCCGGCGGCACCGTCCGCCCCGGTGACCGGGTCCGCGCCCTGCCCGGCGGGCAGGAAAGCACCGTGKAGCGGATCGTCACCGCCGATGGCGACCTGGCCGAGGCCTTCGCTGGCCAGTCGGTCACGATCTCCCTCGCCGACGAGATCGACATCAGTCGTGGCGACCTGCTCGCCGCGGCGGGCAGCCCTGCCGAGGTCGCCGACCAGTTCGAGTGCCATCTCGTCTGGATGGCCACCGAGCCGATGCTGCCCGGCCGGCCCTACCTGCTCAAGCTCGGCGCCCGCACCCTCAACGCGACGATCGCGCAGCCGAAGTACAAGGTCAACGTCAACACTTTGGAACACACCGCGGCCCGCACCCTGGAGCTCAACGAGATCGGCGTCGCGAACCTCAGCCTCGACCGGCCCGTCCCCTTCGACCCCTACACCACGAACCGGGACACCGGCGGGTTCATCCTCATCGACCGGTACACCCACGCCACCGTCGCCGCCGGCCTCCTGCACTTCGCCCTCCGCCGGGCCCACAACATCCACTGGCAGGCCGTCGAGGTCACCAAAACCGTCCGCGCCAGCCGCAAGGGCCAGCGCCCGGCGGTCGTCTGGTTCACCGGCCTGTCCGGCGCCGGCAAGTCCACCATCGCCAACCTCGTCGAGAAGAAGCTCCACGACGAGGGCTTCCACACCTACCTCCTCGACGGCGACAACGTCCGCCACGGCCTGAACAAGGACCTCGGCTTCACCGAAGCCGACCGCGTAGAGAACATCCGCCGCATCGCCGAGGTCGCCAGGCTCATGGCCGACGCCGGGCTGATCGTGCTGACGTCGTTCATCTCGCCGTTCCGTGCCGAGCGCCAACTCGCCCGCGACCTGCTCGACCCCGGCGAGTTCATCGAGGTCTTCGTCGACACCCCCCTCGACGTCGCCGAAACCCGCGACCGCAAGGGCCTCTACGCCAAGGCCCGCCGCGGCGAGCTCGCCAACTTCACCGGCATCGACTCCCCCTACGAACCACCACCCAACCCGGAGCTGCACCTCGACGCCTCCGGTGCGATCGCCCCCGAGACCAGCGCCGAGCAGGTCGTCAGCTACCTCCGCGACACCGGCCACCTCACTCCGGCGGACGAGGCATGAACGACATCGACGACCACGCGCTCGCGGCCGCCCTCGCCGCCGAGGCAGGCAACCTCCTGCTCGCCATCCGCGACCAGGGCGGTGCCGCCGGGGACAAGCAGTCCAACGAGCTCCTGCTCGATCGCCTGGCACAGGCTCGTCCCCACGATGCCATCCTGTCGGAGGAACGCACCGACGATCGCGCCCGGCTCGGGCATGACCGCGTCTGGATCGTGGACCCGCTCGACGGCACCCGCGAGTACGGAGAGCCCCCGCGAGACGACTGGGCCGTCCACGTCGCCCTCGCCGTCCACGGCAGCCCCGCCGTCGGCGCCGTGGCGCTGCCCGCCGCCGATCTCGTGCTGCACACGGGCAAACCACCCACCCTCATCTCCCGCGCGGCCGGCCCGATCCGTCTCGCGGTGTCGCGGACCCGTCCGCCGGCCTGCGTGGACCACCTCGTCAGTCGACTGGACGCCGCGCTGGTTCCCATGGGCTCGGCCGGCGCCAAGGCGATGGCCGTCGTGCGCGGGCAGGTCGACATCTACGCCCACTCCGGCGGTCAGTACGAGTGGGACTCCTGCGCGCCCGTCGCCGTCGCCGCTGCCGCCGGGCTGCACGTCTCCCGCCTCGACGGCTCCCCCCTGCGCTACAACGAGCCCGACCCCTACCTGCCAGACCTGCTCATCTGCCGCCTGGAGCTGGCCGAGCCGGTCCTGAACGCGCTGCGGGACTGGGTGAACGCGTGATCCGGGTCGGATTCATCGGACTGGGCAGCCAGGGCGCGCCGATGGCGCGGCGCATCGTCGAGCACGGTTACCCACTGACCCTGTGGGCTCGCAGGCCCGCGTCCCTGGAGCCTTTCGCCGACACCACGGCGAAGGTCGCCGCCACACCCGCCGAGCTGGGAGCGTCCAGCGACGTCGTCTGTCTCTGCGTCGTCGGGGACGCCGACGTCGAGGACGTTCTCCTGCGGACCGACGGCGTCCTGGCCGGCATGTCACCGGGAGGCGTCGTCGCGATCCACTCCACGATCCACCCGGACACCTGCCGACGGATCGCGGGCGAGGCCGCGAAACGCGAGATCGCCGTCATAGACGCACCCGTCAGCGGCGGCGGCGCGGCGGCGGCGGCGCGCGCCCTCCTCGTCATGGCCGGCGGCGGCGCCGAGGACGTGGCGCGGTGCCGGCCGGTGCTGGAGACGTTCGCCAACCCTCTCATTCATCTTGGCCCGCTCGGAAGCGGACAGCTGGCGAAGGTGCTGAACAACTTCGTCTTCACCGCGCAGGTCACCGTCGCGTGGGAGACGTTCACGTTCGCCGAGGCGCTCGGCATGGATCGCACCGCGGTGGCGCGGGTATTGGCACACGGCAGCGGCGGAAGCCGAGCGAGCGCGATTCTCGCCGCCTCCGGTTTCAACACCGCCGGACTGCGACAGGCCGCGCCACTGCTCCGTAAGGACGTGGGCATCATGCTTAACCTCGCACAGTCACATGGTGCCGCGGAACCAGCCGCCCTGGTAAAACTCGCCGCCACCACGCTGACAACCCTCGAATAGAGACAGGCGCCTTCGAGCTCGGGGGTCGGTAACGCATTCCCTGGGTCTGTCGCCGGCAGTTCCAACCAAACCCGGCCACCTATTTCGGCGAAAGGTTGCACGCATGTCGCACGTCCAGAGACCCGGCGGGCAGACGGCCTCCCGGGCATTACGGTCCATCACATCCACACAGTCGTCTGCCCGTCTGGGCGGGTTAAGGTTGGTCGGCGCCGCCGTCCTGGCCGCGAGCCTGGCCCTCGTCTCGGCCTGTGGCGGCTCCGACGACAAGAGCGACTCCCCCGCGGCCAGTGGTTCCGCGAGCGCCGCGGACCCCCTCGGCGCGGTCAGCAAGGCGACGGGCGCGCCCGTCAAGATCGGTGTGATCACGGACGGAGCCAGCCCGGTCGCCGACCACACCACCGACAACAAGGTCGCCCAGGCCACGGTCAAGTACCTCAACGAGCACAAGGGCGGAATCGGCGGGCGACCGATCGAGATCACGATCTGCGAGACGCTCACCGACCCGTCCAAGGCCACCGACTGCGGCAACCAGATGATCGAGAACAACGTCGACGCCGTCGTCATCGGCACCTCCGGTGTCATCGACAGCGCGTGGAAGCCGCTGAACGACGCCAAGATCCCCGTCATGATCTACGGCTCGAGCGACCCCGACCTGCTCGCCAGCCAGACGACGTTCACCCTGGGTGACCCGACGTTCCCCGTCATCGACCTGCCGATCCAGGTCGCCAAGAACGAGGGCAACAAGAAGGTCACCGCGGTCGTCACCGACGTTCCCGCCGCGCTGCACTCCGCCCAGGACATCGCGCCGCCGCTGTTCCAGAAGGCCGGTATCGGCTACGAGCTCGTCCGCGTCGCGCCCGGCACCGCCGACATGACGCCCCAGATGCAGGGGGTCGTCGACAACGGTTCCGACCAGGTGTTCATCATCGGCAGCGACTCGTTCTGCATCAGCGCGATGAACGGCCTCAGGGCCGTCGGCTTCACCGGCACCATCAGCGGAATCTCGCAGTGCATCACCGACGCCACCCGCAAGTCGGTCCCAGGTGCCACGCTGAAGGGCATGGTCGTCAGCGCCACCGCGCCGCTCGGCCCGGACAGCCCGTCGATGGACCTGTACACCAAGGTCACCGACACCTACGGGAAGGGCATCGACCTGGACTCCCAGGACGGCATGATCATGTTCATGGCCCTGTCCGGCCTCCAGGCCGCTACCGCCGGCATCTCCGGCGACATCACTCCGGCAACCATCACCTCGACGATCAAGGGGATGAAGGAGACGGAGCTGCCCGGTGGCGCGGGGATGAAGTTCCGCTGCAACGGCAAGGCCATACCGCAGGAGCCCGCGGGTCTGCGTCCGTGGCGGTCTGTCCACGTCCCTGGATGACAAGGGCGAGCCCGCCGCGTACAAGGTCCTCGGCTACGCCCCGATCCCGGACTGACGTCTCAGGTGGACCGAAGGGCGCGCGACGTTGCACCAGTCGCGCACCCTTCGGCGCGCGCTGTCCGGCCGGGGCCGGGTGGCTCATTCGGCATGGAGGCGGGTTCTCGGGTTCGGGGACGGATTCGGAACGAATTCGGAACGGGTTTGGGACGGCCTACGGAACCAGGAGGCGCGTCGCGGCGGCGTCGGTGCTGCCGCAGGCCGCGAGCGCGGCCGGCGAGACCGGTGCCATCAGGAAGCCGACCAGCCCGTCGAGCAGGTCGGCGACGTGCGCGGCGAAGGACAGCACCTCCTGCCCCCTGGCGCTGGCCCGCTCGCGGTCCGCGGCGGTGTGCACGGCGAACGCCGCGGCCTGGTTGATCCGGTGCGTGCGCAGCGGCTCGGGGACGTGCGCGAGCAGCGACCGGAAACGGTCCTGGAACGCCTCGGTCGAGGCCAGGTAGGTGGGCGCGAGCTGGTCGAACACCTCGCGGCTGCCGTGGCTGTACAGGTTGGCGACGAAGCTGAGGTAGTTGCTTCCCTCCTGCTCACCCTGTTCCAGGATCGGCAGCACGAAGCACTCCATCCAGGAACGCAGACTGTCCGGGCGGTGCTGGGCGACCAGCAGGTTCCGGCGCTCGTGCAGATGGGGGAGGCGGAACTCGAAGATCGCTTGGATCAGCTGTTCCTTCGTGCCGAAGTGGTACTGGACCGCGTAGTTGTTGGCGCTGCCGGCCGCCACGGAGATCTGCCGGAGCGATACCCCATCCAGCCCGTGCTCGGCGAAGAGCGCCTCGGCGGCCAGGATGATCCGTTCCTTCGGTGACGGGGGTACCAGCATGGGGCCATCGAAACATGCTGGACATCGTCAGTCAATTGCCTTAGCTTCCAGGCATCCGTTCGAAACCTGGAGGAACGCATGGGCAACGCCGCCGCCGAGCAGACCTACCGCGAGGTCATGACGGTCGAACCGCCCGCGGCGGCGACCCCCCTGGAGTTAGCCAGCCGGGACTTCGTGTTCGGCGAGGTCTGGAACCGGCCCGGGCTGAGCCGGCGCGACCGGCGGTGGGTGACGCTGACCTGCGTCGCCGCCGCCGACGCGCCCGGGCCGATCGAGGCCCACGTGTACGCGGCCCTGGGCAGCGGTGACATCGAGCTGGACGCGATGTTGGAGTTCGTACTGCACTTCGCCGTCTACTGCGGCTGGCCGAAGGCCTCGCACCTGGAGATGGAAGTCGTCCGCCAGTGGCACCGCATCGAGCGCGAGCAGGGGCGCGAGCCGGCCCCGTGGCCAGTCCTCGACAACGACGCCCTGGGCCCGAGTGACTGGGAAGGGCGGCTCGAGCGTGGCGTCCAGGAGTTCGTCGACGTGAACCTCCTGCCGGCACCGCGACCGGAGACGCCCTACCGCCACGCCGGCATCCTCAACTTCGTCTTCGGCCACGTCTGGCAACGACCCGGCCTCACCCGCCGGGAGCGGCGCATCATCACCGTCGCCTGCGTGGCCATCGACGACTCGCCCACACCGTTGGCCACGCACGTCGGCTCAGCCCTGCGCTCGGGCGACCTGACCAAGGCGGAGATGGACGAGATCGTGCTCCAGTTCTCCGCCTACTACGGCTTCGCCAAGGGCGAGGCGCTGGGCGACGCCGCTACGGCCGCAGAGAAATAACACGAAGACCCGGGGGCGGCCCAGGCGTTCCCAGAGAAGTCAGGGCGCACTGAGCCATCGCAGGCATTCGGCAATATCGATCGTTTCCAGTCGCTCGACATCCAAGACAAGGGAGAGACATGTCACCCATCCGCAGGCCGGCCGGTCGACAGACGGGCACCCGACCGTTCCGGGCCGTTGAATCCACGCAGTCCTTCCGGCCGCCGGGCAGGTTACGGCTGGCCGGCGTCGCCGTCCTGGCCGCGAGCCTGGCCTTCGTGTCGGCCTGTGGTGGTGGTTCCGACGACAAGGGCACTGCCACCCCGGCGAACAGCTCCGCGGCCGCCGACGGCGTCCTCGGCCCGGTCTCGAAGGCGACCGGCACTCCGGTCAAGATCGGTGTGATCACGGAGGGGCCCAGCCCGAACACCGACCACACCAACGACAACAAGGTCGCCCAGGCCACCGCCAAGTACCTCAACGAGCACAAGGGCGGGATCGGCGGCCACCCGATCGAGATCACGATCTGTGAGACCCTCGCCGACCTGTCGAAGGCCACCGACTGCGGCAACCAGATGGTCGAGAAGGGCGTCTCCGCCGTTATGATCGGCACATCCGGCGTCGTCGAGGCCGCGTGGAAGCCGCTGAACGACGCCAAGATCCCCGTCATGATCTACGGGTCGACCGACCCGTCGCTCCTGGCCAGTCAGACGACGTTCGTGCTGGCCAACCTGACCTTCGCCGTCATCGACCTGCCGATCCAGGTCGCCAAGGACAAGGGCAACAAGAACGTCACGTCGATCGTCATCGACGTCCCGGCCGCGCTGCACGCCGCCCAGGACATCGCGCCGCCGCTTTACCAGAAGGCCGGCATCGGCTACCACCTCCTCCGCGTCGCCCCCGGCACCGCCGACATGACCCCGCAGATGCAGCAGGTCATCGACAACGGCTCCGACCAGGTCTTCATCACCGGCAACGACTCGTTCTGCATCAGCGCCATGAACGGCCTCAAGGCCGTCGGCTTCACCGGCACCATCAGCGCCATCTCGCAGTGCATCACCGACGCCACCCGCAAGGCGATCCCCGGTAGCACGCTGAAGGACATGGTCATCAGCGCGTCCACGCCGATCGGCCCGGACAGCCCGTCGATGGACCTCTACGCGACGGTCGCCAAGACCTACGGGAAGGACATCGACCTCAGCAACCAGGACAGCATGATCATGTTCATGATCCTGGCCGGCTTCCAGGCGGCGACGCAGGGCATCTCCGGTGACATCACCCCCGCCACCCTCACCTCCACCATCAAGGCGATGAAGGAGACCGAGCTTCCGGCCTCGGCCGGGCTGAAGTTCCGCTGCAACGGCAAGGCCATTCCGGCGACCCCGGCTGTCTGTGTCCTCGGCGGCCTGTCGACCACGCTCGACGACAAGGGCCAGCCCGCCGCATACAAGGTCCTCGGCAACACCCCGATCGCGGACTGACGGCTCGTGGGGGCCGAAGGACGGGCCACATCCGACGGGTCTTGCCCGCCTTCGGCCCCCACGACCCGACCGTTCTCGACGAGTCGACACAGGTCGTAGTCGGCGGCCGAGGCGTCGGTGGCTACCGCCGCGGCCCGGGTGGCCACCGCGCGGGCCGCCGTCGACACCGCGTCGGCCCTGTTCGAACTCGCCGGAACCCGATCAGCGCTGGAGACGGCGAACCTGTCCCCGTTCTGGCGTGACGCACGCACCCACGCGCTGCACTACCCCACCCGCTGGAAGCTCCGGCACCTCGGCCGCTGGCTGCTGCACGGAACGCCGCCACCCCGCCGCGGCCTGCTGTGAGCCCTCCCTGGTGCTCGGGGGGCGGTGAAGCCCACGACCTGCTTCCCTCCGGCCGTTGGTCTGACCGAGACCAGACCTGGGTGTTGACCTGCTCCACCGGGTTGGAAATGCCTTGGGCGTCGAGGCCCGCGCTGTTGGCCGGAAAGGCTGACCGAGACGGTGCCGGCCCGCCCGTCGGACCTGTCGGCGTTCCTCTACTTCCCGGGTAGCCGCCAACACCTGGCCCAGATGCCCGCGACGAAACGCCCCCGACGACCTGACCAACCATCACCGGCCAGCACGGGCATGCCGAGGACCTCGTCGCCGGCCCACCGCCCAGGCGTGGTGCCGGATCTCCGCTGGCGCGGATACCAGTGACAGGTGCCCCGGCCAGCGGGATCGCGAGCTGACCGGAGGCGGGGCCCGCGGTCTGCCGTACAAGACTCCATTGCTATCGCAAAATCTATGCCATTGACGCAATCTTGGCTTTGGTATAGAAAGCAACTGCGCCCGATCGGGCGGGGCCGATCGCCGCGGCGGGTGAGGTGCCAGCCTCGGACCAGCCGGTGACACCGTGCACCCCGGTTGGCGACGCCTTGTTACGGAGCCAGCGCGTCGAGAACAGACGCCTTCTGGAATCGTCAGGTCGCAACGAACGGTCAGGACTCAATCCTCCCGTCCAGATCGTGGACTCGGCCGCACCTGGCAGGGGTATCAACGAGCCCACGCCAACGTGGCCCGACCGCGACGACGCCGCGGTCTCGAACGATGACGACCAATACAGCGACGGCGAACTGGCGACGCCGGCACGTGCCATCGAGGGCCGCGAACGGTGCGGGTGGGTCCGAATCCATCGCGCTGCCGCGGTTGCGGTCGTCCGGGCATTCTATTGGCACCGTGCGCGCGGTAGCGCGCTGGATATACGTGCCGAAGAGGAACACGGTGTGGTCAGCCGACCCGATGAACACTGTCTCGAGACCACGTCCGTGGACCTTCGCGGCTCGGATGGACCGAGGGTGCACCACGGAGAGGAGAAAGTAATGGCGAGGCGGGACGAATTCGTCCAGACTAGGGTGAGGAGGCGAGTGCCTACTCTGGGGTTAGGTATGATCCTGAGCCTCGCCGTGCTCTTGGCTTTACCGGCGACGGCCCGCGCACAGACCGCGGCGACGAACGGCGGCTCCGCCAACGCGATCACCGAGACCAACGTGACGAACGACCCGACCAGGGACAACGGTCAGCCCGAGGTCGCCGTCAACCCGAAAGACCGGAACAACCTGGTGTTCATCTCCACGGACCATCGGCCGGGAGAGCGAACGGTGACACCCGACAAATTCCACTGCTACGCCGCGTACTCCCGTGACGGCGGCGCAAAGTGGACGGAGATTCCCTGGCCAAACGGGAATCGGGCCATGTGCGGTGACCCGAACCTGGTCGTCGACTCCCACGGGGTCTTTTACGTCGCCTTCAACCGGCTGGGCTGCGCGCCAGGTGAACCCGAGCCCGCCTCGCCCGGCAGCTGCACCGACGTGCCGAACCATCTGGGCTTCTCGAAGTCGCTCGACGGCGGCCGTACCTGGTCGGCTCCGATCGACACTCCGCTGCTGATAGGCGTCACCCCTCGGCTGCGGATCGACGCCGCGAATGACAACATCTACGCCGTCGGCCAGGACACCGCGGGCAACATAGCGGTCTCGGTGACCAAGAACCGAGGGGCGACCTGGAGCGATCCCGCGGTCCTGCCGCAGCAGCCGTTCGGCACGCAGATCGCCGCGCAGGGTGGAACTCTCGCCGCCGCTACCGGCGTCACGGTGAATTTGGACAACGGGGTCGTGTTCCTGGGGACGGACGTGATCTTCCAGGCGAGCCGTGACGGTGGGAAGACCTTTACCAACTTCCCAGTGACAACGACGAACGGTACCCCAGTGGCGCCGCCTGTCGGCCCCTCCCTGCCCAACCTGGCGACCGGTGCCACCGACCCGCTCCCGTGGGTCTCGGCGGATCCGACACACAACGGCCGGTTCGCGCTCATGATTCCGCGGAGCGACAACCTGGAGGTTTACATCACTGAGAACTCCGGCGCGAAATGGACTGGGCCGACCGTGATTCCCGCGGCGGGCGCGGTCAAGCCGTGGATTGATTTCGGCTCGACGGGGCTTCTCGGCGTCATGTGGCGCACATCCGCCGTCGATGTGTACTCCGCGGTCTCATTCAATCGCGGGAAGACCTTCAGTCCGCCGGTGAAGGTCAACAAGGTGACGGAGCCAGGCGTCACCGCCGCGGGCGACGAGTTCTCGCGGATTCTGGTCACGGACAAGTACGCGTACGTGTCCTGGTCAGATGGCCGGAACGGCGGCACGCCCGACGGTGTTCTCGCCAGGGTGCCGATTTCTCGGTACAAGTAGGTCCTACCGGGGCAGGTTCGACGGGGCTCGGTACCCAACCGGCGCCAACCGAGGGAACCGCTGAATTCACGTTCGGAGCGCAGAGTGGCCAGGGGGCGACCGCCTCCTGGCCACTCGACGTACCCATGGCCGGCGAGGTCTCTCCGCGCGGGAGGACGTGCACGCCAGCCGTCGCGCTGGTCAGGCGAAAAGCTCGACCACCCGTTGGCGGCCGGCGCTGAACTCCTGTAGTTGGATCGGTGTTCCGTCCGGGTCGGCGATGAAGAAGAACCGCGAGACCCTGGTTTCGGTGATCGGGCACAGCGGCGTGGCCCCGATGGCGGTCACCCGTCGGTAGGTGTCTTCGATGTCGACCACGGTCAATGCGATCTTTGGCCGCCCGAACTCCATCGGATAGAAAGGGTCAACTTCTGGTTGGGGGAAGCCGTCGGAACGAGGCCCGAAGAGCTCGACGACGGTCTCGCCTATTCCGAGGCCGAGTCGAGTCCAGCCCTCCCCCGTGTCCGTGTACAACTGACTGAACCCGAGGACCCGGATGTAGAAGTCGGCCGAGGCGGCCGGATCGGCGACGGTGATTCCCAGGTGTGAGAAGCAGCTCACCGCCGCCGGCGGCGGCGTCCCACCGCCGGCGACCGGGCGACGCTCAGACGTCATATCGGTAGCGTGAGCTCGCCCGCCGGACCGTCGGCTCGACGTCGCGTTCCGTCCAGCAGTTACCCAGGTCGGCGATCAGGCTGAGCCCGGTGCGGTCGTCGGCGAATGTCCATGGATAGGTGCACATTTCGCTGACGGAGAGGCGCGGGTGCGTCATGACAGTGCTGCCTTGGCGTCGCGGATCTCGGCCTCCAGCCAGCGGACCTCGCTGAAGTTCTCCCGCCCGCTGCGTGCGAGCAGCAGTTCGTGGGCTTCGAGCTTCACGCGTAGGGCGGCGGTGTCCTGGGGTGTCTGCGAGAGGACGATCTCGGTGAAGTGCAGCGCCTCCAGTGCTCGTCCGGCTGCCAGGTGGGTCTCGGCCCGGTCGAGTAGTGGAGCGGTGCCGCCGGCGAGCTCGATGAGTTCCTCCCAGATCGCCGAGGGGGGCATGTCGTAGAGCTCGGTGGTCGATTCGTAGCGGAACCAGCCGGTGTGTTCCTCCCATATGGCCCGCACGATCCAGGGAATCTTGCCGTGGCCCTGGGGGATGGTGAGGTCGGGAGGCAGGGTGATCTGGCCCATCAGCGTCCACAGGTCGACGCCGGCGTTCATGCCCTCGATCGTCCGGTCACGCACGTACTGAGTCGCGTCACGGATCTGGGTCAGCCGGCGGCGGATCTCCTCGGCGCCGCGGACCGGTTCGCCGTGCCCGGTGATCAGCAGTTCGGCCTCCAGCGCGATGACCCGGTCGACCGACTGGATGAAGGCCAGCGAGCCGCGGATCTTGTCGCCACGGACCGTGTAGAGGTTCGGGACATGCCCGAACAGCGGACCGGTGAGGTTGCCAGTGAACACGGTGCGCTCGTTGGGCAGCCAGACGACCAGCGAGTCGGTCGTCTCCCCACCCGGCGTCGAGTACAGCTCGATACGGCGACCGCCCAGGGTGAACGCGTGTCGATCTAGGAAGGTTGTGGTGACGACGGGTTCGGGAGGTTGGTAGGAGCGGTCGACGCCCGTGATGTCACGGCTCCACAGCCGCCCGGTACGGCGGGTGTAGAACGGCTGCAGGCGCCGCCAGTACTCCCGCACCGTCGCGTGGTTGGCCTGGGCGATCGTCTCGACGCCCGGCTCGTTGAGCTGGGACCAGCCGCCGACGTGGTCGCCGTGGCCCTGGGTGAACACGATGACCCGCAACGGGTTGCCGCTCGCCCTCTCGAAGCGGTCCCGGATCTGCTTCGCCTCGTTGTACATCCCCGTGTTGATCAGCAGATCGCCGTCCGGGGTCGTGATCAGATAGCTGTTGGAGATCCCTCTGGAGGCGAAGATGTGGTCGTTGATCGGGACCGCGTCCTGCTCGCCCTCGCCCTCCTTCACGATCAGTGCGTTCTGCGGCTGCCTGAGCGGCTGGTCTGACGGCTGGTTCATCGGCCACGTCCCTTTTCTGCCTCCGGTCGCAGGCCGACGGCGTCGATGTAGAAGGCGAACCGGTCACGGAGCCGACCGGCGTCCAGGCCGAAGTCCCCCTCCAGGTCGTAGACCACCCGGCCGCGCCGACCTCGCGGATGCTTCGCCAGGTATGCCTCGATGTCGGCGATGCTTTCGCCGGTCGCTGCCAGGCCCGCTCGCTCGAGCACACCGGCCGCTGCCTCGACGTCATTGCCGACGATGTCGTCGAACCTGACCTCGACGAGCTGTTCTGGCGGCACCAGATGCCGATCACGCAGGTAGCGACGCAGCATGAGCTCGAGGCGGTTCACCCAGTAGTCGACGTGCGCGTTGATGTCAGGCCGGCGCTGGCTCATCTTGAGCGCGAGGCCCCGCATCGTCAGCAACGACTGGAGAGTAGCCACCGGATCCCGGTGGATCATCACGACGGTCACGTCCGGGTAGGCCGCCAGCAGCGGGCCGAGCTGCTCACTGTGCTGGTTCGACTTGAGCATCCACCGCAGCTCACGCTGTTCGGCTGGGAGCTGCCAGGCGATCGCCTTGAGGACGTCGCGCATATAGAGGTAGTGCGGCGTCTGGTCCCGCGTGAGGTAGTAGTCGCGCCAACCCGGTACCCGGGCCAGCCACTCCCACTGGTAACTCGCGAAGTCCAGCAGTTGCAGCTCGTTCTCGCCGCACGCGTGGTCGGGCGAGTGCTCGTGCATCGCCGCGAAGAACTCGTTCTGGCTGGCCCGCTCCCACCGCGCCTGCGACCTCGTCCACCGCGGGTCCACCACGCCCGCGCCGTGCCCGGATGGCTCGTCGGGGCGCGGCGCCGGCTGCGCCGCGAGGTAGACCGGCAGGTGGCGCAGGCGGCGGTCGGCACCGACCAGGTTCTCGAGATGGGTGCTCCCCGACCTCGGCAGGGCGACCACGTTGATCGGACGCACGATCGGCGCGCCAAGGCAGTCGGGGTGCGCCGTCCAGTAACGCTGGATCAACAAACGGTTGGCCGCGGCACCGACACAGTGTTCGACGAAAGTCGCCTTGTGTGCCTTCCAGACGTTCTCGTCCGCTCCGACCTCGGCGAGCAGGCGCGCCAGCCGCTCGGTGAAGTCCATCAGGCCGAAGTCGTCGAGACTCGTACGTGTCCGGGCGGCTGTCAGCACGGCGTCGACGGTCATGTCGAGCGGTTCGCGCTCCGCGGCCTCCAGGCGGGCGCGTTCCGCGGGATCGCGGTTGTCCTCCCGCATGCCCTCCACGCGAAGAATCTTTACGGCCATGGCGGCAGCTCCGAGACGTCGGTCTTGCCCGCGTTGGCCAACCACCCGCCGTCGATGACGACGACGTCGCCGGTGTGGAACCGGGAGACGTCGCTCATGAAGTACACGCCGCGTCGCTGACGTCGACCTCCTGGGCAAGGACCCGATGGCCGAACTCGCCCAGCGCCTTGGCTGCCTCGGCGTTTTTGTCAGCCCGTCGGCCCCAGATGACGACGTCACCGCCAGACCGCGCGATGCCGCGTGCGAAGGCGAGGCCGATCCCCGCGTTGCCGCCGCTGACAAGGACGACGCGCCCCGCTAAGTCAAACATAAGCATTGCTATAACAAAACCTGATTTGCGTCAACGGCAGCGGGTCGGATCAGCGTTCCACGTGGGCCGAGGCCCCGAACGGCCGGCCCGATCCGCCGGAGGCGACTACGTCAGCGAGCCATGCCCAGGACAGCGACACCCGGCCGGTCGCGGACCGGGATCCGACCACGGGCCTCGCGGGTCACGATCGCGGCGGACTGGACCAGACGACGGCCGAGATCGAGAACCTGGTCGACGAGCACCGGATGGTCGGGTGCGGTGATGCTGAGCGACACGAGCACACGGCCGATCGGGTCGAAGATCGGGGCAGCGACCGTCTTGACGAGGATCTCGTCCGCCTCGGCCAAGCCGTCAAGCGACAGGAGCATCTCGTCGGTCCGGCCAAGCACCTCGGCGAGATGCTGCTCCGCGTCCTCGTCGGTCGGCTCGCTACGCAGCTTCGCGACGGCGTCGATCACCGCCGGCGCGGCGATCGCCTGGAGCGGCACGCTGAAACCCCTCGCGCGGATCTCGGCTAGGACGCCGCGGTAGAGCTCGGCGAGCGGGCCGGTGAGGGCCGCACGGTCGAACCACGTGGCAACCGCGTCGTCATCCGCCCAAGCCAAGAAAACGGCGCCGATTGGCGCGAGCAGCGGCGTCCGATCGCCTGGGTATCCGATGCTCGGCGCGAGGGGTACTGGGCCGCGACGAGCGAGGAGGATGACGTCGCGGCCTGCGAGGGCGGACACACCGACCTCGACGTCGAGTTCGCTCGCRAGTACCTCGGCCTGCTCGATGGCGGCGCCAATCGCCGGATGCTGGTCGAGGGTGGCGAACCCGGTCGCCACCAGCGCCGGGCCCAGGCCATAGGTGCGATGCATCGGATCCCGGATAAGGAACCCGCAGTCGCACAGGACGGCCAGGGTGGCGTGGGCGGATGCGATGTTCATGCCCAGGTGCGTCGCAAGTTCGCTGATCGTGAAGCCCCTGCCAGGGTGCGCGGTGAGGAACGACACGATGTTCGTCGCGCGAGCGGATGCGGGCGCAGGCCTGGCCATACACCCAAGATAGCGATATTGACGTGGTCTGAGCTAGGCTCACGACTTGATTGCAAAGTGACTTTTGGCATAGCAATGAACACGACCTGGTCGTGACCTCAGCGGACAGCCAGAGGGCGGTCGATCTCGACGCGCCGCGGGACGCTGGCCGTTGGCCGGGGTCGATTCGCATGCCATCGGCAGGACGTCAGGAGATCCCGACACGGCCGACGGGCATGCGGGTCGGGTCTAGGGCGCGCTCCCCGGACCGCCATCCGCACCGCCAGGTAGTGCCAGGCCCGTAGCGTGCCGCCCGTCAAGAGGGGATCCCGATGCCGTTCATGATGGTGTCGTAGAAATATTGGGCGATTTCTGGGGCGGTGCGCTTCCCGCCAGGGCGGTACCACTGGTAAGTCGAGCCGCACATGCCCAGGATCGCCAGCGCGGTCAGGTTCGGGGCCGGGACCGCGAACGCGCCTTCGGCCACCCCCCGGTTGAGAACGTCGACGAGCATCCCTCGATAGCGGTCGGCCTGCTCGGCGATCTTACTGCGGATGACTTCGGGCAGCTCCCGGTTGCGCTCGAAGTAGACGCGCATGTGGCCGGGATGAGTCTCCATCAAAGAAACCAGGTCGGTCATCATGGCCAACAATAGCCCACGCGGGTCAAGGGTACCTTCGCCCAAGCGGCTCTGGTGCGCGTTGATGACCGGTTCGATCATCTCCTGCTGCATCTGCCCCAGCAGCTCGTCCTTGCTGCGGAAGTAATAGTACAGCGACGCCTTGCGAATCCCGACGTGTTGCGCAATGGCCTCCATGGACGCCTCCTGGTCGGCGCGCCGCTCGAACAGGTCGCCTGCCGCCTTCAGGATCTGCGCCTTACGAGACTTCGCCGGCAACGGGGCCTGCGCCTGCTCGTCCACCACTGAGGACCTCCGTCCGTTCCGCTAAATTTCTTGATTCTATGAGCGCCGAGGACGCCCAGGCCGAACCGCCGACGGTTTCGACACGCGAATCCACAGGGTGGCGTCGCGCGGGCGAGGGGCAGGAACCGCCGGACGAACAGGAGCGCACCGGCGATCCGGGCTGGGGCCCGACGCCTTGATCATTTGAACCCGCGGATGCGGGGAGTCGCCCGCCGTGTCGTCGAGCGTCCAGGCCGGCGGCTGGCCGAGCGCGCCTCGGACCGGCGGCGGCCGGCAACCGTTCGGAAGGCTCCAGTACACGCGGACTGACGCCAGCAGGCCGTTCTCGTGGCGGTCGATCGTCACCGGTCTCCCAGCGCCAGAGGYAGACCCGGTGCGCCCGGGCGGGCGAGGTAGCTTGCGCGATGCGTTGACACAGGTCTGAACTCACCCTAGGTTACCTACCGTCCGGACGGTAGACAGAGGTAGGGATCGACTTCTCGTCACCAGGGCCTCCGCCGCCCTCCCGCGAGCGAGCTCCTGGCCACGCGGCGCGAAGGGGAGGTCTCATGGTTGTCACGAGGGCACCGAGCCCGCACCTCCTCCGAGCGAACCTCTTATCGGGCCACCATCGTGGGAACGAGGCGTAGGTGTGAAGAACGCGATTTTCACCGGCGATGCCTCCGGCATCAGCCGGGCCAGACGCGGCGGTTGAACGCCGACGGGTTCGGCGCGGGCTGTCCTCGCTCTCACCCCGTCCGACGCGCCCCGTCGACCGTCCGGCGCACAAGAACGAACGCCGCCAAGTTCATGACCCCTAACACTTCGCAGCATGCAGAACCTCGGCTTCCTGATGGGTCTGGTCGAGAGTCGGGCCAGCGAGATGGCCGAGTCAGCTTCGAGGGAGCCCCCATTGACCAGCGATGGTTCCAACCCGACCCAACGTGTGGACAGGAAATACCGTGTCGTTCAGTGGGCCGCCGGCCGGATGGGGAAGAAGGCCATCCGCGGTGTCGTCGACCATCCGGACCTGGAGCTGGTCGGCCTCTACGTCTACTCAGAGGACAAGGAAGGCAAGGATGCCGGCGAACTGGCCGGAATCAGCCCGCTTGGCATCCTTGCCACCCGCGACATCGAGGACGTCCTGGCGCTGAAACCCGACTGCGTGCTCTACATGCAGGAGGGCTTCGACCTCGACGATGTGACGCGGCTGCTGAGCTCCGGTATCAACATCGTCACCACCCGCAGCGAGTTCTTCTATGCGGCGGCGATGGATCCAACCATCCGACAGCGCGTCGAGCAGGCCTGCCAGCAGGGCGGCACGTCGATCCATGCGACCGGCAGCAGTCCTGGCTTCAGCACGACCACGATGCCAATGACGCTCGTCTACCCCATGCGAAGGCTCGACGAACTCACCATCGACGAGTACGCCGATATCCCGGCCTCGGTGGGACCCGACATGATCACCAAAGTCATGCGCTTCGGCGCGCCGGTTCACCAGGACACGATGGACCCGCGGTTGTTGCAGGGCACCGCCGAGGGCTACCGGCAGTCACTCACCGCGTTTGCCGACGCGATTGGCCTGCCACTTGACGGCTTCGAAGTACGGGGGGATATCGCGCGCGCCACCGAGCCGTACACGCTTTCGGACGGCTCCGTCATCGAGAAGGGTACGATGGCGGCGCAGCGGATCACGGTCGCCGGCCTGCGCAACGGCAAGCCGTTTCTGACCTTCCGAGCTCATTGGTTCTGCACACCGCGTCTCGACAAGGACTGGAACATCACCGGCGAGGGCTGGCTTTTCACTACCAAGGGCGACGCGCCCATGCAGGTCCGTGTGACGTACGGAAGGACGGACGAGGGGTACTCCGAGCACCTCGCCGGATACACCGCGACCCCGGCCGTGAACTCGGTCCCCGACGTCGTGGAGGCCGAATCTGGCATCCGCACGGTATTCGATCTACCGCCGGTTGTCGCGCGCCTCGGGCATAGGTAGTCCGTCCTTGAAATCCCCGGCGATCGGCGAGATGGACGAACGAAAATCATTCGTGTTTCCAGGGACGCAGGCTGACCGGCCCGCAGAACCGCAACTCGCGGCAACACGGTCGCGCCATCGTCGTGACTGGGTGGCCGGAGTTGTCCGGCTGGCGGGTCGGCCGAACCGCAGCCGACCCACCAGCGGCTGAGGCCCGGGTACGCGGCACCGGGGCAGGAGTTCGTAGCGATGATCGGCGACGACTCGGCCGCGGACCTGGGTGGAGACCAGCGGCCCCGCGCTCGCCGGAGAAAGGACAACCTGCATGGACCGCATCGGTCCCATCGCGCCGCGTGCATGGACACAGGAGATGCGCGCAGCCATGACCGCCCTGTTGCCGCCRGCGCCGCGTCATCCACTACCAAAGTCCGAGGGCAAGCCTGTACCACTCAACATGCTGGGGATCTTGCGCATCATCCTGTGCTCGCCCGGGCATTCTTTACCTTCAATGCCCACGCTTTGCTGACGACCACGTTGTCGGAGCGGCAGCGGGAGATTCTCATCCTCCGGGTCGCGACGCTGCGACAGTCCTCCTATGTGTGGGCGGAACACGTCTTCATGGCCCGGGATGCCGGCGTGAACGATGACGAGATCGCAGGCATCGCCCGAGGCCCAGGCGCGCCGTGCTGGGATCCGCTTGAAGCTGCCCTGCTGCGCGCCGTCGACGAACTGGTCGCCGACGGCGCTATTCGCGACAGTACGTGGGTGGTCCTCGCGGCGGCGCTCGACGTCCAGCATCTCATGGACGTAATTTTTACTGTCGGCGCGTACGAGACCCTCGCCTGGATGTTGCGCTCGTTCGCTGTGAGCATCGAGGCCGGTTCCACGTCGATCTGACGACGAAGCAGCCCATTGTCCGCGCGAGTCAATACGGTGCGGCCGAAATTGCCTGCGAGCCGCACTCCGCTCCTCCACCACACAAGACCGCTAGATGGGGATGACAATGCCGCACATCGGAATTGCTGGGGTCAGCATCGCGCTCAGACGAGAGAGGCAACGCTCCGCGCTGGCGCTGTTAGCGGTGCCGCTGGCAGCCGTCACGTTCCTCGCCGCCGGCTGCGGCGGAGGCGGCGACAAGAACACCGCTCCGAACGCGCCGGGCTCGGCCCCGGCCAGCGGCGACAAGGTTCTCGGCGCCATGAACCCGGCCAAGGGTGAGCCGATCAAGATCGGAATGGTTTCCGATGGTAAGTACCCGGGCAGCGACGCCTCCGTCGAGGGCCGGGTGGCCGACGCGACCGTGAAGTGGATCAACGAGCGCCAGGGCGGGCTCGGCGGCCGGCCCATCCAACTCGTCAAGTGCGAGGACCTGGGTGACCCCGCGAAGGCCGCGGACTGCGGCAACCGCATGGTCGAGGACAACGTCGCGGCCGTCGTCATGGGCGGCCCGGCCTTCCCGGACGCCATCTGGCAGCCGCTGCACGACGCGAAACTGCCGATGTTCTTCTATGGCGCGAGCAGCAACAAGGTACTCACCGATCCCAATGCGCACGTCCTCGCCGACGCGGTCTTCGGCGCGCTCGGCATGCCGGCCGGCCTTGCCAAGGAGAAGGGCGTCAAGAAGGTCTCGGCGATCGTGATCGACATCCCGGCCGCCGTGGACATCTACCAGAACCAGGCACCCGCGATCTACAAGGCAGCTGGCGTCGAGCTCCAGCTGGTCACCGTCCCGCCGGACCAGGCCGACATGACGCCGCAGGCCCAGCGCATCGCGACCGACGGCACCGGCCTCGTCTTCGTCGTCGGCGGCGAGCCGTTCTGCATCGCCGCCTTCAACGCCCTGAACGCCGTCGGCTACAAGGGCATCACGGCCAGCATCACCCAGTGCCTCGGCGACTCGTCCCGCAAGGCGGTCCCCGGCAGCTTCCTGAAGGGCATGACCATCGGCGCCGCATCGCCGCTCGGCGACGACGATGACCCGTCGATCAAACTGTTCAAGGCCGTCTCGGAGACGTACGGCAGCAACATCGACACCGGCAACGGCGTCGCGATCGGTATGTTCTCCTCGATGGCCGGCTTCCGTGACGCCCTCGATGGGATCTCGCCGAACGACCTCACCCCGGCGGGCATCGCCGCGGCGCTCAAGAAGATGCCGGAGAAGGACCTGCCCGGCGCCGGCGGCATGCGCTACCGCTGCAACGGCAAGGCCAGTCCGGCGCTACCCGCCGTCTGCGTGCGCGGCGGTCTGGTCACCACACTCGACGACAAGGGCCAGCCGACCACCTACACGCCGCTTGGCCAGTCGCCGATCGAGGACTGAACAGAACCGATCAAGAACTGAGCAGGGCAACCGAAACCGCAAGCTACAACCCAGCCCAACCACCGCCGCTCCGCGGGTTTGTCCCGGGACGTCCCGGGACAGCCGGGCGCTCCCGGGACAACCTCGCGGCGGCGGCGGTTTGGCCGTCGTCACGCCGGCCCGATCCGGCTTTGACACCACCGGGCTGCGCGGCGCCGGATCGCTGCCGCGCAAGGACCTCGGCATCATGCTCGACGTCGCCGGACCGTCGGCGTGGCCGATCAGATCACGCTTGTCGAACTCGCCCACCAGAGCGTCATGACGCTGCGCGGTGGCGACCAATAGCCGTCGATCACCGCGGCTGCCCGCCAGCGCGCAGCGCCGACGGCACCCACGAAGGAGGCAGTTGAGGATGAACCGGCTCGCCGGTAAGACCGCCATCGTCGTCGGGGGCGGGCAGCGTCCCGGCGCCACCATCGGCAACGGCCGCGCCACAGCGGTCGCGTTCGCCCGGGAGGGCGCGCGTGTGCTCGTCGTCGACCGCGACCTGAACGCGGCCGAAGAAACCGTCGCCCAGCTGCGTGCCGAAGGCGGGTACGGCCTGGCTCACAGCGCCGACATCACCCGGCCGGCGGACTGCGAAACCATCGTGCGTGCCGCCACCGAGGCGTTCGGTCGCGTCGATATCCTCCACAACAACGTCGGCGCGGTCGTGGCCGCGGGGACCGAGGCGACCAGCCTCGACGACTGGGAACGCGGGCTCTCGATCAACCTCACCGGCCTGTGGCTGGTCTGCCGGCAGTTCCTGCCTGTCATGCGCGCCCAGGGGCACGGCGTCGTTCTCAACATCTCGTCGCTCGCCGGGCTCCTGGCCGGCGCGAACCCCTACTCGATCGGAAAGAACGGCGTGAACGCGCTTACCCGCGGGCTGGCGCTCGAGTACGCACCACATGGCATCCGGGTCAACGCGATCGTCCCAGGAATGATCGACACACCGATTGGCGTCGACCGGGTCGTCGAGGCGACGGGACGTGACCGAGACGAGGTCGCCGCCGCCAGAGCCACCCAGGTACCGATGGGCCGCCAGGGGACGGCCTGGGACATCGCCAACGCCGCCGTCTTCCTGGCTTCCGACGAGGCGTCCTACATCACCGGCGTCATCCTCCCCGTCGACGGCGGCAGCGCCCTGCAGGCGAGGACCTACTAGACCCGTCTTCCGCGCGTGCGGCAGGCGGGTCTAGCTGCTGGGGGCACCGCCGGGTACGAAGACGAACTCGTCGCCGTCGAGGTCCACATGTCCGTGATGCGGCGCGGAGAAGTGCGCCGGGAACAGGAGTGCCCCCTCAGCCCGCAGTCTGCGCACCAGTGCCCAGCGGGTCTCGATGGCCGCCGGGAGGTCGTCGCAGCCCGGCAGGTGCAGCTCGGGCCTGGACACCTGGGCTGGGTGGTGAAACGCGTCGCCGGTGAAGTAGGCGCGCTCGCCCCCGGACTCCAGGCGGAGCATCGCGTGGCCGGCCGTGTGCCCGGCCGCCGGCTCCACCGAGAGGCTCGCGGAGATCGCGTACGTCGCGGGGACGATCGTGGCCTGACCGGCCTCGGCAATCGGACGTACACACTCGTCGAACACCGAGACGTTGAAGTCGTTGGGATGGCGGTACGCGGAGCTGGTGTCCCAACGCCGGTACTCGGCATCGACGAAGAAGTACCGGGCGTTCGGGAAGGTGGGTACCCATCTCCCGTCGACCTTCATCGTGTTCCAGCCGCAGTGGTCGTTGTGCAGATGTGTGCAGAAGACGACGTCGATCGTGTCGGCCGGCGCGCCGGCGGCGGCGAGTCGTTCGAGGTACGGCTGGTCGAGATTGTCGAATGGCGGGACTCCCCGCTGGCGGCCGTTGCCGTTGCACGGGTCGACGAGCACGGTCAGGCCGTCCACGCGGACGATCCAGCTGTGGTTGGAGAACTCGAAGGTCATCGTCGCCCGGTCAAGAAACCCGCCCGGCAGCGGGTCGATGCGGCGAGCGACGAATTCCTCATCGCCGGCGAGTGTTCTGGCGGAGGCACGAAAACTCTGCTCCTCGACCCGCTCGACAAAGGCCGCGCCAACCCGAAAAGCCATGCGGCGATGCTACCGACCCCGGCCGGGGGCAGATGTCGCCGGCTCGTGGATCTCCATTCGCTCGTCGAGCGGCGAGGACCGAGGGTGAGAGGCGGGGCCTGTTGCGTAGTGAGGAGCCGGACGTGCGGAGCCGCCGCCGGCCTGGTGATCAGACGGCGCGGGCGAGTTCGGTGAACGCGACCGCAGCCGCAGTCGTGGCTCGGCGTCGGTGGCGAGTTCGTAGGGTCCGCGGCGGATGTTCTGAACCAGGGAGTGTCCGGCGCTGATCGTCTGGGCGGAGCGCAGGCGTTTGAGACCGCGCATCGGTCGCAGCCGGGCCTTGAGCCGGCTGTGGTCCGATTCGATGCGGTTGTTTTCCCGAGCGGCGTCGACGTGGCAGGCCTCGGGAAGCAGCTCGTCGAGAACCCTCGGGTAGACGGGCGCCTTGTCGGTGGTGACCTCGACCGGCTTACGGCCGTGGCCCAGCGCCCGGATGAAGAACCTACGCGCCGCGACCTGGTCGCGCCGCTCGCTGACGAGCACGTCGATGACCTGCCCATGCTGGTCAACGGCCCGGTACAGGTACGCCCAACGCCCGGCGATCTCGACATAGGTCTCGTCGACGAACCACCTACTACCCGGACGGCGCCGGCACGGCCGGGCCGCCTCGACCAGCAACGGCGTGCACCGCTGCACCCACCTGAAAATCGGCACGTGGTCGACGTCGATGCCACGCTCGGCCAGGAGTTCCTCGACGTCCCGGAACGAGAGCGCGAACCGCAGGTACCACCGGACCACGAGCGTGATCACCCCGGGCAGGAACCGGAACCCAGCGAACTCCGAGACCGGAGCCGGTGGACGACGAAGGCAGCGAGCCATCATCCGATCAGCCTGGGCGTCGACCGCGACCCCGCCTCCGACCAGCGCAACAGACCCGACGCATCGACCACTCGGCCCTACACGCTTCTGTTCGCCCTCGCCCGCGTTCTTCGCCTTTTTCACCCGCTTCCCAAGCTCGTCTTGTCGATCCCGAGACTCTTCGAGATCGGGATCGCTCCAAAGCTCAGGTATGAGGCTTGAACCGGATCAGGCTTCAGGAGAGGTCCGCGAAGTCCAGGACGGAGTTCGGGAGTTTCAGGCCCGCCGGGATTGACGTGCCCGCTTCGCTCAGGACCTGGTCGAGCCGGCGGCGCGCGATGCGCCAGGCACCGTCGTGGTACACAAGCCTGTCGCGGTAGACGACAGCGGCGCGGTTGATCCGGTCCTGCTTGGCCTGGTAGACCCACTGCACCCAGCCGTAGCAGCTGGCCCACACGCCGTTGTCGTCGGCACCCACCAGATGGTTGGTCATTACGTGCAGGGTCCAGGCGCAGCTGTCGTGGAACGGGATGAAGAAGTCAAGCCAGCTGGCGATTCCCCTGTAGGTTCCGGTCGGATAGACCGCGACGACGTCGGGCGTGAACAACGTCCGAAAGAAATCCCAGTCGCGGGTGTCGATGGCCCATGCGTAGCCGTTCTGGTGCCGCATGGACTCAACCGCGATCTGGTTCAGGTCGATCGCTGTCATCCCGTCGCCTCCCTGTGTGATAAAAGACCTCGGCAGGATCGACCATGAGCAAACCGGACACGATATTGAATACCCCGGTCGATATCGGGCAACCCGCGGCGCAGAGCATACCCCCCGTAGCGCTGTGCCTGCCGACCATGGCATCCGCCCTGGTCAGGGTGGTCACCGCCGCCGGGACCGATCATGGCCCTTCCAGCGTCCGGCCCTCGCCCGGCAGGACCGGGCGCTGGGCGTGGAGCCGGGTAGACCCGGCGGGGCTGTTGCGTTGCGTGGAGCCGGGCACGCGGAGCCGCCGCCAGTGCGACGATCACATGGCCTGGACGAGTTCGGCGCGCGCTGTTGCGTTCGGCCGCGGCAAGGCCTGGCGGATGCGGGTTGCTGCCCTGGTCAGAGCACCAGAGCGAGCTCGATGAACGTCTCGGCAAGCCGGCGGTGGGGTTCGGCGTCGGTGCCGACTTCGTAGTGTCCGCGGCGGACGTTTTGAACGGAGGCGTGCCCGGAGCTGACGATCTGGACGGAGCGCAGCCGCTTCAGCCCTCGCATCGGCCGCAGCCGGGCTTTGAGCCGGCGATGGTCAGCTTCGATCTTGTTGTTGGCGTACCGGACGTCGATGTGGCGGGCGGCGGGCAGCTGTTCGTCGAGGACCCGTGGTACAGGCGCCTGGAATGAGTCTCAGGATCTCCCACGGTCGAGTTCAGCAAATCGGCACGTTCGGGAAGATTAGTACTCTTGCCGATAAACGGGCAGGAGGCGCAATGCGCTAACCCGAGTGGGTGCATTCTTGGGCGACAGCGCCTGTCGACGACAGCGGTTGGCGAATGCACCGCCGAGGGGTCACTGCCGTACTACAAGACCAGGAAATCCTTACTCGTAGACTGGCGCCGATCACCAAGATCTGATCTTTTGAGGGCGGTTGGCATGCCTCGTCGGAGTTGGCGGTGGGTATGGGCCGGGCGCATCGTGTTCGGTGTGATCGTCGGGGCGCTGGTCGTCTATCTCGCCATGGTCGGGCTCGACGAGGCGGACAAACTGGCCAGCAGCATCGGAGCGGTGCTGGCGCTCAGCGCGTTGGGTGCGCCGTATCTGCTGCCCTGGCCCGGAGGCACGCCGGCGGCTGAGCCGAACCGGGCCGAGGACACGGGCAGTGCCCGTGCCGCGGGCGGTGGGCAGGCCAATACCGGGCTGCAGGCCCTGGACGCCGGTCGGCCGGTACAGGTCGCGCGGACAGGTGACACGTTCGCGGACGGGCCTGGATCCGTGGCCAATACCGGCGTCCAGCGGGGCCCTGGTCGTGATGGCTGACCGAGCGTCACCTCCCGTGGCGTCGGAGGCGGCCACGGTCACGGATTCCGGGCAGGCGTCGGCCGACCGTGGTGGTATCGCCAACTCGGGGGTCATGGGTGATCTGACCGTCGAGCACCATCACCATCCGTGTGCGGCGCCGGCGCCGTCCTGGCCGGTACTGGTGGGGCGGCCTCCGGCGTTGGCGTCGGCGTTCCAGCCCCGGCATGCGCTACGGGACCGGATCCTGGCTGCCCGACCGCATGATCAGGACGTCGTCGCGGCTCAGGGCGCGACGACGGGACGCGGCGGGGCGGGGACGGGGACGCGGGTGTTGGCCGGTGGGGGTGGGGTCGGGAAGTCGCAGCTGGCGGCATGGTTCGCCTGCCACGCCGCCGAGAGCTGCACGGACCTGGTCGTGTGGGCGGACGCGGCCAGCGCCGACGAGGTGATCACGACCTATGCCCGGGCGGCGGCGCGGGTGGAGGCGCCCGGAGCGGGCGGCGGCGATCCGGCCGGGGACGCTGCCGCGTTGTTGGAATGGCTGCATACCACCGACCGGTCCTGGCTGGTTGTTCTCGACGACGTCACCGACCCGGCGGCGCTGGCCGGCTGGTGGCCTCCGCACCGCCCGGACGGCTGGACGCTGGCGACCACCCGGCTGCGTGACGATCCGACGCTGGTCAGCGCGGGCCGCCACCAGGTCGACATCGACGTGTACCGCCCAGCGGAGTCCGCGGCGTATCTGGCTGGGCGGCTCGGTGACGCCGGCAAGGGCGAGCTGTTCGACGGTGCCGCGGCTGACCTGGCTGTCGCGGTGGGGCATCTGCCGTTGGCGCTGTCGCACGCCGCCGCCTACATGATCGGCCAGGAGGAGGGGTGTACGGCCTACCTGGCCCGCTACGCCGCCGCCGACGGCCGACTGGCCGAGCTGATGCCCCCGGATATCGACCCCGACGGCTACGGCCGGCCGGTGGCCGTCACCCTCCTGCTCGCCCTGGACGCCGCCGACACGGCCGCCCCTGCCGGGTTGGCCCGGCTCGCCCTGGCCCTGGCCGCGTTGCTCGACCCCGCCGGCCATCCCGACGCCCTGTGGGCCGCGCCCGCCGTCACCAGGTATCTGACCGCTCATCGCGCCGGCACCGGCGGCCCGCCCGTCACCGCCGACCAGGCACGCAAGACCCTGCGGCTGCTACACCGCTACGGCCTGCTCACCCACACGCCCGCCGACTCCGCCCGCGCGGTACGGATCCATGCCCTGACCGCCCGCGCCGCCCGCGAAACCCTCGCCGACCCGGCCGCGGTCGCCCACACCGCCGCCGATGCTCTGCTCACGCTGTGGCCCGCCGACGACTACGCCACCACCGAACTCGTCGCCGCGCTCCGCGCCAACACCACCACCCTCGCCGCCCACGCCGGCGACCAGCTCTGGCATCCCGACGGCCACCCCCTGCTGTACCGGGCCGGTCTCAGCCTGCTGCGCGCCGGGCTGCACACCGCCACCGTCGTCTACTGGCACCACCTGACCGGTAAGGCGACCCGGCTGCTCGGGGCCGAGCACCCGGACACGCAGCTTGCCCGCGGCAACCTAGCCTTCGCATACGGGCAGGCGGGACGGATCGACGAGGCGATCAGCCTGCTGGAACAGGTGGTCGCCGACACCGCACGGCAGCTCGGCGACGAGCACCCGTCCACGCTGATCGCCCGCGGCCACCTCGCCTGCCCCTTCGAGGAGGCGGGGCGGACGGACGAGGCGATCAGCTTGCTGGAGCGGGTGGTTGCCGACACCGCGCGGCTACTCGGCGACGAGCACCCGTCCACGCTGATCGCTCGGGTCAACCTCGCGACGTCGTACGGGCGGGCGGGGCGGACCGGCGAGGCGATCGTGCTTGAGGAGCGGGTGGTCGCCGACGCCGGGCGGCTCCTGGGGGACGAGGACCCGGACACGCTGATCGCCCGTGCCAACCTCGCCGCGTCGTATCGGGAGGCGGGGCGGACCGGTGAAGCGATCCTGATAGAGGAGAAGGTGATCGCCGACACCGTACGGCTGCTCGGMGACGAGCACCCGGACACGCTGATCGCCCGCGGGAACCTCGCCGCGTCGTATGGACGGGCCGGGCGGACGGCCGAGGCGATCGGCCTCGAGGAGCGGGTGGTCRCCGACCGCGCGCGGCTGCTCGGCGACGAACACCCGTCCACGCTGATCGCGCGGGCCAACCTCGCGGCCTCCTATGGGCGGGCGGGGCGGACCGGCGAGGCGATCGCCCTGGAAGAGCGGGTCGTGGCCGACGCCGGACGGCTGCTCGGGGACCAGCATCCGGACACGCTGCGGGCGCGTGGCAACCTCGCCGCCTCGTATCGGCAGGCCGGACGGACTGCCGAGGCGATCGCCATCGAAGAACGCATCGTCGCCGACACCGCGCGGCTCCCTGAGGCCGAGCATCCGAACACCGCGGCAGCGACTGGTGCGCTACCTGCCAGCGCCCACCGAACCACGAGCCGGCCACCGTCGTACCTTTCGACCGCCCGATCCGCCGCCGCAAGGTCCTCGGAGGTGTGATCAACGAGCACTACCGGCCGCCTGACCGAACAGCGAAACCCCAGGTCACGCCCCGAATCGAGTTTTGGCACACTGCACCCCACCGTTCGGTGCTGTGAATCGAGGCCAGATGAGAAGCGCGTGCCGGGCATGCGTGCGCCTTACGCGCACCGGGCCCTGATCACACCAGCGCTCGATGGCGGCCGACCCAGGTCATCCGTGTGTCGGGGCCTTTACTCGACTTCCGTCAACTTCCCGTTCGTGCCCATGGCCCAGCTTCCAGCCAGCCATGATCATTATGGCCGAGCGACATCGTCAACGGCGTGGACAACACGACTGGATTTCTCCGCACCATCCCGAACGGGTCGCCTACCGCGCCTGCGCCACAGGAGGGCTCGAGCGAGTGCAGAGGGCAGGCGCACGCACGCCGACGTGCGGGCATGTCGTTCGCGCTGACGGTGACGAAGTCCTGATCTGGCAGCGTGGAAGACTTCGGCGTACGAGCCCCGCCGACCGGTCAGTGTCCTGTCGGGGCCTGCGCGGGCCCAGGGGCCCTGATGACGAGCGCGATGACGAGCAGCGCTGCGCCGGTGAGTTCGACCGCGGTGAGAAAGGCCGCGGCCAGGCTCTCCTCGACCGAGTGGTACTCGATGGTCCGCGAGTAGGCCGTCGTCATGATGGCCACCCCCAGCGACAGGCCCACCTGTTGAGCTGCCTGCAACAGGCCCGACGCCGCGCCGATCTCCCGTGGCTCCAGCCCGTCCAACACAGTCATGGTGAGCGCGACGAAGGAAAGGCCGAGCCCAGCGCCCAACAGAAGGAGCGGCCCGAGCAGCGACGATGCATAGGAGTAGGTCCGGCCCCCCACGGCCAGCCAGACAGCCCCGGCGAGCATCAGCACGGCGCCGGTCACCACGACGTTCCTCCGGCCGAACCGGGGGATCAGCCTGACCGCCGCCGCACGAGCGGTGAGCACCTGCGCGGCCGTCAGCGGCAGGAGGCCGAGAGCGGTGACCAGCGGTCTCTGCAGGCGCACACCTCCCAGGTACTCCGACAGCAGGACGAACACATCGGCCAGGGCGGCCATGAGCAGCACGAACGCGAGAAGAGCCCCGACGCGGCCGTGGCGGGGCAACCGGCGCAGCGGCACGATCGGCTGGGCGGCCCCGCGTTCGATGAGCAGGAACCCCGCGAACAGGAGCGCCCCCACCGCGAACAGGCCGCGGGTGCTGGCGGCGGTCCAGCCGGCAGAAGACGCATGGATGCAGGCGTAGACGATGCAGACCATGCTCATGGTCGAGGTGAGCGCGCCGAGCAGGTCGAAGCGGGCGGGATGGCGTCGCGCCTCGGTGAGGTGGCGGCGGGCGATCAGGATGGTCACCACGCCGATCGGCACGTTGACGAAGAAGACCAACCGCCAGCTCACCATGGTGAGCAGACCGCCGAGGACCAGACCGAGCGGGAGGCCGAGGCCGGTGACCATGCAGGACACGCCCAGCGCCCGGGTCCGCTCAAGGCCCGGTGCGAAGCCCGTGACGATCAGGGACAGCGCGGCCGGCCCCGCGAGGGCGAACCCGACGCCCTGCAGCGCCCGCGCAGTGATCAGCACCCAGATCTCGGGCGCGAGCCCACCCAGGACGCACGCGGCCACCATGATGCTCACCCCCCACATGAACATCCGTTTCCGACCAAGGATGTCCCCAGCCCGGCCGCCGACCAGCAACAGCCCCCCGTAGACCAGCGAGCATGCGCCGAAAACCCAGGCCACGCCGGTGAACTCGGAGCCCAGACCAGACGTGATACTGGGAAAGGCAATGGCGATGACGCCGCTATCCATTGAAATCATCAGCTGGCAGGTCACGAGGACCGCCAGCGTGAGAGCCGGCTGGCGTACAACTGGGTCAGGTGTGTCGCTGACGCTCGTCCGCGTCCCGCCGTCCTGTTCCTGGCTGACCATCGGCGTCCTGTCCGAAGTGGACGGTCATCGGCCTTGCAACTGCAGTCTGGCGCCATCGTAGGTACAACCGCGACTGTCACCGACAACGGTAGACCGACCGATGTCCGCCAAGGAGCACCTCGCCAACCGCGGCGGCTGGGAGATCAACCTGTGAGCACCCGGCGCCTGCCGAGCATGACCCGCGCGGCCGGCCGCCCCGCCTGGTTGCCACCGGCCGTCTCTGACCAGGCGCTCACCGACGTCCACAACCACTACCCCGGGCTGGTCCTACGCCGCCTGCTGCACACCACCGGCAAAGCGGTGCTGGTCGCTGCCGACTACCACGGCTCCGCATCCGTGTTGAAGATCCTCACGGCCGGGGACGCGAGATGGCAGCGCCACCACGACGCCGAAGCACGCGCCTACACGCGATTCGCCGCCGACCCACCGCCGGTCCGCACACCCCGACTACTCGCCCCGCCGACTCCCGGCCTGCTGCTCATCGAACACCTACCCGGCAACCCAGCCGCCACCAGCCGATATCCCAAAAACATCACGCCGCCCATTMTCGAATCCGTCCTCACCRCCGCCAACGCGCTCGCAACCTGGCCCGGCGCAACGACGTTYGCCGCCGACCACCGCCGACCGCCGCTGACCCCCAGCGACCTCGCCACCGCCGCCGAAATCGGCGCACCGACCAGCACCCTGCAGGACTGGGCCGCCACCTTCACCTCGACCCCGCACGTCTTCAGCCACGGCGACCTGCTCCTGACCAACACCCTCACCACGGACACCGAGGCCGCGCTCCTGGACTGGGAATACGCCGGCCTACGACTCCCCGGCTACGACCACGCCCTACTCTGGCTCACCCACATGGACCACCCAGCCGCCCAAGCACACATCACCGCCCACGCCACCGACCACACAGCGTTCAGATTCAACATCGCGGCCCTGCTCCTACGAGAACTACGCATCCACCGCGACGCCACATCCATCCCGCAGGTCGCCGACCGGTATCGGGCACTGCGCCGCCTGGCTGACGACGTCCTCCTCACCGGCCCACCAGCCCGCAACGGCCCCTGACCCACTCCCCCAGCCCAGAACACCGCCCGGACGACTCCCCCGGCACAAGAGCCACCCGAACAACGAGACCGCGAACCCGCCGACATCAGATCRCCGGCGTGGTCGCAGCCGACAACAGCGTCGACCAGGCTGGGGCACCAGGAGACAAACTGGCGCCGGGGACGTCGAACTCGCAAGGCCACAACCATGGGGGTTCGAGTCGGAGGGGAGTTGCACCGTTGTTCCGTCAAGTTAAATGACCGCCTCACAGGAAAGGGATTTCAGAGCTCCCCACGGTCTCGAAGCCAGTCGAATATGATCTGATCCACTAGCGACGACTTCTCCCGCCCAGAGTAGTCAAGCCAGACCATCTCTTCGATTTCACTGCTCGGCGCCAGCTCGCCATCATATTCCGCCCGGTAACAAGTCATCCTTACAATAACGCCCTCGGATTTTCCGTGAGCTTGTGCTTCAAATACTCCTGCGAGCTCCATCGTCTCAGAAAGAAGTCTCACGCAAAGTTCCTCAGTAATTTCCCGCTGCAGCGCTTCCCGGTCCGTCTCAGCACCTTCTCGTTTGCCGCCAGGAATATAATAGGCATCCTTGCCTTTCGATCGCGTACTAAGTATTCTCTTTTCTTCAATCCGAATCCACGCGAGTTTATCAATTATCTTCATCTTTTCCTCTTTGCCTATTGACCGATTCTTGAAGGTGTGCTGCCGAGAATACCATCCGCCCATCCCACCAAGATCCACTCGGTTGCCACGGCCAGGCCACTTACACCCGCGATCAGACACTCCCAACGAAGATTGTCGAGTCTCAGGTGATGCTCAACGTTTCCGTCCCAGGACATGGTTGACAGTCGATCTGGGACACTTAAGGCCGTGTCGGTGAGAGATGCCGCGCTCGAGTCCCGGCTGGCTTCGGCCCGCTGACGGCCCGCCGCATGGCGCGCGAAAACCGCTCTTCTCTCGCGCCATCAAGGCAAACGGCCCACAGACATTTCACGGATGCTCGGTTCGGCCGGGACCTTGCCGTGATCGAATCACCGACACCGCGTGGGCGGGTGCTTGGCAATAGTGCCTTAATCCGCGCCCACGCGATGCCGGTGATCTCATGCCGACCGGCCATCGATTATGAAACTATCCAGAAACCTTGATTGCGAGGCGCGGCCTAGCCTAGCCGAAGTGCCAGTAGGTGCTCGTATCGGTGCAGGACCGGCCTTCGGGCCGGAATTCACTTCCCGCTGGCACGGGTATGCCCAGACACAGACCGTTATATTGGCTGCGCCACTGCGTCGACCCGTTGGGTCCAGACACCGGCGTCCACCGCACGCTAATCGAACCGTCGCAATCATACCCGGAAACGAACGAATTGGTATACATCATCATACAAGCCTGATTTTTGACGTCCCTGACGCTAGCGTACCCACTGCCATATATGGTCTGGAACTTCTGCGAGGAGGATCCGTTGCACTGGCGAGTCGTCCAGTAGCCGTACGTGCCATCCGAGAGTTTATAAACGTCGAGGCACTGGCCGTTCACATCGCTGATCAGCGAGTACTGGACGGGGTTAGACGGCGGCGGGTCGTCCGGCGGAGTCACGATGGCGTTGGCCTGACCTGCGAACACGACCACGGCGGCCATTGAACCCGCCATCGCCGCTACGAGCGCCGCGAGCCGCCCGGTAACCCTTCGGCGCCGTCGTTCCACGGCCGGCCTAGATTTTCTCCAGGTCTTCATCCCGAGATACCTCTTTCACTTCAAGCGTCACCGGGAGCCCGGGCCTCCACGCGCCGCCTCAAACATCACGGCCGGCTCGGGCGGGACGGAGAACAACTCACTGGTACAGGACCGCCACGCGACCAGGCCGTCGCGGCGACGGCCTGGTCGCCAGCGAGCGTTCCCCGCCGCAAACAATATTGGCACGCCGTCGCCTCGCCGCGCATGCCCGTCGATATCGATATCATGTCGGACCGCGGACAGGACCTTTGGAATTTCCTTACCGTGCGGGGTCTGGCGCAACGACCCGGCCGATGCATTCGGAAAGCCGAGAAACGCCGAGGACCCATGGCGCAACGCCGCCCAGCGTACAGCGATCAGGTCTGGTCCTGGGGTAGAGACAGATCACGGCAGGCCGGGGTGCGGGTCGATGCGGGCTGGCCGGGAGGACCCGGGCGGCAGATACGGTCACAAGACGCCGTGCGCTGCGCGCGGGAGAGCAAAGACCACCCGGGCTGCTCCGCCCCAGGCCAAGGCCCTCGCACCTCAGGAGCAGGGGCAGGCCACCCCGCCCGACGCCGCCACCCCCCGCACACGGCGGCCACGCCGCCAAGCGACCCCGAACCCACGACCAGAACTGAAGCCCGGCGCAGGCCGCCAAGCGGCAGGTAGGACCGAGAGGTAAAGCATCACCGAAGATCGGATAACCCGACTCAGCGGTGTGCGCCAAGTGCGCGCCAAGATCGTCGCGGACTTCCTGTACCTTTTTCCAGACCGGTATGCCCTTGACCTCAAGTTCGGTTGAAGTTCTAGCGTGATCGCCTGACGTCGGAATGTTGCTATCCGGCCAGGACGCATTGCCACGCGCCGGAGGGAAGGACTGTCATGGTCCCGGGCATCAAGGGGTATCCCGACGAGGTGCTRGCGGCGCAGCCGATCGGGTACTGGAGCGGCGAGACCTACCGCAGAGTTGTCGGCCGGATCCGCGCGGATCTGGCGGTCGAGGGGCTCACCCAGCCGCATTGGTGGATCCTCAACCATGTCGCGGGCGCTCCTGGCAAGTGGGATCGCACGCATCTGATCCAACGGCTGTCACCGTTCGACGATCTCGGCAGTGATTTTGACGGCGTCATCGACGATCTGCTCGAGCGCGGCTGGATGACTCAGACACAGGCAGGCACCTTCGGTCTCACTGAGGACGGAGAAGCGGGGCGGACCCGGGCCGCCGACCGTAGCCACCAGGCGCTGGCGCAAATCCACGATGGCATCGCAACGTCGGAGTACGTCGCCGCACTCAACGTCCTGCGACGAATGATCGCAAATCTCGGCGGGGATGCGGATCTGCCCTAACGAGCGGCGGTTGGACGACATGGGCATGTGGCCGCGCCGCCGGCCAGCCGTTCTCGCCGCTCACCAGGACGCCGCCGCACGGGCCTTGCCCACCACGGGCGGGCCGATCAGGGAGTCGACCAGCCCAGCGCCGATCCAGTCGCCGGTGTCGATCCCATCCCGGGCGATCAGGAGCCGTACCCCCGCGTCGCGCAGCATGCCCAGCACCCGCATCCGCCCAGCCTCAGTCGCCGCCAACCGATCCAGCGTGTCGGCCACGACCACGTCGACGTGCTCGCCAGGGCAAGACCTTGTCGCCGGTAGGAGCACCTCTCTACTCTCACAGGTGAAAATACCCCCGGGGGGTTATACCGTCGATCCATGGAGACACCCGCCACGGTCCGCGGTTACACCGCCACCAAGGACCAACTGCAGTCGCGCCTGCGCCGCATCGAGGGGCAGGTGCGCGGCGTCCAGAACATGGTCGACGACGACCGGTACTGCATCGATGTGCTCACCCAGATATCCGCCATCCAGGCGGCGCTCGACAAGGTGGCGCTCGGCCTGCTCGACGGACACGCCCGCCACTGCATGCACGAGGGTGCCGCCGAGGGACGTGCCGACGAGATGGCGACCGAGATGATGGCCGCGGTCGGCCGGTTGATGAAACGCGGCTGACCGTCCCCGAGGCATTCATGGGTGCCTCGGGGCCGGCCCGTCGCTCGTGGCCAGCCCCGGGCAACACTCGCCTCACACGGCGGCCACGGCTGCGGGTCAGCCCCTCGCCGCTGCCGGCGAAGACGGCGACGGCGACGGCCCGTCAATATCTTCCACCAGCCCCGTTGTTGGGAGCGGGGCCGGTGTCGTGTTGTCACGCGTTGGCGAGGCGCGGTGAGTCCGTGCGCGGTGCGTTCGTCGAGGGTGCGCTGTCCAACGCCTGGCTGGTGAAGGAGCGCAGGCGCAGGCTGTTGCCGACGACGAAGACGCTGGAGAACGCCATCGCGGCGCCGGCGAGCATCGGGTTGAGCAGGCCGAGGGCGGCGAGCGGGATCGCCACGATGTTGTAGGCGAAGGCCCAGAACAGGTTCGTCCTGATCGTGCCGAGGGTTCGACGGGAGAGCCGGATGGCGTCGGCGGCGCTGCGCAGGTCGCCGCGTACCAGGGTGATGTCGGCGGCCTCGATCGCGACGTCGGTACCGGTGCCCATCGCCAGGCCCAGATCGGCCTGGGCCAGCGCGGCGGCGTCGTTGACGCCATCGCCGACCATCGCGACGACCCTGCCCTCGGACTGGAGCCGCCTGACCACGTCGACCTTGTCGGCGGGCAGGACCTCGGCGATGACCTGATCGATGCCGACCTCGGCGGCTATCTGGTCGGCCACCGTCCGGTTGTCGCCGGTGAGCAGCACTGGCGCCAAGCCGAGTGCCTTGAACTGGTTGATCGCCTCGCGGCTGGTCGGCTTGACCTGGTCGGCCACGGCCAGCAGGCCGCGGGCCTCCCCGTCCCAGCCGACCGCGACAACGGTTCTTCCAGCCTGCTCGAAGTGGGCCTTGCGCTCGACCAGTTCGGCGGTGAGGTGCTGCGACCAGTCGGAGAGCAGGGACTGGCGGCCGACGAGCACGGCATGGCCCTCGACGACGCCCTGAACGCCCTTGCCTTCGATGTTCGCGAAGTCCTCCGGCGTCGGCAGGTCGCCGACCTGCTGGGTGGCGCTCTTCGCGATCGCCTGCGCGATGGGGTGCTCGGAGGCGTTCTCAAGGGCGCCGGCCAGGCGTAGCAGCTCGGCCCGGTCCACGCCGTCAGCGGTGACCACCTCGACGAGCGTCATCTTTCCGGTGGTCACGGTGCCGGTCTTGTCGAGAACGACGGTGTCGATCCGGCGGGTGGATTCCAGGACCTCGGGGCCCTTGATGAGCACTCCCAGCTGGGCGCCGCGGCCGGTGCCGACGAGCAGCGCGGTCGGGGTGGCCAGTCCCAGGGCGCACGGGCAGGCGATGATCAGCACGGCCACGGCGGCGGTGAACGCGGCGGCCGCGGGGAACCCGGCGCCGAGCCAGGCTCCAAGGACCGCCACGGCAATGGCGATCACGACCGGTACGAAGACGCCAGCCACCCGGTCAGCCAGCCGCTGGACCTCCGCCTTGCCGGACTGGGCGTCCTCGACCAGCCTGGCCATCTGGGCCAGCTGGGTGTCGGCGCCGACCCGGGTGGCGCGCACGACCAGACGGCCGCCGGCGTTCACGGTGGCACCGGTGACGGTGTCGCCCTCGCCGACCTCGGCCGGCACGGACTCGCCGGTGAGCATCGACAGGTCGATCGCCGAGGTTCCCAGGACGACGACTCCGTCGGTTGCGATCTTCTCCCCGGGGCGGACGACGAACTCGTCGCCCACCGCCAGGTCCTCGACCGGGACCCTGCTCTCGACTCCGTCCCGCAGCACCGCGACGTCCTTGGCGCCGAGTTCGAGCAGGGCCCGTAGCGCGGCGCCGGCCTGGCGCTTGGACCGCTTCTCGAAGTAGCGGCCGGCGAGTACGAACATCGTCACGCCGGTGGCGACCTCAAGGTAGATGTTGGCGGCGCCGTCGGTCGGGGTCACGGAGAGTTCGAAGCCGTGCTTCATCCCTGGAGTGCCAGCGGTGCCCCAGAACAGGGCGTACAACGACCAGACGAACGCCGCGAGGGTGCCGATCGAGACGAGGGTGTCCATCGTGGCAGCGCCGTGCCGCAGGTTGGTCCACGCCGCTCGATGGAACGGCCACGCCGCCCAGATGATCACTGGCCAGGCCAGCGCGAGAGAGGCCCACTGCCAGGAGGTGAACTGCAGCGCGGGCACCATGGCGAGCACGATGACCGGGACGGTCAACGCCACGGTCCCGGCCAACCGGTTCCGTAGTGTGAGCAGCTCGTGGTCGGGCTGTTCCTGCGCGGCGTCTGCGGAGCCGTTGGCAGCCTTCGGCGGTGTGGGCAGCTTCGCGGTGTAGCCGGCCTTCTCGACCTCGGCGATCAGGAGCTGCGGGTCATAGCCCGTCGGCACGGTGGTCTTGGCCTTTTCGGTGGCGTAGTTGACCGACGCCGCGACGCCGTCGAGCTTGTTGAGCTTCTTCTCGATCCGCATCGCGCACGAGGCACAGGTCATCCCGCCGATCTCGAGTTCGACGCTGGTTACGGACGGTGCCGACGGGGCCGGGGATGTGGCCATGGTGGTTCTCGCTCCTACCGCGCTTCTCGGATCAATGGCCGGTGTGTACGTCGGTGACGGTGTCGCCCGCGGTGCCGGACGTGGTGTCGAGGACGAAGGTCGCGGTGTGGACTTGTCCGTCGACCTGGAAGTCGAGGTAGAGCAGGTAGCGGCCCTCGGTAGGTACCTCGGCCATGAAGCCGATCTTCGGGCCTGACAGGTCACTCGCGGCCGGTTCCCCGCCTTCGGGGTGGACGTGCAGGTAGGTCAGGTCGCCCGCGCGCAGCGCGACCAAGTGGCCGAAAGCGCCGAGATAGGGCTGCAGGGCGGTGACCGGCTTGCCAGCGCGGGTGATCTCGACAGTCAGGTCTGACATCTCGCCGGCGCGCAGGGCGCCGTGCACGGAGGCGGTGAATCCGCCGACCTGCGACGTCGTCGCGGTGTGAGTGGCTGGGGCCGGGATGACGTCGCCGGCGACGTCGATCGTGCGGGTAAGGGTCACGTCAGGGGCCTCAGAGGTGTCCCGGTCGGCGGGCACGAAGTCGGCGAACACTCGGTAGGTGCCGGCGGCGTTCCACGTCCACGGGATCGACCAGGTCCCATCCGAGCTCATCGTCGGATGCACGTGACGGAACTGGGTGCCATCCGAACGCACCACGATGAGGTGAAGGTCCTTGTCATGCGACGTCGTGTACGCCGTCAACGGGTGGTCGTCGCCGCCCTGTACGTGGAAGGACAGGACACCGGACTTCCCGACCCGGCTGGGCGCGGCCACCTCGCCGAGCAGATATCCGTCCTGCTCGATCGAGAGCCCGTGCACCGGCGGGGCACTGGCTGAAGCCTGCGTCGAGGTGTGATCCATCGAGCTCTCCTGTGCTGTCCTCGTCCACGAGGCGACCATCGAGTCGGGGACAGCGCCGGCGCCGACGGCGAAGGCGCCGCCGAACAGGAGCGCCAGACCGGTGGCATAGGCGCCGAGCCGGGTCGGGACGTTCATCGGACCGGGGCCGCCTCGTAGCCGGCCTCGTCCACGGCGGCCAGCACCTGCGCGTCGTCCACCGGCCCGGTCACGGTCACGACAAGGCGGCCGGTCCGCGCGCTTACCTGGATGTCCTCGACACCGGCGATCTTGCCGACCTCGTCTCGGACCGAGGCCTCGCAGTGCCCACAGCTCATGCCCGTGACCTGGTACTCGCTCGTGGTCATCCCATTCGCCCCTTCGAACCTCATATACCCCGGTGGGGTATCTCACGGTCATGTTTATACCCCCTCCGGGTATCCCGTCAACGCGAGAGCGCGGAGAGCGGACAGACAAGAGCGCGACGGTCCGCGGGTACATGCGTCCACGACCGTCTGACGATCTTGCGACAGCCGTGATGTCGTGGCGCGCTGAGCCCGACAGCCGATGGGTACCCCCGGTCGTCGGCGACCTCGGCCAGCCGTCAATCGTCGGAACCGGACAAGGCGAGCCTCCGGGCGACGACTACCACGGCAAGCGCTCACCTTCGAGTATCAGGACGGGCGCGGCGTCGGTAGCTTCCAGCCGGCAGGTTCCACGGTCGAATACGAGCACGACCAGGGTGGTGAAGGTGTCGATCGTGGCGGCGTCGGTCTGGTGGGCCTCAGGGAACGTCGCGCTGGGATGTCGCCAGCATGGCGGCGATGAGGCCGAGACCGGCGTACACCGTCAGCAGGGCCGCGGCTCCGCCGGGGCTGCGCAGCGCGCCGGCGCGGTCCTGGCCCGCCAGTGCCTGGGCCAGCGCGCCGGGAGCGAACCGGTGCACCGTTGGCAGTTCCAGGAGCAGGTTCTCGACGAACAACAGCCAGGCGAAGACAGCGACGAGGGACGGCACCTGGCCACGGACAACAGCGCCGACGGCCAGACCCATCGTGGCGAGCAGCCCGCCGCCGGCCGCGCCGCCGCCGAGGAGCAGGGCATAGTCGCTCGCCGTGAGCTGGACCGCGAGCCCGCGCAGGTGCAGGGCGAGCCCGCCGACACCCGCGGCGGTTCCGGTCGAGAGCAGCCCGACGAGCAGTCCGGTCACGCACACGGAGACGGCCTTCGCGCTGATCACGGTGGTACGTCGTGGGGTCGCGAGCAGGGTTGGCCGGATGGTGCCGCTCCGGATCTCCGCCGTGATCGACAGGGCGCCGAGCAGGGCGGCAAACAGGGCGCCGAGATTGGCACCCACATCAACGAAGACACCGAGCTGCTCGGATCTGGTGGCGAGGCGGTCGGTGGCCAGGCCGTAGCCGTGCAGCGCCATGGCGAGCGCGACCAGTCCGACCAGGGTGGCCAGCAGGCCCGCCAGTGCCGGTGTGCTGGTGAGTTTGGCGAACTCGGAGCGTAGCTGCCGCCTCATGGCGCCACCACCGCGGTAAGGGCGAGATAGGCCGTTTCCAAGGTCTGACCGTCCTGGGCGAAGTCACTGATCGGCCGGTCGGCGACCAGCCTGCCCCGGCTGATGATGAGGGCGCGGTCGACTGTCTGGGCGACCTCGGCGAGCACGTGGCTGGAGACGAGCACGGTGCCGCCCTGATCGGCGTAGCTCCGCAGGAATGCGCGTAGCCAGTGCACGCCGGCGGGGTCCAGCCCGTTGATGGGCTCGYCGAGGACGAGCAGCTCGGGGTTGCCGAGCAGCGCGGCCGCGAGCCCGAGCCGTTGGCGCATCCCGAGTGAGTAGGTCCTCACCGCCCTGCTGCTGGCGGCCGTCAGCTCGACGGTCTCCAGCGCCTCATCGACGCGGGCACGTCCGATACCGGACGCCAGCGCGAGCACCCTGAGGTGGTCGCGACCCGACCGGGCGGGGTGGAAGTCGTTGGACTCCAGCACGGCGCCTACCGTGCGCGCCGGATCCCCGAGGTCGGCATAGGGCTTGCCGAGGACGCGGGCGGTGCCGCTGGACGGCGACGCAAGGCCCAGCAGGAGTCGCAGTGTGGTCGACTTGCCGGCCCCGTTGGGTCCGAGGAACCCGGTGATCTGGCCGCGGTCGAGGTGGAAGGTCAGGTCCTCGACGACGGCTTGGCCGTCGTACCGCTTGGTCAGCCCTTCGACGGCCACGACCGGTGGCGTGCCGTTCATGAGCGCCCTCGGCGGACGACGAGGACAACCACGACCGCGATCACGACGACGCCGATGACCGCGAGATGGAGGACGGGACGATCCGCGAACCCGGAGGCGGTCGCGGACGTCGTCGGAGGCAAGGTCAGCACCCCGGCGACGCTAGGTCCGTCCGCCGACGCGCAGAACACCCATGAGGTGGATCTCCACCGTCCCCGGGTCGTCCACCAGTGTCCCCCCGTGGGGGGATCCGAACGCAGCTCGCGCGGGCTACGCTCGCGGCGTGGCGACCGCGGCGATCCCGCACCATCCCTTCACTCTCTTCGTCTCCCGGGCGGCGACGGCGCCGGCCCGACGGCGTCGTCCTCGTCTCCTCGACGCGGCGATCGCGGCGGGGGTATTCAGTGGCTGGTTGGTCGGGCTGTCCCACGGCGACCGCTTCGAGATGACCGACCTGGTCCTGCTGGCTGCCTCGAGCCTCCCGATTGCCGGGTGGCGGATCGCACCGCTCGGCACCTTTACGACCAGCACTGTCGTGGCGTTGGGCCTCGCCGCGCGTGGCCAGGCGCTGTGGCCGCCGATCGGGCCCGCCGTCGCGCTCTACCTCCTGGCCGGCGGCAGKGACACCGCCGCATGGTCGCGGCGCACGACGCTTACGGTCGCGGGGCTGCTCACCGCCTACCTCGCGGTCACGATCGCCGCCAGCGGCTGGGTGGCGGTGGACCTGGGCCATACTGTCCTGGCCTGYGCCGCGGCGTGGCTCGCCGGCGAGCGCGCCCGGCTGCGACGCCAGCAGATCGAAGCTTTGCACGAGCGCGCGCACCGGGCGGCCGAGTCGGCGACGGCGAACCTGCGGCTCGCCGTCGCCGAGGAACGAACCCGCATCGCCCGCGACCTGCACGACTCGGCGGGACACGCGTTGAACGTGATCGCGGTACGCGCCGGGGCGGCGCGGCTGCGCAACGACCCACGGCGCGCGCTGGCCACGCTGGCCGACATCGAGTCGGTCGCCCGCCAGACGGCGGCCGACATCGACCAGATCGTCGGCTCGCTGCGCGCCGGTGAAGCGAACGAGACGGGCGATCTCGCGGTCGAGTCGCCGGTCGGTCTGGCCTCGGTGGACACACTCGTCGCCCAGCACCGAGCCGCCGGCCTGCGGGTATCCGTATCCCGCCAAGGTGATCCGGACGTCCTGGTCACGGCGGTCGATCAGGCGGCGTACCGCATCCTGCAGGAGTCCCTGACCAACGCCGCGCGGCACGGCGCCGGTTCCGTGGCCGTCACGATCGACGCATACTCGGCCGGCCTCGCGCTGACGGTCACCAACCCCGTCCCCGCGAACGCCGGCGCGGGCGCGGGCGGCCACGGCATCGCCGGCATGCGCGAACGCGCCAGCCTGCTCGGCGGCACGCTGACGGCCCGGCAGCACGGTGGCGAGTTCCGCGTCGAGGCGCGGCTTCCGCGCACCGGGCGCGCCGCATGACCAGGATCGTCATCGCGGACGACGACCACCTCATGCGCGCCGGCCTGGTGGAGCTGCTCACCGTCGACCCGACGATCGCCGTCGTCGGCGAGGCCGCCACTGGCCGCGCGGCCGTCTCCCTGGCGCGACAGCACCGGCCCGAGGTCGTGCTCATGGATGTACGGATGCCCGACCTGGACGGCATCGCTGCTACCCGCGAACTGACGCGCGGCGTGCCGGAGACCCGGGTGCTCATCCTGACCACCTTCGAGCAGGACGACTACGTGTTCGGAGCCGTGCGCGCCGGCGCCTCAGGCTTCCTGCTGAAGCGCACCCGCCCCGAGGAGCTCATCGCCGCGGTGCATACCATCGCGGCCGGCGACGCGCTGCTGTCACCGTCGGTGACCCGGCGGGTGATCGACAGGATGGCCCGGCAACCCGTCCCGGAGCTGGCTGGGACGCGGGAGCTCGCCGAGCTCACCCGCCGCGAACGCGAGGTCCTCGAGCTGATGGCGCGGGGTCTGTCCAACCGCGAGATCGCGAACTGCCTGGTGGTCGAGGAGTCCACCGTCCGCACCCACGCCAAGCGGCTCCTGGCCAAGCTCGGCCTCCGCGACCGAATCCAGGCAGTGATCTTCGCCTACGAGACCGGAATCAACCAGCCCGGCGGCACGATGGCGCCCTGACCTGTCGGTCGTCTCTCGCCACCGCCGTCGAACGCGCAGGCCGGCGTGGCCCAGCAGACGAGCAGAAGCTGGCCGACCGCATCAAGGCAGCCCTGTCCAGGTCGCCGGCTATCAATGCTCGTTTGCGTGCTCGTTCCAGGCTGCGAGATCAGCGCGCGGAGCGTGCCGCGACGTCCGCCGCGGTGGTGGCCGGAGGACAGTGGGTCGCGTCGTCGACGAGGGCTGGCACCGTCGGCACGGCGACCGGCAGGAGTAGCAACGCGGCGGCGCCGGCGGCGGCGAGGTAGCGCGCGGCCAGGCTGAGGGGACGGCTGGGGGCGAGCAGACGGCGCACTCGTTCGGCGGCACCGACGCCGGCCATCCCGAGCGCGGGCGCAGGTACCTGGCCGGCGACCAGGTCCAACAGGGCGCAGGCGACGGTACGTGGGGTGGTGCGGCGGGCGGCGCTGTCGTCGGCGGCCATCTCGACCAGGCGGCGTACCTCGTCGTCAGCGACGGTGAACAGCGGCAGTCGGGGGAAAGCGCGGGCCAGTACCGCCGTGACGGTGGTGATCAGGTAATGGTGGCCACGCAGGTGGGCGTGCTCGTGGGCGATCACGGCGTCCAGCAACGGCGGGTCCAGCAGCGAGAGGGCGCCCTCGGAGACGACGACGAGGCGGCGCCGCGCGGGCAGGCAGTAGACAGCCGGGACGGGGTGTTCGACGACGAGGATGTCGCCGCGGGCGGGGTGGCGACGGCCGACCATCCGCAACGCGGCGGCGTGCCGGCGCCGCAACCGCCGCTGCGGCCATGCGACGGCCGCCGTCGCGTACATGATGCGCGCCGCGATGACCGCCAGGACACCGATTCCAGCTGCGTCCATGGCCAGCGACACAGCGGTGCGGGAGATGTGGTGCAGCGAGATGCCGCACGCCATGACCAGCGAGATGATCGCGTGGCCGACGGTCAGCAGTGGCACGACCAGCAGGGCGCCGGCGAGGCAGACCGCGGCGACCGCGGACAGGCACGCGGCGATCCAGACGCCGATGCCCAGCCTCGGCGCCCTGCGGGTCCAGCCGGCGGCGCGCAGCAGCCGCGGCGCGAGGAACAGCATGATCAGGATGTAGCCGGTCAGCAGCGGGGCCGCCACGTCAGCCGGTGCCCTTCTCCTGGGCCCGCCAGCGCAGCGCGTCGCCCAGCGCCTCGGCCTCGGCGGCGTCCATCGACCGGACGAAGTGCAGCAGCGCCATCCCCGGGTTGTCGGTGCCGGACAGCACCTCGTTCAGCTGCCGGGCGGTGTATTCGCTGCGCGTKAGCGTCGTGGCATAGACGTACCCGCGGCCGACCCGCTCCCGGGTGAGCCAGCCCTTCTGGAAGAGCCGATCCATCACGGTCATGACCGTGGTGTAGGCGAGGGGACGGGCCTGCTGCAGCTCCTCCAGGATGTCGCGCACGGTGGCGGCTTCCACGCGTGCCCACATCCGGTCCATCACCTCGGCCTCGAGGTCGCCGAACAGCTCCATTCCGCCTCCATCACCCGCCCGCCCATGCGGAGTGTGCCGGAGCGCGTCTCCGGACGTTGCGATGGTGTCACGGCTCGGCGGCCGTCGACCGGGCGGATCGGCCGCCATCGGGGGAAGCGCTCACGAAAACACCAAGGGACCTCGGACCGACGTCCGGCGGCTGTCGGCTGCGGGGGTTTGTGGTCCGAGCAGTTCCGATGGCCGCGGCCGGTGCCATCCACCCCACGCGACCTACTATGGCGTGTAGTTGTTAGGCTGTGCCCGCTATCGCCGTCGGACCGAACGCCGAGTCCTGCCCCCGGTCCGGCGATACCCCTCCGACGCAGCCGGGGCAGGAGCGGGGGAACCACGTTCCACCGGGCGCCGCATCCCTCCGGCGGCGCCCTTGGGGTGAAGCCGGGCGTGTTCGACACGGCCGGCCGGGCTCCCAGCCCGAACCCGACAGCTCACCTCGCAGGCGTCTGGGAAAGGTTTCACGTGCAGGCACGCGAACCACAAACGTCCGAACGGAGTCCCGCCACGGCCCGGCGCGGTCGTCACCGCGCCCGCGCCCGCTCGGGGACGCTGCTGGCTCGGACTTCGAGCCGCGCCACCTTCGCGGTGATCACCACGGGCACCGTGGCCGTGTCCGGGGTGGCACTGGCTGGCTCTCTCGGCCCCGGCGCAGCGGACACGGACACCGGAGCGCACAGGATCACCGCGAACTCCCTGGGCGCGGCCTTGGGCACCGAGACGACTCCCGCTGCGGCCTCCACCTCCGGGTCGGCCCTGCCGGTCTCTCTCCACGTGCGCACGGCGGTCTCGCTGACGCCGGCCGTCCCCGACGTCACGGTGAACGCCGACGAGCCGGTCGAGGTCGGCTTCCGGCTCACCACCCGAGGCGGCGGTGCCCTCGCGGACCAGGACATCCTCGTCCAGGCACTGTTCCCGACCGGCTGGACGACGTTCAAAGCACTACGCACGGACGCGGGCGGCTACGCCAGCTACGCGGCGCGGGTCCTGACGACCACCCAGATCAGGGCGACATTCGCGGGCGGCCCGGAGCTGGACGCCGCGACCTCCGACGCCGCGGTCGTCCGCGTCCGCCCCGCGCCGCCCGCGACCGCCGCCCCGGCCGCCGCCCGCGGGCCCGCGGGCGAGACCATCGCCGACGCGCCCACCGGCGCGACGACGATCGGGGAGAAGGCGGTGTACCTGGCATCACTACAGGCCGGCAAGCCATATGTGTACGGGGCGGAGGGGCCGTACGACTTCGACTGCTCGGGGCTGGTGCAGTACGTCTACAAGCAGCTCGGCATCACGCTGCCCCGCACCACCGACCAGCAGTTCGCGGCGACGACCCGGATCTCGCGCGGCTCCGAACAGCCAGGGGATCTGATCTTCTTCGGCGAGCCGGGGTCGATCTACCACGAGGGCATCTACGCCGGCGACGGAAAGATCTGGGTCGCGCCGAAGAGCGGTGACGTGGTCAAGCTCGAGGCCATCTGGACCTCGTCCTACTACGTCGGCAGGGTGCGGTAGGACCAGACGGGTGCCCGTGGGCCGGTCCCACCGTCCGGCCCGCGGGCACCCGCGGCGGCATCCGAGCAAGGACGCGTCGGCGATCGGTCCTCACGATGCGGTCATCCGGCCTCGTACCCGGTCTACTGCGCCTGGTGGCCTGCGGCTGTGTCGTCGAGTGGCCGCTGGGCGCGGCCGAGGATGTGGGCGGTCGACGGAAGGAACCGCAGGGGTCGGAAGGTGAACCGGGCGATCTCCTCGACGGCGAAGCCGGCGGCGCGAATGGCCTCGGCCGTCCGGCGGTTCGGGTGGCAGCCACCACCGCCCTTCGCCCACAGCGGCGTGATGAGATCTTCGGCCAGCCCTCGCAGTCGATGCTCGGACCGCACGTGTTCGTAGAACCGCAACTGCCCACCCGGCCGAAGCACCCGGCGGACCTCGGCCAGCGCACTGGTTGGGTCGGGGACCGAGCAGAGCACCAGCGAGACCACCACGGCATCGAACTCTCCGTCGCACCCGGGAAGCGCACCCGCCTGGCCGGCGATCACGCGCACCGGCACGGGGGCGTCCGCCGCGGCCTGGCTGGCGAGTCCGCGCAGCTGGTCTTCGGGCTCGACCGCCACCACCTCGCGCACCTCCGGCGGATAGTGGRCAAAGTTCGGCCCGTGGCCGGCCCCGATCTCCAGCACCCGGCCTGCGAGTCCGGCGAGCAGGCGGTCGCGGTGGGCGGCCGAGCCACGCCGGTCGGACTCGGCGCTCATCCGTGGGTAGGACCGGGCGAACCGGGGATGCTGCAAGGCCGACAGATCATTCCTCACCGCTCACAACCCTTCCAGCCCGGGTCGTCCTTGTTTCCCAGCCTGAGCCGCGCTGCTTCCGGACACCAGGCCACCAATCGGCCTGCTTGCCGACCAGGAGGAGGCGACGCAGGTCACGGACCGGTCCGCGGCACAGCCTGGCCGGAGCCGCCGAGGGTGCGTCCTCGCGCTACTCAGAACGGGCGGTGCCCGGCTTCTACCCGGCGAGAGATGTGATCGTCGCCACGGGCGGGTGCCCGCGCCGCGGACCCGCCGCCACCGCGCCGGCCTGCGGCAGCGTCGGCATCCGTGACGTCAGGCCCGGTGAAGGTCCGGCCGGCGTCCGCGCGCCCACCGGTGTCAGGGCCGGTGCCCTCGGCGTCGCCAGTGCCCGTGTCGCCGTGACGGCGCCGTGGCAGGAACCCCGGAGTAGACGCGGCATAGGCCGACCAGCGTTCGCCGAACCGCGCGGCCACCTCCCGTTCCTCGCTACGGGCCAGCCGAACATAGACGGCGACCAGGATCGGGAACATGACCAGTGTGGGGATGGTCGGCCACTGCAGCAGGAAGCCGACCATGACGAGAAGGAGACCGTCGTATTGGGGATGCCGGACCCGGGCGTAGGGGCCGGTGACGGCCAGCTTGTCGGTCCGGGCTGCCTCGTGCAGCACCCGCCACGCAGCGGCGATCAGCCAGAAGCCGCCGCCGATGAACACGTAGCTGGCGAGGTGGAACGGGCTGAGATGCGGATCACCCTTCCAGCCGATCAAGTCGTTCCATAGATGCCCGCCCGCGTGGGTGTCGCGCAGCAGCGGGAACCGCGATCCCAGCCAGCTTCCCAACAGGTAGATCGTCAGCGGCGCTCCGTACATCTCGGTGAACAGCGCCACCAGGAACGCGGTGAACCCTCCCATCGCCCGCCAGTCTCGGCGGGTCCGCGGGTGGAAGAAGCTGACCGCAAAGGCGGCGAACAGCAACGTGTTGAGAACGACCAGGGGCCACAGACCGTACGCAGCGTCAGCCATCGAGCACCGCCATCTCCAGGGCTTCTCGGCCTCTGACCGGGCGGTCCTCACCCGTGGGTTCGCGGCAAGTCATCGTGGTCGYGGTCGTCGGTGCGGCGAGCGTGGTCGTCGGTGTGGTCCTGGTCGTTCCCTCCCATCCCCATGGCCCGCATCATCACGAACATCATCAGAGCGCATCCGGCGATCAGCAGGAGCGAGACCAGAGCCGCCGACGGCAGCCCGRCGACGAGAAAGACGATCACTGCGACTGCCGCGATCGCCACGTAGATGGGCAGGTGCTTCTTCATGTTCATGGCTCTCCTCCTCAGTGCCTCGTGAGGAGTGTTTCCGCTGGCTGAGCCGTCGAAAAGGGGACGACCGGGGGTGACCGGTGGGGCCGATGCGCACGCCGTCGCATGCCACATTACCTACTATTCAATGTAGTAGAAAATGCTTTTGGGTGCTCAGCCGTCAGTCGAAGGCTCCGCTCTGCCCGTCGACTCCATGGCCGTGGCCTGGYCTCATCCAGTGCAGGATGCCGACCGCGGCGCCGAGCATCGCGAGCAGGCCGCCGGCGAGCACGAAGGGAGAGGCGGGCCGCCAGTTGAGCAGGCCGACTCCGGCCGGGGCCCACGAACTGGCCGACGCTGGTCGCCGTGCTCTTCATCCCCAGCGCCGCTCCGGCGTGGTCACCTCTGCCGGCCGATACCAGGGCGGACAGGTTCGGGGTGACGACGGCGGAGCCCGCGGCGAGCAGCGCGACCACGCCGAGCACGACGGCGAAGTCACGCGTGATGACGATCGCGGCGATGCCGATTCCCATGACGACGAATCCGGCCGCGACCTGGACGGTCGGGGCGGCGACCTTCGACAGCGCGCCGGCCGCGGCGACCTGCAGTGCCGCCATCACCAGCCCACAGATCATGAACGCGACGCTGGCCCGAGCAGGCCCGATCCCCAGCCGGCTCTGCCCATAAAGCACGAACGTTCCCTCGAACAAGGCAAGGCCCGCCGAGGAGGCAGTAACCAGACTGAGCAACCCATGCAGCCCCTTGCGAGGTCGTCTGGGCCCGTCACAACCGATACGGCAGCCGTCGCCGTCACGGAGCGCCGGGTGTGACGACGAGTCCGGCAGGTCGTCGAGCCATCCCCAGACGCGGTATCGTTCGCCGACCCCACATCCTACGATGAAGCGTAGTAGGTACTTGGACGCCTCTCGGCGTGCATATCTACCCGTCGCGACGGTGCAGGGTCCCCTACCTCCGGGGGGTATGCCGAGAGAAACTGGCACCGCATCGCGGAGGTGGGTTCCCGGCGATGGGAAGCCAGCCGGTGACGTGCCGCTGCGCGGCGGCCGGTGAGGCCGTTTCCGCCGACTCACCGGTCGCCACCCGGTCTGTCCGAAGGAGGGGAGCATTATGACGCGGAAGAACCTGCCGTCGCTCGCGCTGGCCCTGGTGGTGGCCGCCGTCGTCGCTGTCCTCACGGTCAATTTGCCGGCCGGCGTCCTGCTGCCGCTGCTGCTGGTGCTCGCGTGCCCGCTGACGATGTTCTTCATGCACGGTGAACACGGCATGCACGGCGGCGGCGGTTCGCATCAGCACCGTGACACGCCAGGCCCTTCGTCTCATCAGCCGTCCTCACCTCACTCGGAGGCGTCGAAGCCGACCCGCGACGCACCGTCGGGCGAGACCAGGCGGATCTGATCGTTCCTGGCCACGCCTTTCACAACACTGCCCAGGCCGCGCGCCGGATTGGAGCTGAGCATGCACGCTCACCACGGCGGATCCGGACGGCCGCCGCTCGCGACGGTTGTTCTGCAGGTCTCGGGGATGCGTTGCGCCACCGAGAAGGCGCGGGTGGAGGCCGTGCTGGGGCGCCGGCCGGGGGTGGTCGTGGTGGCGGCCAACCCGGTGGCGCAGACCGCGGTCGTCACGTACGACCCGGCCCGGACATCCGCCGAGCAGCTCGCCGGCTGGATCCGGGACTGTGGCTACCACTGCGGTGGGCAGTCCGTTCCGAAGCATGTTTGTGATCCGCTCGCGGAGCCCCTTCAGGCTGGTGGCCACGGGCCTGAAGGGGCAGCCCCGGTGCCCGGAACGTCGGATCGGGCGGCGGTGGGAACCCTGGAACCGCCTCAGGCCGATGCCGTCCACGAGGGGCACGCCGCCCACGAGCACGGTGGGACTCGGGTGACGTCGCCGCACGAGGCGATGGGCCATGGCGGGCACGGGTCCATGTCGATGGCGGCGATGGTCGCGGACATGCGCAACCGGTTCGTGGTGGCCGTGGTCTTCGCGGTGCCGATCGTGCTGTGGTCATCGATCGGCCGTGACGTGCTCGGGTTCCGCGTGGCCGCGCCGTTCGGTCTGCGGGACGACGTGTTCCAGCTGGTCCTGAGCCTGCCGGTGGTCTTCTGGTCGTCGTGGATCTTTTTCGACGGTGCGGTGCGGGCCCTGCGTGCCCGGACCTTGGACATGATGGTGCTGGTCGCGGTCGCGATCGGCACCGGCTGGGTCTATTCGCTGGTCGTGACACTGACGGGCGGTGGCGAGGTCTTCTACGAGGCCGCGGCCCTGCTCGCCGCGTTCGTGCTGCTCGGCCACTGGTTCGAGATGCGCGCCCGCGGCGGCGCGAACGACGCGATCCGCGCCCTGCTCGAGCTCGCCCCCGAGCAGGCGCTCGTCGTACGTGACGGCGAGCCGGTCGCGGTGCCCACCGCCGAGGTCGTCGTCGGAGACCTGCTGCTGGTCCGCCCCGGCGCCAAGATCGCCGTCGACGGGGTGGTGGAGGCCGGCGAGTCGGACGTCGACGAGTCGATGGTGACCGGCGAGAGCCTGCCCGTGCACAAGGCGCCCGGCTCGCAGGCCATCGGAGCGACCGTCAACACCAACGGCACGCTGCGGGTCCGCGCGACCAAGGTTGGCGCCGACACCGCGCTGGCGCAGATCGTCGCGCTCGTCCAGGAGGCGCAGAACAGCAAGGCTCCCGGGCAGCGGCTGGCCGACCGGGCCGCGTTCTGGCTGGTGCTGGTCGCTCTGCTCGGCGGGCTGGGCACGTTGCTGGTCTGGCTGTTCGCCACCGGCCGGCCCGCCCGCGAAGCGATCCTGTTCGCGATCACGGTCGTGGTCATCACCTGCCCGGACGCGCTCGGGCTCGCGACCCCAACCGCGATCATGGTCGGTACCGGTCTCGGAGCGCGGCGCGGCATCCTGTTCAAGAACGCCATCGCGGTCGAGTCCGCGGCCCGCATCGACACCGTCGTGCTGGACAAGACCGGCACCCTGACCAAGGGAGAGCCCGAGGTCACCGACCTCTTCGCCGCGGCCGGCGTCGCCGAGAACGAGCTGCTGTGGCTGGCCGCCGCGGTGGAGCGGGAATCGGAGCATCCGCTGGCCGCCGCGGTTGTTCGGTACGCAGGCACCCGCGGGCTGAAGCCGCCGCACGCGGACGGGTTCGTCAACGTGCCCGGCCACGGTGCCGTCGCGACTGTGGACGGACGCCGGGTCGCGGTCGGGAACCTTCGCCTGATGACCCGAGAAGGCGTCGAGGCCGACGAGCTCGGCGAGCGTCGGGACGCGCTGGTCACGGGCGGTCGGACCGCGGTACTTGTCGCCGTGGACGGTAAGGCGGCCGGGCTGATCGGCCTGGCGGACGCGCCTAGGCCGACCGCGGCCCAGGCCGTCCGGGCCCTGCACGACGCCGGCGTCGAGGTTGTCATGCTCACCGGCGACAACGAGGCGACCGCGCGGCGGATCGCCGGACAGCTCGGCATCGACACCGTCATCGCCGAGGTGCTCCCCGGCGACAAGGCGGCCAAGGTCGCCGAGCTGCGTCAGGCCGGGCGGCGGGTGGCGATGGTCGGCGACGGCGTCAACGACGCGCCGGCGCTGGCGGGCGCCGACCTGGGCATCGCGATCGGCGCCGGCACCGACGTGGCGATCGAAACCGCCGACGTGGTCCTGATGCGCTCCGACCCACTCGACGTGCCGGCGGCCCTGCTCATCGGCCGCGGCACACTGCGCAAGATGCGCCAGAACCTCGGCTGGGCTGTCGGCTACAACGCCATCGCCCTACCGATCGCCGCCGGCGTCTTCGAGCCCGCCACCGGGCTCACCCTCCGGCCGGAGATCGCCGCCCTGGCCATGTCCGGCTCCAGCTTCCTCGTCGCCGTCAACGCCATCCTTCTCAAGCGTCTGCGACTGCCCCGCACGGTCGCCGTGCCTGGACCGGCGACGGCAGTCTCCACCGTCACCGCCGACCGACCGCCGGTTCACCCGGCGAGGTAGGTCCTTCGACAGCGACTGCCCAGCAGTGGGGATGAGACGTCTTTGGCTCTTCACCCTGGTGAATCGCTGTAGATGCCAGAGCCGGTGGCAAGGGAGTCATGCCAGGTGCCGGTCGCGCCCGGGTGGTGGGTTCCGGTTGGTGGAGCCCACCACCCAGGTCAGGGGGTCAGATCTTCTGGAGGAGTGTCTGCATGGTGGTGATCTCGGCGGTCTGGTTGGTCACGATCGCCCCGGCCAGCTGCTTGGCCGGGCCGTAGTCGCCGTCGCGCTGCTCCGTGGTCGCCATGGCGATCGCCCCCCGGTGATGCTGGATCATCATGGTGAGGAACATCCGGTCAAAGCCGCGGCCAGAGGCGTTCTCCAGCATCGACATGTCCGCCTCGCTCATCATCCCGCCCATCGAGGCACTGGGCGTGGCCATCGGCATCGACGACATGTCGCCGTGATCCATATCCATCCCGCCGCTGGCGCTCGGCGCGGCCGTTGGCTCGCCCCAGCTGGTCAGCCAGCCGGTCATCGTCGTGATCTCCGGGGCCTGGGCCTCGCGGATCTTCTGGGCCAGTGCCTTCACGTCAGGCGAGGACGCCCGGGTGGGGGCGAGGTCCGCCATCTCGATGGCCTGCTGGTGATGCGGAATCATGCCCTGTGCGAACGCGACGTCCGCCGCGTTGTGATCTTCGCTGGCGGTCGTGCCCATCGAGCTCATGGAACCGCCGGAACCAGCGCTGGCACCGGTCGAGGCGCCGCCGCACGCGGCGAGCACGACCGCGGCCAGCACGGCACCGAGCAGCATGACGAGTCGTTTCATGAATCCCTCGCAAGAGGTCGTCTGGATGTCCGGTTCTCGGACGGGGACGCGTCATCGCCCGCGTGTCCATGCCAGACAGGGGTCCGCCGCCCGACGTCATGCGCCGGACGCGCGACGCGCCGTGTGACAGGCACAGGCACAAACGCCATGTGGCGGGCAGACAGCCAAGCCGGCTACGCGATCACGATGTGGATCGCGGGCCGCGGCACGCCACGGATGGCCTTCAGCGCGGGCGGGGGCGTCGGTTTACAGACGAAGCACGCAGAGGGCGGACAGTAACGGCCCCGTCGGCCGTGAGAGATATCGGAGCCGACCCTGACCGGCCCTGAGTGGTCCCGGCAGCGCCTCGCCGCCGCGGACACCGACGAACAGAAACACCAGCAGCAGACCGGCGAACAGCACCACGGAGCGCAGCACCGCCAGGCACAACTCACCCGCATGACCGTCATGGCCGGGAATGGCGGTCAGCATCCTGGCCGCGCCGGCCAAACCCACATCGTGGTCGGCATGCCGGGTCGGGACGGGATCCGGTGCCATCGAGACCAACGACGCAGACGCCGACGTCGGCGTCGCCATGCCCACCTCGCCGCTGGCCGGCGCCATCCCGGCCCGGGACTCCATCATCATGCCGGCGCCGAGGTGAGTGCCCAGCCCGCCGTGCATGAGCAGGATCCCCAGCAGCACCGCCCCGACCAGCACCAGGCTGCGTACCCCGACACGGGGGACGGCMAGGCGACTGGCCGCGCGACGAGCTGGGCTGGTCACGGCCTCATCCTTCCAGATCCACACGGCGACCATTACGCGTCACGCCCGCACCAGTGATGCACCGTTCTCGTCCAGGACTGGCGGTCACAGAGATCTACAGCACGCGGCCGACCCAGTACGTGGACGTGTAGATCGGCTCCAGCTTCACGACGTCGCCGGTCTGCGGCGCCGCCCACATGTAGCCGTTTCCTGCGTAGATGGCCATGTGAGTGATGTTGTCGGGAGAGCCGAAGAACAGCAGGTCCCCGGGCTGCTTGGCCGACTGCGGCACCCGCAGCGTCGCCTCGAACTGCTGCTGCGCGGTCCGGGGCAGGTAGCGACCGAGCTGCTTGTAAACGTATTGGGAGAAACCGGAGCAGTCGAACGCGTACGGGCCCGTCGCGCCCCACACATACGGCTTCCCCCTTTGCAGGGACGCCAGGTAGACCGCCTTCGCCCCGATCGTGCTACCCGGGATGGCGGCCACACCGGTAGGGCGGGTCGGGGTGGGGCTGGTGACGGTGACCGTGGCGGCGGCGGCCACCGACGGGCGCAGCGAGGCCCCGCCGTCGAAGACCGCCGTGACCGTGGTGGTCGACAGCAGCCGCGCGCCGATCCGCGCCATCCCCTCGTCGTCGGTCCGCAGCGTCGCACTCCTGGACCAGCGCGTTCCAGCCACGACGACGACGTTCACGTTCTCGCCCGCGACAGGCGCTCCCGTCGTCGCGTCGCGGACGTGGATCGTGAACCGAGCCTCCGCGTTCGGGGCGATGGCGGACTTCTCAGCCTCGATCGTCGTGGTGGTGAAGTCGGGAATCGGGTCGGCGAGCGCCGCCGCGAGCGAGTCGGGAGCACGCTCAGCGGCCGGTGCGGCGCCAGCGCCGGCGCCGGCGCCGAACATCGCCGCCTGGGTGACCGGAGCGCTGTCGACCGGACCGATGTCGCTGCCGGTGGTCGTGACCGTCGCGGCAAAGCTGGCGGTCGAGACCGCGAGGCCGCTGGTTGTCAGGGCCGCGATCGCGGCTACCCGGTTCTGCCGCCGCGTGAGGCGAAACGCCCAGCCCGTGGAACGCCGGACCGTCTCGGCCGGTGGCCGCCGGGGGCGATGACCATGCTGGGACCAGGCCTCGTCCGCGGACGGACGGTCACTGTAGGGAGCAGGCAACGCACATCCTTCCGTAGGTCCGCCATCGAGGCGGGCACGCCGATCCCCCGTCCGCTCCCGTTCCGTTTCTAGGAGTTCGAGGACGGCGAGCACCGGCGGATCCGCGGGCTCGCCTCCGCTCCCGCCCGACCGCGATGTCCGAGATCTCGGACTCGGGGCAGGACTGGCGCGGCCCGGCGCTGCTGACGACGTCAMCCTAGACCACTATGATGCGTAGTAGATAGGGGCGGGTCACCTCAAACCGGCCGTTCCCCGCAGATGGGTACTTAGCGTAGTTTTCTGTGTGGATGCGCCGATAGGCGGCCAGCCTGACACTCGGGCTAGGGATGCAACCGGAAGCGCCGCTACGATCGATCATCGTTCTTGCGGTCGCGGCGGAAGGCCGAGCACCTACCCGCACATGCGGCCCACCCTGTGCGGCCGGCGGGGTCAGCCGTCGGCTCCACAAGCAGTCGCGCCAAGACGGTCTGTAGGTCCATGGGAGTGACAGTGTTGATGAACGGGGCGGCGGTGCGCCCCCGACAGTCCACGATCAGCGCGCTGGGACGGTGGTGGCGGCCAGGCCCGAAAGGCCGCCAGGCGGGCGGCGGTCGGGGCATGTGGATCTCCGTGCGGCGTGTGAGCCAAGGAGTTCGGGGCCAAAGAGCCGGCGTCAGGTGCAGCTACGTCATGGGGAAAACTAGTCACCCAGGCACTGCGGACGCATCGGGTGCTCGACGCGGCCACAACGCGACGGTCCGGCTGGCGGACCAGCGGGCGTCCCGAACACGCCGATGGCCGGTGCGCCGGCTTGAGATCACCGGGCACCGGCCCAGCCGGCGTCAGTTCTGCCGAGTGCCGCACCACTGGGTGGGATCAGGGGCTCCGGTGTTCGGCACCACCTCGAACGCGGTGCCGGCCTCGTTGACACGGACGAATATGTAGCAGAGGGTGGGTTCGCTGTAGCGGCTGAGGTCGATGTCGGGTATCAGGCCGCCGGCATTGTAGTTCTTCTCCGCGCGCAGGTTGGTGATGAATGACTGGCGCGTTGGGCAGTCCCCAGCGAGTTCAAGGCCACGGATGAACTCGTCCGCCGTGACATACCCCACCAGAGTGATGTCGTTCTCGACCTCGGAGGACTCCGGCGCGAACGCCACCATGGCCCGCCGGTAGTTGTCCATCGCGGCCGACTCCACGCTGAACGGCGTGTGGTTCRCCATCAGCGAGATACCGGTCGCCGCGGTGCCGTACTTGGCAAGCATCTCGCGGCCGTCACCCGAGCCGTTCAGCGCCACCTTGATCGTCACGCCAGCCTTCTTGGCCTCGTCGTAGACCGCCACGAAGTCGTCGGGTGTCAGCGGGCCGAAAAGAGCATCCGCCCTGGCGGCCCGGATCTTCGCGGCCACGCTGACCGGGTTCGTGACCCCGGCGGTGAAGGGAATCGTGTCCACCACCTCGATGCCCTGAGAACGCAGGCTGACGGCATACGACTGGCTGAGCTGGACGACCGACGGTGACGACGGATCGGTGACCACCACGGCGCGGGTGGCTCCGAGCTGGTGCGCGAACACCCCGAAGGTCGTGATGGGGGAGGTCGGGGTCGGGAGGACGGCGAGCGTGAACATGTTCCGGTGCTGGGTCCACGCCGCCTCCGCCGGCAGCCCCGTGATCGGGATGCCCTGCTGGTCCAGCCTGTCGGCCACGTTCGTGATGTTGAGGGTCTCGGCGATGAGACCGAAGACGCCCTCCCCTGTCACCAGCTCCCCGGCCGCGTTCTCGAAGGTCCGCGCATCTCCCCCGTCGTCCTTCCACGTCAGTTCGATCTGACGCCCGTTCACTCCACCGGAGGCGTTGGCCAGACGGACCCTGGCCTCGACACCCGCGCGCGTGGGTCCGAGCGTCGCGGCGATGGGACCGCTGTCGGGGTAGATCAGCCCCACCTTGATCGTGGTGGGGGTCACGCCGGGGCTGTTACACCCCCCAGTTCCACCTACGGCCTGACCGCTGTCCGAACAGCCGATCGCGGCGAGCGGGATGACCATACTGGCGAATACCGCCGCCACCTGGTGCCGGCGTAGGCGAGCAGACAAGGACTCCATCTCCTTAGGGCAGGGAAAATGAGAGCCACCAGACCCTCGGGTAAGCAGGTCTTTTGGCCCCGGGGACCGGTCGGTGAACCAGCAGGAGGCAATCTGAAGCCGGCCGGGCTGAGAATCCCGGCGGCGTGGATGGCATCAGCGTTTCGACACCATCAACCACATCGGCGATCGCCTCTCAAGCGAGATGACGCACAGGGTAAGACGATAGTGACATTCTCAGGGCAGGCCCGCCTGATATCGCAAACACCCAGAGCGCGATTCTCGGATCGAGGAGCCTGCCGCCCAACGAACCATCGGCTCGACAACTTTCCTCCGGCCAGCCTTCGCCGGTTCCGCGAGCCGCGGACGGTGCCCGGTTATGGACGCCGGGTCATACGGTCGATGCCGGCAGCGCTGTGCCCTGCCGTTGTCGTCACCACTCCTGGTCGTTCTCGACGGCGGTGAGGGCGTCGTTGTCGGCGACGGCGGTTCCGATGCGTGTCAGGAGCAGGCTCGTGATCGCGGGGTCGACCTTGAAGGTAATGCCCCACATGAAGAATCCCTGAACCATGCCGCGACGCACGCCCAGCCAGGCGTGGTCCCAGGACGGGACGTCGACGCCGCCGGCGCGCAGCCGGTCGAGGTAGTGACCGACCAGGTCGCGCTCGGTCCGGCGCCGGTCCTCCACGGTCAGTGCGGACGCGATGTGGTAGCCGACGTCCAGGTACCAGGGCGCGCGCTGTGCAGTCTGCCAGTCGACGAACGATGGCCGGCCGGCGCCGTCGAGGAAGACGTTGCCGACGTGCGCATCGCCGTGGATCACCGTCCATCGGCGCACGGACTCGACCCGCCCGGCYAGCACGCGGTAGGCCGCCTCGAGCCGCTCGGCGTCCCGCGCCTCGACCGGCACCCCGGCACCGATCGGCCCGCCGAAGTTGTCCCGGATCTCCTGGACGCCGCGGACCAGCAGATACATGCTCATGCGGCTGGCGAGCCAGTCGGCCTTCGCGAGTGCCGGGTCGCCCCAGGCCGCCGCGTGCAGCCGGGCGAGCTCGCCAAGGCTCTCGGCGGCCTGGTCGGGGGTGTAGTCGCTGCGGGCGTCCAGGAAGACCGCGCCCTCGGCGACGACGTCCTCGGTGATGACGACCCCGTGGCCGGTCACGGGATCGACGTCGGCGTAGACGGCGCGCAGCGTCCGCACACCCGCCGAGGCGGCCACATCACGGTAGAAGGATGCCTCGAAGGCTCCGATCACCGCGGCCCCACGGCCCTCGTCCGTGAAGTAGCCCTTGACGCAGAGGTTGGGCGACAGCCCCGCCGGAACACCGCCAACGCACTCGATCGTGAACCTGGCGTTCGTCGCCACTCGGCTGATCACTGGGCCGGGTGTGACGGCGCTGACCTCGATGCCAGGGAACCTCCGGCCGAGCGCCGCGGTCAGCCACGCCGGCGTCAGCAGCTCTTCCAGGCTGTCCGGCACCCGCGGCGGAGCACATATGCCCGGCCCGGCGACCACACCAGCGACGGCCGCGTTGTCATTCTCGGAGACGAAGGTCACAGCACGGCCTCGCGGTTCCCGGACGACGACACCGCACCGCCGGACGTCGCCAGGTGGTTAGCGGTCAGCCCACCCACGCCCAGCAACAACACAACCGTTGGCTGATGAGGCGGCAGCACCATAGGCCCAAACAACATTCTTCTCTCTTCCATCGCGGAGGGTTGGGTGTTGGCTGTGACGGACTTGCGCGGAAGCCCCGCCGCCTGTTCCGGACAACGGTGAACGAGACCCGTCGCAGGTCTGTGAAGTTCTGCTGGTAGACGGCGCATCCCGACTACCGCTCCCCTGCCGTCCCGCGCCGGGTCGATACCACATCCCACGACATCGCACGGCGGCCCGGACCGCGATGTGGGTCCGTAGCTGCCAGGCTCGGGCTTGCGCTCACCAGTGAGTTGGCCTCCAGCTTCCCACACATCAACGATCCAAAATTTCTGGTAGACAGCTCTTCCAGAGGTGAGAGTCATGTTCTAGTTTTCGACTGCGCCTCACCTTATAGTGAGCCGCGACGATCACTGGAGGGTGCTCTCGATGGAGGCAGACGTGGGCGCGGTTGGCGGCGTGAGTGTCGTCGGCACGGCGCAGCGGGTACTTTTGCCCGTTGCGAGCCCACCGTTGGCCGTCTGGAGAGCAGACGTAGTCCCGGCCAAGCCCCTGAGAGATGCCCTGCGCGGCGGTCTCGTATTGCTCCCATCCCCCGCCGAGAAGGCAGCATGCGCTGCTCGCCAGGTGGCCGTCGTCGGCGATGGGCACGGACCGATCCAGCGGCACGCGACCGCCATGTGCCGGGGTCCGGCGTGAGCGCGGCCGTCCCCCTGGACCGGGACCGCATGCGCGAGCTTTTCGACCTGCGCAGCAGCTACAACGCCCTGTTCGGCGGCAGCTATCAGGACGATCCCTACCCGGTATGGCACCGGCTGCGGGAGCAGGCTCCGGTTCACGCCGGTGTCGTCCATGAGCTGACGGGGCACCAGCAGCCAGCCTTCTTCCAGGGCCTTCCCTTCGACGACCGGCCACACTTCTCGGCATTCACCCACGCGGCGTGTGACGCAGCGTTCCGGGATGCCGAGGTGTTCGCGTCGTCCAGCGAGCCAGTAGATCCGAACGTCGGCCCGGTCGACGCGCAGAACAGCCTGCTGACGATGGGTGGCGCCCAGCACCGCAGGTACCGGGCGCTGGTCCAGCCCTCGTTCGTCCCCAACAAGGCTCAGTGGTGGATCCGCAATTGGATCGAAGAAACCGTCCATCTCCTGATCGACGGCTTCGTGGGTGACGGCCGAGCGGAGCTCAACGTCGACTTCTGCGCGGCGATACCCGTCCTGACCATCACCGGCAGCTTCGGCGTACCGGTCGAGCAGGCACTGGACGTCCGCGCTGCCCTGCGCAGCGCCGACGACCTCGTGGCGATGATCAAACCCATTGTGGCGGCCCGGCGCGGCCTGCCTCAGGACGACCTGATCAGCGTCCTGGTCCAGGCCGAGCTAACGGACGAGGATGGCATCGCCCACCGACTCACCGACGCGGAGATCCACTCCTTCGTGGTGCTGTTGCTCACAGCCGGATCGGGCACCACGTGGAAGCAGATGGGTATCGCCCTCACGGCGCTCCTGCAGCGACCGGAGGTGCTCGCCGCGGTCAGGGCGGACCGCACGCTGCTACGCCCGGCCATCGAGGAGTCGCTGCGGTGGATGCCTACCGACCCGATGTTCTCCCGGCACGTCACCCAGGACGTCGACTTCTACGGAACGCACCTGCCCGCAGGTGCGGTGCTCCATCTGTGCCTGGGCGCGGCGAACCGGGACCCCGCCCGATGGGACAGGCCGGACGAGTTCGACGTTGGTCGCGCCCTGCGGCCGTCGTTCGCGTTCGGCGGGGGGCAGCATGTCTGTCTCGGCATGCATGTCGCCCGGGCCGAGATGCGCGTCGCCATCGGTGCCCTTCTCGACCGGTTACCCAACCTCAGAGTCGACCCGGACGCCGAGCCCCCACGTTTCATCGGCATGTACGAGCGTGGCGCCACCGAGATTCCCGTCGTATTCGACTGACGCCACTACCGATCACCTGGAGGTCCGGATCGTACCGAAGCCCGGCTGCATCGCTTCCGATCTCGACGCCCGGCCCATCTACGGCACCCGCCGGGCCGAGACCGCGCGGACGGCCCCCTCGCCATCCCGTCACCGTCGTGACGACCGATAGCGTGTCCGGCGTGTCCTGGACCGAGCACGCCGCCGATCAGTCGCCACTCGTCCAGCGCTCGCGGTCACGCACGTTGCGACAGATGAAGATTCTCGTCGAGGCGGCGAAGCGGCTGGTGGTCGACAAGGACAGCCGGTTCACGACGCAGGAGGTCGCGAAAGAAGCAGGCATGGCGCTGCAGACGTTCTACCGGTACTTCTCGGGCAAGGACCAGCTGCTCATCGCCGTCATCGAGGACCTGATAACCGAGCAGGTCCGACGCCTCGAGGACGCCACTCGTGACGTCGCGGATCCCATGGAGCGACTACGTCGGCACGTCACGGACACGGTATCCCTGATAGACGCCGGCGGAGAGGTGGCGTCCGCCTCGCGGTTCATCGCGAGCGAGCGCTCCCGCCTTCATCGCCAGTATCCGGGTGACCTGAGGCGAGCGACGCAGCCCTTCGCCAGTCTCATCGCGCGCGAACTGCGGGCGGCGCGCGATGCCGGACTGATAGCGACGACCGACATCGATCAGGATGCCGCCCTCGTCGCCAGGATCGTCATGGCCACCTATCACGAGTACGCGTTCACGGAACACGAGGAGTCGGTGGAGACCATCACCGAGCATCTCTGGGATTTCTGCCTGCGCGGCATAGGAAGCAGCCGTAACCGGAGTCGCACCACTCCGACGGGCTAGGCGGTTCGTTCGAGCGGTACATCCCGCGTGGTGTATCACCCCCGCCCGTCGCCACGATGCGAGGCAGGCAGCGGCGACGGCGACGTTCCACCCACGGCCCGCGCGCCGGAAATCGGCCTCTCGGGATCGGTCCGCTCGGCATCTGTCACCCGATGTCATCAATCACGCACCGACGATAAGGAATGCCCCTCCATGAAGCAGCGCGAGCTCCCGCCCGGCATCGCATCGACCACGCACCACGGGTGGTCTGGCTCCCAGACCTCGGCCGGCTGACCGGGAAGGCACGGCATGGCTGGCTCCTCACTAGGCGGAGATCTTTTCAAGGCGATCCTCCAGGGCACACCGCCGGGCGCCGTCTACGCCCTGGTCGCTCTCGGCTTCGTGCTGACGTACAAGACGTCGGGGGTCTTCAACTTCGCGTTCGGTGCTCAGGCGTACGTGTCCGCCGCGATGTACTTCAAGGCCAGGCTCGACTGGGGCTGGCCGACGGTCCCGGCGGTCGTCGTGTCGGTGTTCGTCCTGGCGCCGGCGCTGGGGCTGCTGCTGGAGCGGCTCATCTTCCGCCCGCTGCGGACGGCGCCGGCGGTGGCGAAGCTCGTCGTCGCGGTGGGGCTCGCGGTGGCGATCCCGAACCTGTTCGACATCCTCTTCGGGTTCTCGCCGCGTTCGGGGGCGACGCCGGTCGGCGTCGTGCCCGACGGGGCCGGGGTGTTCTACGACCCGTTCGGCAGCTACGCGTTCAGCCGCAACGAGCTCGTCGACATGGGCGTCGCGCTCGCGGCCCTGGTCGCTCTCGGCACGCTGTTCCGCTGGGGTGACCTCGGGCTGCGGATGCGGGCGGTCGTCGAGAGCCCGCGGATGACCGAGCTCAACGGGATCGCGGCCGACCGGATCTCAGCGTTCGCGTGGGCGTTGTCGTCGCTGTTCGCGGGCGTGGCCGGGGTGCTGATCGCGCCGCGGTTCAACACCCTGGCCGCGGGCGACTTCTTCAGCCTGATGGTCGTCGCGATCGCGGCGGCGGCCGTGGGCAGGCTCGTGAGCCTGCCGCGCACGGTGGCCGGCGCCTTCATCCTCGGCATCGGGATCGCGCTGCTGAACACGTTCCTGCCACGCTGGGCGGACGATCATGCCTGGCTGAAGACGGTGCAGGACAACCTGACGCCGTCGGTGCCGTTCGTCGTGCTGTTCGCCGTGGTCGTGCTCGTCCCGAGCATCGCCCGCGCGCGGGAGTCCACCGACCCGCTGGCCGGAGTCGAACCACCCCCGCCGTCGGTGCACGGACGGGTCCGCGACCCGAGGGCGACGCTCGTCACCAGGCTCGTCGCGGCCGTGTTGCTGCTGGTGGTCGCGGTCGTCGTGCTGACGGTCGGCAACCAGCTGTGGGTCTATCTGGTGACCCAGGCGGTGGCCATGTCGGTGATCTTCCTGTCGATCACGGTCATCACCGGAATGGCGGGGCAGATCTCGCTGTGCCAGGGCGCGTTCGCCGCGATCGGCGCGTTCACCGTGTACCAGCTGGTGGCCCACTACAACATGCCAGTGCTCGTGGCCTCGTTGGTGGGCGCGGCGGTCGCGGCGGCGGTCGCCGCGGTGCTGGCGCTACCGATCCGCCGGCTCGGCGGGATCTGGGTGGCGATCGCGACGATGGCGTTCGCCTACGCGTTCGACGCCGTGGGCGTGAAACTGTCCTGGATCGGCGGCGGCGACGCCGCCATCATGACCGGCACCGCGGTCCCACGGCCGCTGATCGGCACCTGGGACCTGGCGAACGACAAGAGCTACCTGGTGTTCGCGGCGCTCGTGCTGGTCGTGGTCGCGCTCGCCGTGACGGCGCTGCGCGCGGGCACCTTCGGCCGGACACTCGCGGCACTGCGGGGCAGCGAGCTCGCGGCCGGGGCCATCGGGATCTCGGCACCCCGGGCCCGGCTGGTCGCGTTCGCGGTCTCGGCGTTCATCGCGGGTCTGGGTGGCGCGCTGTTGGCGATGTCGCAGGAGTCGGTGAACTACGACACCAACTTCTCGCCGTTCGCGGCCATGTTCTGGCTGGTGATCGTCGTGACCCTCGGCGCGCGGACCGTTCCCGGCGCGTTGAACGCCGCCGTCGCGTTCTCGCTGTTCGACCAGCTCATCCTCAAGGGCGACCTGTTCGGCTGGATCATCGGCGGCTCGGACAAGCTTCCGGGCCTTTTCCCGATCACCGGCAAATGGGTGTTCGTCCTGTTCGGGCTGGCGGCCGTCCAGTTCGCCCGTCACCCCGAGGGCCTCGTCGAACGCGGCTACGCCCGGCCGTCGTTCGCGGACAGGCTGTTCCCCCGCCTCCGAGGCGCTCCGGCCGACGACCTGCCACCCTCGCCGCGGCCGGCCGTCCCCGGCGTGGCGAACCAGGACGCCGCGGACGGGACTCGGGACGGCACCGCGAACCGCTCCGCCGGGGCGACCACGGCGGTCGGCGCGCCGACCGGGCCCGCCGCCGCGTCGGCGCGAGAGGAGGACCCGGTTCGATGACACCCGTCATGTGCGCCCGCGGCATCACGAAGAAGTTCGCCGGCATCACCGCGCTGCACGACGTCAGCATGCAGATCGAGGCGGGGGAACGGGTCGGCCTCATCGGCCCGAACGGCGCTGGGAAGACGACGTTCTTCAACTGCCTGCTGGGCGTCATCCCGACGGGCGGCGGCACGGTGGAGATCGCCGGGCGCGATGTCAGCCGACTGCCCGCCTTCCGACGGGCGAGGCTGGGCCTGGGCCGGACCTTCCAACGCATCGAGCTGTTCGGGGACTGCACGGTGCGCGACCACCTGTTCATCGCCGAACGCGTCCGGCAAGGCCACGGACGGCTCTGGAAAGACCTCCTCGGCCTCGGCGGACCCACGAAGGACGAGATTGCTCGTTGCGACGAGGTTCTCGCGCTACTCGGGCTCACCGACCTCGCCGACGAGCCGATCGAACGGCTCTCCCTGGGCCAGGGCCGCCTGGTCGAGGTCGGCAGGGCACTCATGACAGAGCCCAAGCTCCTGCTCCTGGACGAGCCCTCCTCGGGCCTCGACCGGCCCGAGGTCGCCGCACTGGCCTCCACGCTGCGCGACGTCCAGGCCGAGCAGGGCTTCGCCATCCTGCTCGTCGAACACGACGTGGAGCTGGTCACCGACTTCACCACCCGCTCCTACGTCCTCGACTTCGGCCGGCTCATCGCCGAAGGGCCCACCCGCGAGATCATGACCAGCGACCGGGTACGCGCCGCCTACCTCGGCGACCTCGAGGTGGCGCGATGACCGGTCCCACGACCGAACCAGGAAAAGACACCATGTCCACCCCGGCGACCCCCGACGAAAGACGGACCGCGGACGAGTACGCGGTCACCGCCGGCGAGACGGCCAGCGGCGACGCGGTCGGCGGCGGCAGGAACGGCGGCTCGGCGCCCGTTCTCGAACTCGACAACGTCCACGCCGCCTACGGACCGTTCCGCGCCCTGTTCGGCGTCTCCCTCAGCCTGGCGAAGGGCGAGGCGCTGGCCCTCGTCGGCTCCAACGGCGCGGGCAAGACCACCATCGCCCGAGTGGCATCCGGCCTGCTCCCACCCGGCCACGGCACGGTCCGCGTCGACGGCGCCGACCTGACCGGCAAACCGACTTTCCGGTTCGCGCGAGCGGGAATCGCGCACGCGCCCGAGGGGCGCTCCGTCTTCGGCACGCTCAGCGTCCAGGAGAACCTCACGCTGTCCTTCCGGCGGGTCCTCGGCCGAGGCGGGGTCCGCGGCGGYCTCGAGCATTCCTATGAGCTCTTTCCCGTCCTCGGCCAGCGCCGCAAGCAGCTCGCCGGCAGCCTCTCCGGCGGCGAGCAGCGCATGCTCTCGATGGCACGCGTCCTGGTCGAGAAACCCAAGGTCCTCGTCGCCGACGAGCTCTCCCTCGGCCTGGCGCCGAAGATCGTGGGCGAGCTCTACGACAGCCTCACCCGCCTCCGGGCCGACGGGGTCGCGCTGCTCCTCGTCGAGCAGCACGTCAGCCACGCGCTGCGGCTTGCCGACCGGGTCGCCGTGCTCGACCACGGACACGTCGTCTGGGCCGGCAACAGCGACGACGCCACCCAGCGCGTGGCCCAGGCGTTCGCCGTCGGTGCCTAGGGCGCCGAGCCGGCATCGCTGACCAACGCGCAGGCCCCACGCCTGTCCGTCCGCGGGCTGTGCCTGGTCGGCTCCGAGCGTCTCCACTCGGCAGGACCCGTCGGGGCGGGAGCGGGATCGGCGTTCGCGATGCCGAACAGGGAAGAATTCGCACTTCTGAGGAGGAAGAAATACGTGAGAAAATCTGGCATCAGGCAGCGCGACGCGGCTGGAGGCGGTCCGCGTGGAGGCCATACTGGCCGTAGGCTGGGCCGGCTGACGGTTCTCCTGGTCGCACTCGCACTCGCCGTGACGGCCTGTTCGAACTCGGCGGGCGGAAACTCGGGCACGTCGGCCGCGAACGACTCCGCCGCGGCGCAGGGCAAACCCACCGGACCCGGCGTCACCGACGACGAGATCCGCTTCGCGATGCTCGGGACCAAGTCCAACAACCCGCTGGGAACCTGCCTCCTGGACTGTTTCCTGTCCGGGGTCAACGCCTACTTCGCCTACCGCAACAGCGAAGGTGGCCTCGACGGCCGCAAACTGGTGGTCTCGAGGACGATCGACGATCAGCTGGGTAGCAACCAGCAGGGCGCGCTGCAGATCACCTCCTCGAACGACACTTTCGCCACGTTCGCGGCACCGGTCGTCGGCAGCGGGTTCAAGACCCTCGCCGCCGCCAAGATCCCCCTCTACGCACTCCCCGCCAACAGCACCGAGATGGCCGGCAACGACTCGATCTTCGCCAGCTCCGGCGCCTTCTGCATCGAGTGCACCCAGGTGTACTGGACCTATCTGGCCAAGCTCGCCGGTGCCACCAAGATCGCGGCGCTCGGGCTGGGGGTCTCCGCGGTCTCCAAGAACTGCGCGAACGGAGTGGTCAAGTCCATCGACCAGTACGGCGGCCAGTTCGGGCAGAAGGTCGTCTATCTCAACGACAGCCTCCCGTTCGGCCTACCGAACGGCGTCGGCCCCGAGGTCACCGCCATGAAAAGGGCCGGAGTCCAGCTCGTCATCGGCTGCGTCGACCTCAACAGCATGAAGACCTTCGCCCAGGAAATGGAACGCCAGGGCATGGGCGCGGTTCCGATGGCCCACCAGAACACCTACGACCAGAAGTTCGTCGCGGACGCCGGCAGCCTGTTCGAGGGCGACTACGTCCTGTCCACCTTCCGGCCGTTCGAGGCCGACCCGGGTACCTCCGGGCTGAAGGACTTCATCACCTGGATGGGCAAGACCGAGGCCGACGTGACCGAGAACGCCATGATCGGCTGGATCGACGCCGACCTCGCCTACCAGGGCATCAAGGCCGCGGGCTCATCGTTCTCCCGTGCCTCCGTCATCGCCGCCACCAACAAGATGACCGCCTACAGCGCTGACGGGATCATCAACCCGATCGACTGGACCCGCCAACACGAATCCCCGACCGAGGGCGACCCGGTGACCCACGGCTACAAGCAGAAGTGCATCTCCGCCGTCAAGGTCCACAACGGCGCGTTCGAACCCGTCGCCGGTAGCAGGTCCAAGCCCTTCATCTGCTGGCCGGTCACCGCAAAACCAACCTGGTCCGAGCCCACGTTCACCGACTTCAAGTAGTCGACAGCCGCTGACCATCGTCCCCGGGGCTGGACCGCCGGCCCTGGGGACGAGCCATCAGGTCACCGTTGCGGCTGTGGCCGTGCGTCTGCTCCATCCGTTCTTCGGTCAGGTCATATTGATCAAGCCGACGAGGGACTCGAACCCAATGCCGCTTGATTAGCGGGATGGTCGTGTTGTCAATTTCAACACACCAATAGACTGTCCGGGTTAGGGCAACCCGGGCTGGTCATTTGTCGAAGATGGACAACGCGCTCCGTCGGCGCGTTGATCATGGTCTGGTCCGCCCAGTTCCACCGCGGCTTGGGCTGGGCGCGTCGCGGCACTGCGACCACGTGCCGAAGGACGAGCAACTCGATGTCCTTTGGACGCCGATGAACGACCGAGCAGCGTCAGCCAGCCACACACCCGAACGAAGATCAGGTAGAGGGGTCAGCCAGCGCGTCGGCGCTGATCAGCGTCCCGTCGGAGATTCGGTAGGCGGCGCTGAATCGGATCGGGCGGCCTGGGCGAACTTGCGGACGGTGCGGCGTCCCATCCGCAGTTGGCGGGCGATCGCCCGCTCGGTGTGGCCAGCGGCGAGCAGGTCGTGCAAGGCCGTATGGGTGCGTCGGATCCGTTCGACTGCCCCGTCTAAGCAGACCTGGCCCGTGATCAAGGCTCTGACCAGGGCAGCCCTGGGGCCGCATCCCTAGGCGTCTCACTGAAGCCGGTCCGTCGATCTCGTTTGGTCGCCAGGAGCCGGACAGGCGGATGTCGGCGCATAGCGGGGCGGGCCAGGCGCGTTTGGAACCGTGAACGAGGCCGGCCAGCGGAATGGCCGTTGCCCGGCGAGGTGGACGAGGACCCCAGCCGATCGGAGCCGAGGGTGCGCGCGGATGAGAAACGATCATTTGAGGCGTTCATGGGAGACGCTGCCGACCGGTTACTACTGACCGCGCACTGTTGCGTCGGTGGACGCTGTGGTCCGTCCCGGCGGCCAGGCATGATCGGATGATGGCGCACCGCCGTCCTCATCCGCCGGTCCCGGTCTCGGCCTCGGAGTTCGCCGGCTTCCGGTTCCCACCGGAGGTGATCGTTCTGGGAGTTCGCTGGTATCTGCGGTTCGCGTTGTCGTACCGGGACATCGAGGAGTTGCTCGCCGAACRCGGCGTCGACGTTGATCACGTGACCGTGTACAGGTGGGTCCGCCGGTTCACCCCGCTGCTGATCGACGCCGCCCGGCCCTGTCGCCACAGCCCGGGCGACAGGTGGTTCACGGACGAGACATATGTCAAGATCGCGGGCCGGTGGCGCTACCTGTACCGAGCGATCGACCAGTACGGGCAGGTCATCGACGTACTCGCCTCCGAGAATCGGGACCTGGCCGCGGCGCGTCGGTTCTTCACCGCCACGTTGTCGCATGGTCGTCGCCCGGTGGAGGTGACCACCGACCGGGCCCCGGCCTACCCACGCGTCCTCGACGAGCAACTGCCTGCTGCTCACCACGTGGACGCCCGCTACGCGAACAACCCGATCGAGGCCGACCACGGCCGGTTGAAAGCCCGGC